>CAYPGE010000431.1:0-7636 GCA_964409865.1 uncultured Pirellulaceae bacterium
TTTGCAGAAGGTGATGTAGATGCCGGCTCCGTCGTGCAGCACCTGCATGGCGGCGTGGATGCGGTTGTGTTCGATACGGTGGTCGTCGCCACCGCAAGCGATAGCCGTGTATGGCGTGTCGTGGACGGTGTTGTGCTCGATGCGGCAAGTCTGCCCATCGCGTCCGCCGCCCCAGACGGCGATCCCGCTGGGATAGATCCGTCCGACATGGTGAACGTGGTTGTTGCGCACCGTACACTCGCCGCCGAACTTCAGGCCGCACGCTCCGGTGTCATGCACGTGGCAATCCTCGACAAGGCACGATTTGAGGTTGCTTGCCCGGATGCCTTGTCCGGCGACATTCTTGATCTCCAGGCCCACGAGGCGACAGTTTTCGGCGCGGGTCAACTCGACGGCGCCAGGAAAACTGCCGGCCCCGAATCCGCCGGCCACCAGCGGCGTATTCGTGACGGCCAAGGTCAGACCGCGGATGGTCACATCGCGGACGGGTTTGCCCTCCTGGCCACCAATCCGCAGGAGGGACTCGACGGTCGGCGCGATCGCCTTTACCGTCGTCATGTCCTCGCCGGGCAGCGGCCAGTAAACGACCTTGCCCACCGTACGGTCCAAGTACCATTGTCCCGGCTGCGTCAGACCCTCGCGGACGTTCCAGACAACATATTTCTTGACGCCGAAGGCGCCCGGCGGATGCCCGGCCGGGTTGGAAAACGTCAGCACGTGGTTCTCGGTGTCGTTCCGGGCGAGCCCCACCACCGACTCGTCCCACATGTGATAGACGGTGAGTTCGGCGTTGTTCACATCCAGTCCTGCGCCCAGATCCTCCGGGCGGTATTTCATCGTGGTCAGTTCTTCCGGCGTCGGCTTCCGCTTCCAACCGCCGCCCGTGGTGCTCATCCAGGGCACGCTGAATTCGCTCAAGTGTGTGAACGTTCCCTCCTGTGGCAGTCGAGCGCGGGGACACAGGCGATCCGCGACGGCGAGCATGCGAAAGTCCCACTTGCCCGCCTTGACTTCGGGCAGATCCGCCGCCCAGAAACGATCGCCGTCCGGGCGCCATCCGCTGACCGGCCGACCGCCGTAGAGCAAAACTTTGGCGCCCTCGGCAGCTTCGATGGTCAGGCCGGCGTCGTCCGGTCCCAGATCGACCGGCCGATCGAAGAAGTACTCGCCCGCTTGCAGCACGATTCGCCGAGGCTCTCCTGCGGCTTGGCGACGACACGATTCGACCGCTCGGTGCAAGCTGGCCAGCGGGCCGTCCGAGCCGTCGCTGGCGGGTGCTGCAGTGCGTCCGGACCAAGCGTCGTTGCCTTCAGGCGATACGAAGAAGGTGCTTTCCTCAGCGGCCGGAATGGCGGAAGCAACCAGCGCGATCGCAATCGCGATCGCCGTCATGCAGATGCTGCGTTTCCATTTCATCGGGATCGTCCTGCATCAACGGGAAAAGGGACGCAGCTATTCTACCGGATACCGATCATCGCTGATAGAATCCTGACGCGGTCTTGTGGGCGGATGCCCCGGAGTAGCATGGCTCTCCGAGCCGTGCAGATTTCCTTCAAGTATCGCACTGCGGGCACGGCTCGGAGAGCCATGCTACGATGAGTCCAACACGGCTCGGAGAGCCATGCTACGATGAGTCCAACACGGCTCGGAGAGTTATGCTACGATGAGTCCAACACGGCTCGGAGAGCCATGCTACGGAAGATCACCGAATTCGGAAAGTGACCACCGATGCGACTAGCCTGGATGACAGACGTGCACTTGAACTTCCTCGACCCCCTCGGCCGACGCCGGTTCCTGGAGACGGCACGGGATCAGGCCGATGCCTTCGTCATCAGCGGGGACATCGCAGAGAGCCCCAGCATTTTGGGCGTTTTGCAGCAGATGGAGGACGTGCTGCGAAAGCCGGTCCACTTTGTGCTGGGCAACCACGATTTCTACCGCGGTTCGATCGGCAGGACCCGATTTGAAGTCGCCGAACTGGCTCGCGAACGGGAATTCCTGACGTACCTGACGGCCGCCGGCGTCGTGGAACTCTCGCCCCAGACGGCACTGGTCGGTCACGACGGCTGGGCCGATGCCCGACTGGGCGATTTTGCCGGTTCGGACGTGGTTCTCAACGACTACTTCCTGATCGACGAAGTGCGCAAGTTGAAAGGCGATTTTGACCTGGACAAGCCCGCACTGCAGGAAGCCTTGAACGGCCTTGGCGACGAGGCGGCCCGGCACTTCGAGGTCGTCCTCCAGCAGGCCCTTGCCCGATACCCATCGGTCATCGCCGTGACCCATGCGCCACCCTTCAAGGAGGCCGCTTGGTACAACGGCAGGCACTCGGACGACAACTGGCTTCCCCACCTCACCTGCAAAGCTGTCGGTGATTGCATGCGGCGAACGATGGAGGCGAACCCGCAATCCCGGCTCCTCGTTCTGTGTGGACACACGCACGGCAGCGGCGAAGCCCGGATCGCGGACAACCTCCAGGTCCTGACAGGAGCGGCAGAATACGGGAACCCGCAGATCCAACAAGTCGTCGATATCCGATAACGGCGCGTGGGACCCAAGAAGTCCGGCTTTTTCGCAATAGCCGGGCTTCTCGACGGCAGCTAGAGCACCTTGACGTAAATCACCTTCCCGTCGCCTGGGGCGTAAAAATCGTCCAGCACGGCCTCGCAGCGGAACTGGAAGTGCTCGTAGAAAGCGCGGGTCGGCTGGTATTGGGGGCGGCTGGAGGTGTCGAGGTACAGACGCCGCCCGCCGGCCGTTCGGATCAGGCGTTCGGACTCTTCCAGCAGAATCCGGCCGTACTTCCGGCCCTGGCAATCGCGATCGACGGCGATCCAGTACAGGTCGTAGCTGGCCGCCGTGGCGGGAATGGGTCCGTAGCAGGAGTAGCCCACGATGCGGCCGTCGAGTTCGGCGAACGCGAAGTAGTAGCCGCTGGCCTCGCCTTTAGCCAGGCGTTCGTCGACCAACTCGACGGCCACGTCGACTTCGGCGGCGGAGAAGAAGCCCGTCGACTCGACGATCTCACGGACCCGCTGGCGGTCCTCCGGCAAGGGCTCGTAACGGAATCTCACTGGAACCGACACGGGTTTCGCGTCTGCGGCGGGGCCGTTCATTTGGTCGTCTCGGCAAAAAGTCCTTGAAAGAAGCGCCGGGCATTGCTGCCCAAGGTGCGTGTACGGTAGCCGCCCTCTTGCACGACCAAGGTCCGCAGCTTGAGCGATCCGATCCGGCGGCCGTTCCACTCGAAATCGGTTCCGTTTAGCATCCAGGTGCCCGTCGGGTCGCCTTTGGCCGTATCCAGTCCCAGGGCGACGATCAGGAAGTCCGGATTGAACTGGGCGACGATGTTCAGGACTCTGTCCAGGGCTTCCCGGTACTGACCGCTGTCGATCTTCTCGGGCAGGGGAACGTTCACGTTGAATCCCAAGCCCGACATCGCACCTCGCTCGTTGGCGAACCCGCTGAAGTACGGATACGCGACGTTGGGGTGGCCGTGAATGGATGTGGTCAGCACGTCCGAACGCTCGTAGAAAATCTCCTGTTGTCCGTTCCCGTGATGATAGTCCAAGTCCAGAATGGCCACGCGCCCGTAGGTGCTGAAATGCTGCGCGGCGACGGCGGCGTTGTTGAAGTAGCAGAATCCGCCGTACGCGCGACGTTCCGCGTGATGCCCCGGGGGCCGCACCAAGGCGTAGGCCAGCCACCGTCCTTGGAGGATTTCGTCCGCCGCCGTCAGCGTGCAATCGACGGCCCGCTTGGCAGCCAGATAGGCATTCCCGTTTAGCGGCGTGAACGTGTCGATGCAGTAATAGCCGGCGCGGACCGACAGGTCTTTCGGTGGACGCGTGTGGTTGCGGATCGGAAAAACGTAGGGATATACGGATTGATCGCTTGGCACTCCGGCACACATACGCCGCAAGTAGCTGACAAAATCGCCGTCGTGAACGGCCCGGATGAAGCGTTCCGGGTACGTTCGCGGCGGAATCACCTGAAACAGGCCCGTCGGCTGGATCTCGGCAAGAATCGACTTGATCCGGACCGGGGCCTCGACGTAACCCCGATCCTTGACGTGGTGGATGAAATGCTGTTCGTTGTACACCAGCGGGATCGCGCTGATGTTCTGGAGCGGTGGCGGCGCAAGCGGTAAAGGCTGACTACGGTAGCGTGGGGATCGCAGGCAGACGGGGTCGTCCCGAATGGACTCGACGACCTCCTGAACGTATTCCGCCGGGCACAGGCGGGCGTACTTCCGTTCCAGAATCGCCTTGACTACCCCGCGAGCGAAGTCCCGCCGCAACGGCGCGTTGCGGTCTAGGTCGTCGTACATCAAGTGCGGCAGGCAACGCTGCTCGGGACGGACTGGCTTCTCATAGGCCGTGTTGACAATCGGACGGACGCCGAACCGCTCGTAGAATCGCATGCGGGCGATATTGTCCTTCAGCACGGTTGGGTCCGGACACTCTGCCGGATCGTCGGGCAGGCATTCCAAGAACAAGCCTTCGGATCCCAAGTGCATCGCCTCTTTGCGGACTCGCAGGTAAAGCGCCCCGCCGACGCCTCGCCCCGTCATCGTGCGGGCTGCCGCGATGAAATCGAGGAAGCAGAATTTCAGTTCGGGTTCGTGCAACAGCAACCCGAAACCGGCCACCTTGCCCGGCTGTTGCTCGGCGACGAACAGCACACTGCGAAATCGCTGCTTGAAGGGATTCCGCAGATTCTCCGCCAAGGAGTCGATTTCGTCCGGTGGAAGGGCGGAGAAATGTCCGCGCAGGATCTCCTGCACTTGCCCAATGGCCTGCTTATTCACCGGCAGGACATCGTCGTAGATCTGGCGGATGGAGAACATGAGGTAATCCTTGATTCCTCAGGCGGCCGACGCATCGCTCAGGATCCGGGCAATCGCCTCCTCGTATCTGATCGCAGCGCGGTCCAGGGCCGCGGCAAAACCGGCATCGGGCGACAGGCAAGGGTTTGCGTTCACCTCCAGAATCCACGGCCGGCCCTCGCGATCGACGCGGAAATCCACTCGAGTATAACCGCGCACGGCGAACAAACCCCAGCACGCTTCTGCCAATTCGCTAATCTGTCTCAGTAGGGTTGCGTCCTGCGGCGGAAAGTCGAACCGGCGAGGCGTGTTCAGGTACTCGAACGTGTCTTCCTCCCACTTCGCTCGATAGCCCACCAGCCGAGGCTTGCCCGGTGGAAACGCCGAGAAGTCGATCTCCGCGGGGGGCAAGACCTGACAGCCGCCGGCGTGAGCCAGCAGCGAAATGTTGAATTCGCGGCCGTCGATGAACTGTTCCGCAAAACAGGGACGCTGCACGGCTTTTCGGAATCCGACCAGCTGACGCTGCAGATCCGCCTCGTCGGCGATTGTAACCAGCGAGTGTTCGTCCAAACCGACGGAAGCATGCTCGGAGACGGCCTTAATCACAAAACGCATGCCGGCCTGAATCTCGCCGACGGCACGGTCTGTCGCCAGGAAACTCCCGGTCTCTCGCGTGCCCGATCGCCACACGGGTGTCGGCAACCCGGCTTGGCTCAACCGCTCCTTGGCCAGCAACTTATGGTTCGTCAGCCAGATAGCTTCCGTCGGCGACCCTGTGTAGGGCACGTTCATCCTGTCCAGCAGAGCCGGGACGAGAAACATCAGCGAGTCGGAATCGTCCAGCGATTCGACCAGATTGAAAACAACATCGGGCTGCAGGTCCCGCAGGCGGCGCTGCAGCGACAGCAGATCCAAATCGCACTCGACGGCGACACTTCGGTGGCCGAAACCATCCAGCGCAGCCGTGATCGCCGCGACCTGAACCAGCACATCGCGGTCGGACGCTGACGCGTCGGGGGCGACTCGGTTGTGAAGAACGGCGATTTGCACGGTGCGTCGCGTCTGAGTCAATGTGGGCGGCCAAAGTTGTTTAACCGCGTCCCTGCGGGGAGCGTGTGGCGGACTTCGCGCCGTCGCGCTTCCCGCAGGGTCGCGGTTGACCAACGCGGCCTTCGGCCGCAACCAAACGAATTCAATACGTCGAACAGGAGGAAACAGAGAGAACAGATGTCCTTTTTCCTCGTTACCTCTGTTTTCTCCTGTTCAAAATGCGCGCAAGAAAACAAGAAATCGGGAACTAGTAATAGGAATGCCGCAAACACAGCTAACGGACTCGACTCCGGGCCGAATCCACGATCCGGCCGATGAGCGTCTGGTAGGGCATGCCTACCGCTGTGGCGATCATCGGCAGATCGGAATGGAACGGGTGCAAGCCGGCCAAGGGGTTGCACTCGATGAAGCTCGGCTGTCCGGCGGCGTCAGACCGCAGGTCGATACGGCCTCCGTCCCGGCACCCCAGCGCCCGCCAGGCAGCCAACGCAACCTCCTCTGCCCGCCGGACTTCTTCGTCCCGGCTGGCCCAAACCGGCCGATATTCGACCAACTCCTCGCATTTTTCTTTGTTCACATACGAATACGCATCCGGCTCCGCCGCCTGCAACAGCACGATTTCCAGTGTTCCCAAGACCGTCGCCGCCGGCCCCGTGCCCAGCAAGCCGACCGTAAACTCGCGGCCTGGGAGGAACGTTTCGGCGAGCACAGGCTGCCGGAATTGCTCCAACAAGCTGCGGCAAGCCCGCTCCAAGGCTTCCTGATCCCGTATCTTGGAACTTGGGCCCACGCCCTTGCCCGTGCCTTCCGCAACGGGCTTGGCAAAGACAGGAAACGGCAAAAGAACCGCCGCGATATCCTCCGGACGATGGACCAGAGAAAAGTCAGGCGTCAGCACCCCGGCATCGCGGACCACCAGCTTGGTCAGGCATTTCTGCAGGCAGACCCCCATCACCACCGGATCCGAAAACGTGTATGGGATGTCGTACACGTCCAGGATTGCCGGCACTTGGGACTCGCGGGCCGCGCCGCCGTGCAGGCCCTCGGCGATATTGAACACCAACTCCCAGCGGTCGCCCCGCCCCAACCGTTCGATCAGCCTCTTGGCTGTGCCGATGCGATCCGTTTCGTAGCCCAGGCCCCGGAGAGCGTTTTCGAGGGCGTCGATCGTGTCGGGACGGTCGAATTCGGCGGTCTCTTCCTCGCTGTAGCCGGCGGCTAGGTACTCGGCCCGCAGGTCATAGGTCAATCCGATGCGCACCACAAGGACTCCTGAAACTGGATTCGCGTGCCAAGGTGTGCCGTTGGTCGACTCTTTCCGGCCTGATACTTCGTACGCCGTCGAGGACGCACCTGGGTACTACGATTGCCCAATTTCTTGTTTTTCTGCTCACATTTTGGAGTGCGGCGCCTTGTCGCCGCTTTAGCTTGACGGCGACGTAGCGACCGCCGTTTGTGTTCCGATGTAGTGGCGTGTCTCCTGAACCCAATCCGCCGCCAAGCTCCAGGCCGCCGTCCAAAGCGGTGACAAGGCACCGCACTCCAAAACTCGGTTGCCACGGCGGCAACGTTCCGCGCGGCCCGCTGGACACGCGGCTAATCAAGCCAAGCCTAACCGCGGGCCCTATGGTTCGAGTAAGATAGGCGACGGGCACAAAAAGCTCAAGGACCGGCCGCCTGCGGGTAGACTACAAGCTGCGAGAGGCCCAGCTGCGCGCAAGCAACCGGGCCCCTGGGCTGGTCGCTACATGACCG
>CAYPGE010000432.1:0-7627 GCA_964409865.1 uncultured Pirellulaceae bacterium
GGGATCATCGCCCCTGCCGGCCGAACGCGGCGATGATCCCAGCTGCGTCCGTGGCGTGTGTCAAGTTGCAGCGCGTGCCGCCCGACATCAGGATTTTGACGCCGGCTTGCCTGTTCTTCTCCAGCACCAGGGTCCGCCGCCCGCGCTCGGCAGCGCCGATCGCGGCCAACAGACCCGCAGCGCCGGCTCCAACCACCACGACATCCCACACCATAATGGCTCCTTCGGCGGTAAAGCATACAAGAAACCGCGGGACTTGCCACGCCGCGGCCAAACGGAATTGCCGCCAACGCGTTTGGGCGTTACAGTGGGACAATCGCAGCAACCGGGCCATGTCGCGCGATTGAGCTTCGTTCGTTTGGCGGCAGACGCAGCGGGCTGCGGCCGGGTTTTGGAGTGCGGGGCCTTGTCACCGCTTTGGGCGGCGGCCTGCAGCGTTGCGGCTGCTTGGGTTCAGGAGACGCTACAAGATGCTGTGGAACGTAAAGCGACGGTGGTTGGGTCCCCGTCGAGCCAAAGCGGCGACAAGGCGCCGCACTCCAAAACAAATGGCTTTCGGTTTGGAAAAATAGTACCCATGAGCACGACGATCGATCCCAGCCGCGTCGAAATCATGATCCCCGCCGACGAAATCGCCGAGCGCGTCCGGCAGTTGGCCGCGCAGATCTCGGCGGACTACGCCGGCAAGCAACCGCTGGTGGTCGGTGTCCTCAAAGGCGCCTGGGTCCTGATGGCGGACCTCGTCCGGCAGTTGACGATCCCGGTCCGCTGCGATTTCGTCCGCGTCACCAGCTATGGGATGGGGACGGAAACCAGCGGCCGGCCGAAGCTGCTGCTGGACGTCCTCGAACCGGTGTCGGGCGCCGACGTGCTGGTCGTGGATGACATCCTGGACACAGGCATCTCCGTCGCCTGGCTGCTGGACCACCTGCGGAAAAAGAACCCGGCCAGTCTGCGTTTGTGCGTGCTGCTGGACAAATCCGAACGGCGGCGAGTGCCGGTCCAGGCCGACTACGTGGGCTTCCCGATCCCCGATCGGTTTGTGGTCGGTTACGGTCTGGATTGCGGCGAGCAGTTCCGCGAACTTCCCTTTGTCGGTCACGTGAAAGGGGACGAGTAGACATGGACGATTTGGAACTACTGCAGCGGCGAATCCGAGTGGCTCGCGGGCTCGAACCGGGCGATCTGTTGCTGTGCGGCGGGCGGATCGTCAACGTCTTCACGGGCCAGATCGAACCGGGAAACGTGGTCATTGCCGACGGTTGGATCGCGGGCGTCGGACCGTACGACTGGCAGGCGCGAGAGACGATCGCCTTGGACGGCCAGCCGGTTGTCCCCGGATTGATCGACGCCCACATGCACTTGGAAAGCACCTTGCTGTGGCCGCCGGAGTTGGCCCGCGCGCTGGTGCCGCACGGCACTGCGGCCATCATCGCCGATCCGCACGAGATCGCCAACGTGCTGGGGATTCCCGGCGTCGAGATGATGCTGGCGGCCAGCGAGCGGCTGCCGCTGGACATCTTCTTCATGGCCCCGTCGTGCGTGCCGGCGACCAGTTCGGAGGATGCCGGCGCCGTGCTCGACGCGGCCGCCGTACAGCAGTTGCTGCAACTGCCGCGCGTATTGGGACTGGCCGAGGTAATGGATTTCCCCGCCGTGCTGGACGGCCGCGCGCCGGTCCTGGCCAAGGTCCTGGCAGCCCGCCGACGGTCGGCGCCGATCGACGGCCACGCGCCGGGACTGCGGGGCCAGTCCTTGGTCGGCTATGTCGCCGCCGGGATTCGCGCCGATCATGAATCGACCCAGATCGAGGAAGCCTTGCAGAAAGCGGCCCTGGGCATGATGGTTCAGGTGCGGCAGGGCTCCAGCGAGCACAACCTCGAGACGTTCCTGCCGCTGCTGGTCGAAGACTCTTTGGGCGACTGGTCGCTGGCCACCGACGACATCTTGCCGACGGACATCGTCGAGCGCGGACACATCAACGCGCTGCTGCGGCGGACGGTGGCCGCGGGGGTGCCGCCGGCGCGGGCGATCCGCCATGCCACGCTGGTGCCCGCCCGGCATTATGGCTTGCGCGACCGAGGAGCCGTGGCGCCAGGCTACCGGGCAGACGTGGCGGTGATGAACGATTTGCAGGAATTCCGGCCCCGCTTGGTCGTCCACGGCGGTCAGATTGTGGCCCGCGACGGACGTTGCATTTGGCAAGGCGAGTCGAGCCTCATCAGGCCGGAAAACACGGTCCGCATCGCCCCCGTGACCGAGGCGGATTTCGAGTTGAAGACGGCGGGCAAGGCTTGTCCGGTCGTCCGCCTTGTGCCAGGGCAGATCGTGACGCAAGGCATCACCGAGGACGTGCCGGCGAGCAACGGACGCTGGTGTTTTGCGCCGGACCGGGATCTCGCTCTGGCTGCCTGCATCGAACGGCATCGGGCCAGTGGCAAAATCGGCCTGGGGCTGGTCCGGGGATTTGCCTTTGGGCGCCATGGCGCTCTGGGCTCGTCCGTCGCTCACGATTCGCACAACCTGATCATCGCCGGCACCAATCCGTCGGACATGTTGGTTTGCGTCCGGGCCTTGGCCCGCAGTGGCGGCGGATTTGTGGCCGCGGCGGATGGGCAGGTGCTCGCCGAATTGCCGTTGAGCGTGGCCGGTTTGATGTCCACCGCCGATGTACATACGGTGCGGCATCAATTACAACAGTTACATGCGGCGGCCCAGACGCTGGGCTGCCCACTGCCCAGCCCGTTTGCCGTATTGTCCTTCCTGCCGCTGCCCGTGATTCCCGAATTGCGCGTCACGCCCCGCGGCTTGTTCGATGTCGGCAAGCAGCAGTTTGTTTTGATCCCGTGAGGAGCTTCGGATGAAACAAGTTCGAGTCCCAGGTCAGCGTCCGAATCTGACCAGCCCGGTTCACGTGGGCGAGTCTCTCCGAGACTCGCAGCCAGTCGCGGAGAGACTGGCCTACGTGTTCGTCCTCAGCATGGCTTGCTTGCTGACGCCGGCTTTGGGAATGACGGCCGAACCGAATCATCCGCAAGCCGGCGCTGCTCCCAGCGTGTCGAATCTGCACTCGGCAGTCGAAGACTGGATGGCCATGTTCCCGGACCGCCGCGCGCAGGGGCGCCAGCATCTCGTACGGCTGAAGGACGCGCAGCCGCAAGACGCCGAGTGGGAGTCGCTGCAGCGCCAGGCGCTGGCGGCCAATCCGTTGGTCAGCGGCCAACCGTTGCTGTTCGTCGTCCGCCGCCAATACGCCCGCGACCACCACAATACGGCGACCATGTTCCAGACGGGCGAGATCAACACCCGCAGCTTCCAGGGCGGCGGAGCACTGAAGACGATCGACCTGGCGACGGGGCAAGTCAACACGTTGCTCGACGTCCCCGACGGCGTGGCCCGCGACCCGGACGTGAGTTTCGACGGCACGAAGATCCTGTTCTCGATGCGGCGCAACCGTGAGGACGACTACCACCTGTACGAAATGAACACCGACGGCTCCGCCTTGCGCCAGATCACGTTCGGCTCCGGCGTGACCGATATCGACCCCATCTACTTGCCCGACGGCCGCATTCTGTTTACCTCGACCCGCGAGCCCAAGTACTGCATGTGCAACCGGCACATCATGGGCAACTTGTTTACGGTCGAAGCCGACGGTTCCAACGTGCAGCAGATCGGTCACAGCACGCTGCACGAAGGCCACGCCTCGCTGTTGCCCGACGGCCGGATCATCTATGATCGCTGGGAGTACGTCGACCGCAATTTCGGCGACGCGCAAGGCGTGTGGAGCTGCAGCCCCGACGGCACCAACCACGCCGTCTACTGGGGCAACAACACGAATTCGCCCGGCGCGGTGCTGGACAACCGGGCGATTCCGGGCACGGACTTGCTGTTGGCCAACTTCTCCTCCTGCCACGATCGTCCTTGGGGGGCGCTGGCCATCGTCGACCGACGCCTGGGCCTGGACGGACGCGAGCCGGTGCTGCGAACTTGGCCGGCCGACGCGATCGAACTGGTCGGCAAGGGCAATTACGACACGTTCACGCGCGTGAACCCCAAGTACGAAGACCCGTATCCGCTGTCCGACAAGGTCTTCTTGTGTTCGCGGATGACCGGCCGCGGCGAGGAGATGGGGATCTACCTGCTGGACACGTTCGGCAACGAAGTGCTGCTGCACGTGGAAGAGCCGGGCTGCTTCGATCCCATGCCCCTGGGGCCGCGCCCTCGCCCGCCCGTGGTCCCGCCGCGGATCGACCTGAGCAAGAACGATGGCTACTACTACATCGAGAACGTCTACGTCGGCACGGGCATGGAAGCGGTCGAGCCTGGCAGCGTCAAGTACGTGCGCGTGGTGGAATCGCCGGAGAAACGCTTCTGGACCGGCCCGGCCTGGGACGGCGGCACGGGCCAGCAAGCGCCCGGCATGGCCTGGGACGATTTCAACAACAAGCGGATCATCGGCACGGCGCCGGTCGAAGCCGACGGGAGTGCCTACGTCGCGGTGCCCGCCGACACGTTCGTGTATTTCCAGTTGCTGGACGAGCGGGGCATGATGGTCCAGTCGATGCGCAGCGGTACGATCGTCCGGCCCGGCGAAACCACCGGCTGTGTCGGCTGTCACGAACAGCGCCGCGCGTCGACTCAACTGCAGTACTCCGGCACGGCCTGGCAGCACGGCCCGCGGCGGCTCGAACCCTGGCACGGCCCAACGCGGCTGTTCAGCTACACGGCCGAGGTCCAACCGGTCCTCGACCGGCACTGCACCAGCTGTCACGATTATGGCCAGGAGGCCGGGCAGAAACTGAACCTGGCCGGCGATCGGGGTCTTGTGTTCAACACGTCTTACGTCGAACTCCGCGGCAAACGCTATGTCCACGTGGTGGGAGCCGGTCCGTTCCAAATCCAGACGCCGAAGTCTTGGGGCTCGCACGCCAGCCGGCTGACGAAAGTGCTCCTGGACGGCCACGGCGATCCGGAAATCGACCAGAAGGTAAAACTCGATCCGGAAAGCTTCGACCGACTGGTCACCTGGATCGACATCAACGCGCCCTACTATCCCGACTACGCGGGCGGCGCATACCGCGACCATCCGTTCGGCCGTTCGCCGCTCACCAGTGCGGAAGTCAACCGACTGAATGAGTTGACCGGCATCAAGTTGACCGACCGCGGGCAGTTCACGCAATTGAGCTTTACTCGTCCCGAGTCCAGTCCCTGCCTGGCCGGTCTAGGCGGAGCGGGCGACGCGCGGTATCAAGAGGCGTTGGCCATCCTCCGCGCGGGGCGGGAGCGTCTCGCGGACGTTCCGCGGCCGGACATGCCCGGCTTCCGCACGGCCAGCCCTGTGGAGGTCGCGCAGGAAGAGAAGTATCAGGCGCTGTTGGCCCAGGAGGCCCGCACGCGCGCCGCCATTGCCCGCGACGAGCGGGCGCTGCCCGAAAAACCGTGATCCGAGACATTGCCATTTCACCCCTGGGCTCGTCCCGGGGGGTTAAGCAGGTCGGCAAGTGTATTTTCCCCGTATTCTCCCGCCATCGGCACTTACTCTTACACGTACTCGTACACTACTAACCCAAGAAGGACACCCCACCGATGACCGAATCAAACCTCGACGCACTTTCCCGGCGTTCCCTCCTGATCGGCACCGCCGCTGCGACGGGCGCCGCCCTGGCGGCTCGCGCTGGCACCGCCGCGGAACCAGCCGCATCGACCAGTCACGCAGCCGCGATCAAGACCTATAAGAGCGCCGACTTCTACGGCCCCGACGGCAAGTTCCTGGTCGAAAAAGCGCGGGAAGCGTACTACGACATGTTCCGCCGGTTCCAGTACCCGATCTCGGACAAGCTCCACAAAGAAATGTGGATCCTGGACTTCGGCCTGGACGATTTCGCCCACGTGGGGATGGCCGGCATCTTCTGGCTGAACCGCCAGGACTACAACTATTTCGGGCACGAGATCTACCTGCTGCCCGGCCAGATGATTCCGGAGCACTGCCACCTGGCGACGGCCAAAGGCGCGGCGAAGATGGAATCCTGGCAGCCGCGCCGGGGCATGATTTACACGTTCGGCGAAGGCGAGCCGACACCGGAGTTCCTGGACAAGATTCCGGCCAGCCAGCGGGAGATCGTCAAGTCGCGTCACTGCCAACCGCTGGGCATCGACGAAGTGGCCGATTTGAACCGCCTGACCGCCTGGCATTTCATGGTCGCCGGTCCCGCCGGTGCCCTGGTCACCGAATACGGCACCTTCCACGACATGGACGGCCTGCGGTTCTCAAATCCAAAGGCCAAACTGTAGAGGCTCCGCCGCCAGTGGCGCGCTATCGTTTAACCGCGACTCAACGGGGAGCGCGTGGCTGACGGCCTGCCCGCGCGCTCCCCGTTGGGTCGCGGTTGAACGACTTGTGCCCAAATCACCACCCAAGGAGATTCTCATGGCCGACCTTTCTCTCTTCGATCTCACCGGCAAGAAAGCCCTGGTGACCGGCGCCGCCGTCGGCATTGGCCGCGGGTGCGCCGTGGCCTTGGCCCGCGCCGGGGCCGACGTGGCGATCGTCGACTTGAACGAATCGGCGGGCAAGAAGACCGCCGACGAGATCCGCGCCCTGGGCCGCGAATCGCTGTCTGTCTCCTGCGATGTGACGCAGAAGGACCAGGTCCAAGCGATGGTCCGCCGCGTCGCCGGACAGTTCGGCCGGTTGGACATCGCCGTGAACAACGCCGGCATCGGCATCCTGGGCGCGGACGAGGAGATCGACCAGGCGGCCTGGGACAAGGTGATCGCCGTGAACCTGACCGGCGTTTTCCTGTGTGCGCAAGCCGAGGCGCAGCAGTTCCTCCGCCAGTCGCCGGTCGAGGGCAAGATCATCAACATCGCTTCGATGTCCGCGACCATCTGCAACTGCAACGCCTCGTATAACGGTTCCAAGGCCGGCGTCGTGCAGATGACGCGCATGCTGGCCGCCGAGTGGGGCCGCTTTAACATCAACGTGAACTGTATCAGCCCCAGCTATGTGCTCACGCCCATGCACGCTTCGACGCCGGTGGTGGTCCGCCAGCGGATCCGCGAGCTGACGCCGCTGGGCCACGTCCAGCGTCCGGAGGACTTGTACGGCGCAGCGATTTTCCTGGCCTCCGCCGCCTCGAACTACGTCACCGGCCACGACCTGATGGTCGACGGCGGCCACACCCTGAACGCCTGGCTCACGCCGCTGTCACGGTCCGTGCCGCCGCGCGTCGGCCCAGAGGAAGAAACGGTCCAACTGAAACACGACCTGGAGACCCTTGGCCTGCCCTACGACGCCGACGGCATCAACACTACCGTACACCCCGAGATTGCGGATGCCTTTAAGGCGGCCTTCGGTGCGGAGTGATCGGTGACCGGTGATCGGTGATCGGTGAGCCGGCGGTCAGCGAGGAGGTGTTGGGAATGAGGACTGGACCTGCAACGGCTCTTGAGCAGTTCGCACGCAGTACCAATTGCGGACTACCGGACACCACTTACCCACGACCCGTTACCCATGACGCACTACGAATCACCGATCACCGATTACCGATTACCGATCACCGATTACCGATCACCGATCACCGATCACCGATCACCGATTACCGATCACCGATCACCGATCACCGAT
>CAYPGE010000433.1:0-7568 GCA_964409865.1 uncultured Pirellulaceae bacterium
CCGAAGGGAGAGGCCGGAAAGATGGTCCGCTACGTGGCCTGGATCAAGCCCCACGGCAAGGGGCGCGTGTTCTACTGTTCGCCCAGTCACTTTCCCGAAAGCTATACCAGCCCCACGCTGCTGCGGTTTCTACTGGACGGCACGCAGTACGCCAGCGGCGATCTGAAATGCGACGACTCGCCTCGGAACCGCTGATGAAGCCGCCAAGCCGGCCAGATCGGCTTCAAGGATCTCCCCGCCAGCAATTCAACACGGTGGTCAGCCGGCGGAACCTACGCTGCGGAATCGGCAACTGCCGGGTTGCTGTTTGCCGGCCGTAGCGGAGCGGACCCACGTCACTCGACTTCCACGAAGACTCCCTCGCCGGAGGCCAGCGTGAGAGGATAGAATCCGTCGGCGTCGGGGGTCAGCACGGTGCGCTGCCCGCGAGGCCAGGCGACGACAGTCGAGCCGGCGAGTTTCAGCTTGACGTGAACCGTCTTGACCGCTTCCAATTCGCTCATGTTGACGACCGTCAGCGCGGTTGCGGGGCCGTCTTTCTTCTCAAAGCAACCGATCAGCAGCGGGTCGTCGCATTGAATCTGCTGGATCGTCGGGAAGGTCTGGACCGGCTCGCTGAACTTCAGGTACGGCGTATCGTCCGTCCAGTTGTGGGCCAAGGCGCCGATGTTCCGGTACCGCACGAAGGCATCGGACACCTGGCGGATCTCCTTGAAGACCGTCGCGGCGTCGTACCAGGCGTTGGTTCGGCGGCCGTCGATCGTGATCAGCGACGGGCATTCCGGCTTGTATCCCGCGTACGTCCAGCAGAGCAGCCCCTTGCAGCCGAACGACAGCATGCAATACGACTGCCAGCGGAATTCGGCTTCCGTCGGGGTCCGTTTGCTGGGGACCCAGGCGAACGTCTGGATACAGCACCAGAAGTCCTTGCCGTGCTGCCGGGCGGACGCGGCGATGATGTTGATCGACTCGCAATAGTCCTTGTAGGTCGTCCGCTTGCCTCCGGCCCAGTTCAGCGGATAGATGTCGGTACAGATGTACGGCGGATCGAACTTCTGGCAAAAGGCATCGCAGTACTTCCGGTACAGGTCGGGATCGGGGTCGTAGTATTCAATCGCCGCCGCGGCGGCCCCGTATTTCAGCTGGGCCGCCTTGGCATACATGGGAAGC
Organism: uncultured Pirellulaceae bacterium; assembly: GCA_964409865.1. Classification (GTDB taxonomy): domain Bacteria; phylum Planctomycetota; class Planctomycetia; order Pirellulales; family Pirellulaceae; genus Anammoximicrobium. The sequence goes on from CAYPGE010000433.1 coordinate 1,171, forward strand.
AGGTTGATATAGGGCAGCTTGCCGCCGGTTTCCTTGTAGTACGCATTGCAGATCTCGGCCAGCTTGTCGTACTGGTCCGTTCCCGGCTCGTCGGTAACGTACGTTCCGGCGAAACACGGATGATCGAAGTATTCGGCGGTCGCCACGGCGGGATTCTGGTACGCGCCGTCGCCCAGGATCAGTTCGACGCCGTAGCGGTCGCAGTCCCGAAGCAGCATTTCCCTGTGTTCGGAGCCGGCCAGGGCGCCGTGGGCAACGATCCAGTCGAATCCGCCGGAACTGTACGTCTGCACGAAATCCTTGCCGATCGCCTCCGAGCGCGGACTGACCCAGGCTCCGATTCGAATCCGGTCGCGGGTCAGGTGCTCGTTCGTATAGGACGATTCGATCGCAATTCCCAACGCGGTTTGGATGGCCTTCTGTAAAACGACGGCGGCTTCCGCGCGGGTCGCCGGCATGGCTGCGGTTTTCAGATCGATCTCGTACTCACCCAGCGATTCGACCGCAGCCTTCCAGTCGGCATCCGCAAGCGGTTCGTCGGGGCGAAACTTGCGCTCCTGCAACCCGCCGACCAGTTGCCGCGCAACGACGAACCGAATTGCCGACTGGGTTTTCGCCGCCAGGCTGGCGATGTCGTCCAACGCCACATCCTCGTTGGCCAAGCGGTACGTCCCCGGCTTGTTGGCGACGAAATGGGTAAATCCGCGGCGGTTCGTCTGGCAGACGAGAACCACGGATTCACCGCCCGTGGCGTCTTTGGGACAGAACCGGACCACGGTTGCTTCGGACGGACGGTCGATGTTCGTCGACTGGAGCATGAAATCGGCCCGGTCGTAGCCATCGAACAGACAGCCGCCGGGAACGAGAACCCGCTGCAGCGACGCGAGGAACTGCGTCGGTTCCGCATAGTCGGGGGCGTCCACGGCGGCATCGAGAAAACGCTGCGACTCCGCCTCCGACGGGAAGAACCCCAGACGGGAAACCTGGTACACGGAATCCGTGTCGCTCGGATTGGTCGGGTCGAACCGGAACGAAGTGATCTTGCCCGTCCAGTTCTGATGGCCAACCTGCCGCATGTCCACAATCGCGTTCCGCCAGGTATTGTCCCCGACGACGGAAAACGCGGAGTAGCTCTTGTCGCAAAGCTCGGTCAACGTGTCGGTCGTAAAGAACAAACCGGCCTGCGTGATCGCCGTCTTGTACTTGTACCGCACGGCGAAGAAGGGCCGCGCATCGGCGGGGAACGCGTCGTCCGCGCCCATCGGAAGGGTCAAGGTCAGGTCGGTTCCGGTCGGAATCAACTTCGTCAATCCGACTTCGTAGTGGAGCTGACCTTGTCCGAGCGAAATCAACTTCGCGTCCGCTCCGTTGTTGAAAATCCAGGCCGGCTCGCGAGCAAACAGGGAGCCGGCAGATACGATGATCAACGGAAATAGAAGGGACGGTTTCATGGGCTGGCGACGGCACTTGAGGGTCATGTTTGGGAATGGGAGCGCGGCCACTGGCCGGGACGGCGTTTATGCCGCCCCCGCATGGTTGTCCGGACGGACGACTTTGTCAAGCCCGCCAATCGCACAGCAAGGGTCTGCACCAGTTCGGCCGCGATCAGAACGCCACTCCGCCACGCACCAGCAGCGTGGCGTCGGGGCAGAGCGTCGCCGGGGTGGAGGCGAATTCGATTTCGCGCGAGAACACGTAGCCGATCTCGACGCGGTAGCCCGCCCCGCCGTCTCGCTTTTGTTCCCAGCCCAGCATCAGCCGCCAGTCCGTCAGGATCAGAACGTCGGGGTCGCCCGCGGCATTGACGATCGACCAACTGTTGCCGCCGAAGCCGCCCGCCAGGTAGACCCAGTTCTCGAAGCCAGGCCCCCAGCTCAGCCGCCGCGCCAGCTTGGCTTGGGGAAAGGTCATCTCGAGGTTCAGATCGTCGTTCGGTTTCCAGATCACGCCGGCCGCCGGAATCAGTTTGGTGTGGTAGCGGTTGATGTACAGCACGCCCAGCACCAGCTGCACTCGGTCGGGCGTCCAATCGTAGCGGGCGATGGCGCGGCCCGTGAGCCGGAAGCCGTCGTCCGGGCCTTGAAAATCGCTGTACCAGCCGGTTCCCACCGAGAGGATCCCCAACAGGCTGGGACTGATCTTCGGCAGCCACATCAGGTCCAGGTAGGGCGCGTACAGCTGGTCCGGCAGCTCGGCATAGGACGGGCTGTCCACAAAGTAGGTTTCCAGCGTGGGGATGATCACCAGCGGCATGTCCGTCGTGGGGGCGGGCAGCGCACAGGCGGCAAATAATTCCGTCTCCAGAATCCCCAGACCGTCGCCGCCGTCCGGGAAGACCTCGGTGGCCGTAAACGAGACTTTTTGAAAAAAGCTATTCTTGTGCGAAGTCAGATGAGGCGCCTCGGGCGGCAGCAACTCCTCCGGCATGCGGTACTCCGACGGATCGCTCGCCAGTCGGGCTTGCGGACCATCGGCCGGCGCAGGCGGCAGCAGCGACAGAGTTGCGTCGACCGGCGGCAGAGGGTGAATGATGTCCGGCGGTTCCGCGCGGCCGTTGCGACCGGCGGAGAGGACGGCCAGCAGGACCAGGAATGCCTTGGGGGGCGTCAAGGAAAGGCGGGCCGGCACGCGAACTGTAAAGCCCGGCTGCTCCGAAAAACCGGGCTTCGGGGCGGCAACAGGCTGCTGGCGCCTTGCTCTCATTGCCATGCCATGTTTAGAACGCAAAGCCGCCCCGCAACATCCACGTGTCGCTCAAGGAGAACTCCTGCGCGGGCACGACCAAAACCATCTCGCGGTTAAACACATATCCCACCTCGAAGAACAGCCCGCGCTGCCCGACGCTGCCGGTGACCGGCGGTCCCACTTCGAGCCCGATCGAAACCCGGATGTCGTTGATGTCCATCAGCGTCCGTTCCTCCGGGAGGTAATCGGCGGGATTCGCGGTCGAGAGATCGGGCGCGGCGACCTTGGGCGTCCACACTCCGCCACCGTATTCCCCTGCGACATACCACCACAGATCGTAATTGCCCAGCGTCGTCAGGTAGGATGACAGCTTCGGCTGCGGGAAAAAGATGTCCCACTTGGTTCTCGGACTGGGCGTCCAGACGATCCCGAACGCGGGCAGCATTTTGATATCCGCTCGGTTGATATAGGACACGCCTCCCTTGACGGCGATGGTCGGCGTCAAGTTGTAGCGCAACAAGGCGAGGCCCATCGGGCGGACGCTTTGTTCGTCGACTCCGGAGAAATCGCTGTACACGCCGATGCGGCCGCCCAATTCCGCGCCAAAAGCGCGATCCGGACTCGACCGCCAGCCCACATCCAGAAAGGCGCTGAACGCCTCGGCAGGCAGATCGGGATACATTTGCGCAACGCCGCCGGCGTCGGTCCAGGTGCCAAAGGGGCCGCTCCACGCGTGATACCCAAAGCCCGGCGAGATGAACCACGGTTGGCCGGTCCAGAAGAAATTGGGAAAGGCAATCGTCGTCGTCGCGAAGGCATCGTTGATGCGCATGTCTCCCGACGATTCGCTGTCACCGCACAGAAAGTCGTCGCTGAGGCGAACGTTTTGCAGAAATTTCAGGGGACTGCCGCCGGCGAACCCCGTGGCCGGTTGCCCCGGTCCTTGCAGGCCGAACGGGAACAGGGCGGGCGGGCTCTGAGTGCCAAATCCAGGCGCCGGTTGCGTGTAGTAAGGTTGCGCTCCTGGCGAGGGCAGGCTGTAAGGTTGCGTGTACGCGGGAGCCGGAGTGCCAAAGGAGGCCGACGGCGGGGCAGGCGTCGACAGGGACGGCGCGGTGAGCGCAGCGTTCGGCTGCGTCGAGTAAGGATCAAACGTGGGGGTCTGCAGCGTCGAGGAAGGCGGGGCGGTGGGGGAGAGCGGCGCTAGACTGGGTGCCCCAGTCAACGGTGGCGCCGCCGTCGCCGATCCATAGCCCTGCTGACCGTGGGCTGCCGAACCGGTCAACACGCCCGTGGCAACCCACCACACGGCGCACAGGATTCTGCAAAGATTTCGTGCCACGGATTCAAGCCACCCACTACGAACGGACGATCATGATTCGATTTTGAAGGGGGTGGTTAAGTATCAGGACCTCCGCGGCGGGTCAAGAGCGGTTTGGGAAGTTCGGCACGCGAGGAGGCGTCTTGAAGGGGAAACCGCCAGCAAGGCACGCTCGCTTCTACGGCTGGATCGTGGCGTTAGCCACACACTGGGTCGAGCCCCCCTGGCCCAAATCCGTCTGGATTTCGATCTTCTTTTCGATTTGCCCCGGTTGGTCGCCCGCCTTGAACTCGACGGGCACGAAGTGCAGCGGCTTGCTTTCGGCATCCGGCGGCTCGAAGGTAAAGCTAGCATCGTCGCACCTGACGCTGACAATCCGGAAGGGCTTGCTGCTGCGCACAACCAGTCGCTTCTTGACCGTGTCGCCGGGCTTCACCACGCCCAGAAACAGCGACGCCGGGCTGACGGTCAACGCGGAGACCACCTGGCCTTCGACCGGCAGCGAGACATTGCTGGCGCCGGAATCGTTGGTCACGATCAGCAGCTGGTCGTGAATGTACCCTGACGGCGCATCGGGCTTTAGCCGCACGATCATGTCGTAGTTGACGCGGCCGCCGTTGCGCAGCGTTTCCTGCAATTCCACTTCAAAGTGCTCGTTGGCGCTGCGGACGTCCACAATCTCCCAGTCCTCGCGGCCGGCGTAGGAGACGGAGATGGTGACCTCGGCGCCTTGCCCGCTGTCGGCGGAACCGAACTCGACGGAGCCGGGCTGGAAGACCACGTCGCTGCGAATGTACCCTTTGACCGTCAACTGGACCTCGGCATAGTACGGCTCGTCGAAAGTCACGGTGACGGTAGCGCTCTTGCCGCCCAGAAACGACTTGGTGTTGTACGCCACCACAATCTCGGATTGCTCGTGCGTCTTGAGCGTTTCCTTCGTGATGCGGGCCGTGGTGCAGCCGCACGAGGAACGCAGGCCGGAGATATGGATATCCTCTTTGAAGATATTGTTGACGATGAACGAATACTCTTGCTTCGAACCGCGGGCCACGATGCCGAAGTCGTGGCTGTTGGTCTCGAACAACTTCTTGGCCCACTCCTGGGCCGCAGCCTCAGCACTCCAGGCCAGGACCATCGGCAACATCAAAGCCAGAATTCGACGCATGACTCCGTTCCTCCAAGCAACTCGCGCTAGCGTTGCCAGTCATGATAGCAAGTGTCGGTCAAATCAGCGGTCTGCTGCGATCATCCGTTTATATCGGTAAAGCCGATACCGTTGCCCAGTGTTTCTTCGCAACGCGGCGGCGCTCGTTTCACCCCACAATCCAACGATACACGGCGTACAGGCAGACCGCCACGCCGACGACCAGCCACCACGGCTTCCGCTGGGGCGGCGCGTCGGCGGCCGAAAGGTAATTCTCGCAGTACGGACACCGCGGCGCTTCCTCGTGGATCTCCCGCCCGCAGTACGGACACGGTACGGTCGACTCGTCATCGTCCGGATCGCCATCGTCGTCCGGCCAGTCGTCGTCCTCCGGCTCGTCGTCGTACTCCAACTCGTCGTCCCAGGCGTCGTCAGGATCGGTCCAGCGGGGCATGCGGGGACGTTCCTTCTCGGCTTCGAGCTAGAGACAGTTGACCACCATCACCGCCATTATAAGGCCGCTGCACCTGCAGTACCACTTGGGATCGAACCATCCATCGGGCAAGCGGGCTGTTGATTTAGTGTCGGCGGGCAGGACGGTCGAGTCCGAGTCGGTGCTCGGAAGTTGGGCCGGCGTTTGGAGCCCTTCCCGACACCGAGCTGCGTCAGCCTCTGCCAGTTGCTTCTGCGCTTCCAGCAACCGTTAATGACGGGCCTTCGCATCGGCCAATTCCGGCGGCACCGCCGGCGGCGTCTGGAGTCCAAACCGTTCCTCTTCTGCCGCATCAACGCGTTCGGACTCGTCCAGCAACTCACCGAATTTCCCCTCCAGTTCGGCCAAGTGCTTCTCCACGTCCTTGGCCGTCCAGGTTTCGTATCGGTCGTTGCTCGCCTTGGTACGCGTGCCGTCGAACGTCACCTCTCCCAAACGAATCAGCCCCATCGTCATGGCCAGCCGACCCAACCCGAGGAACACGGCTTTCAGTTGCTTCTTGAAGCGTGTCCGGAATTTGCAGATCGTGGAGTGGTCGATCGTCCGCCCTTCCGTGAGCCACATGAAATCGACGTTGTGCCCGGTCATGTATTCCAGCACCCGGCTGGAACGGATCCGCCGCGTCAAACCATACAAGATCACGCTGGCGATGACCCGCGGGTGGATACCGGGCTGTCCACGGCCGGAGCTGTATTCCGCCGGGCGTGACTAGCAGGCCGCCGGATTTTTGTATTGGCAAGGGATTTGGAGCAAAA
>CAYPGE010000434.1:0-7531 GCA_964409865.1 uncultured Pirellulaceae bacterium
CGCGCTGTTCGCGCAACGCACGCACGATGTGCTGAGCATGGTGAGTCTGCTCCGGAACACGAAAGCCGGCCCCTGTCCCAATCCTAAGACGGTGGCCGTCGCCGGCTGGGGCAGCACCGGTCCCATCGTGGCCGCCGCCGGCGCGTTGGCCGGCGACGCCATCGACCGCGTGGCGGTCGATACGCAGGGATTTCGCTTCGGCCGTCTGCTCGACTACCGCGATCCGATGTTCCTGCCCGGCGGAGCCAAGTACCTGGACGTGCCCGGCCTGCTCGCCCTGCACGCGCCGCGCCCGCTGTGGCTGGCCGGCGAGGGCACAGAGCCGGCGATCATCACCGCCGCGTACCGCGCCGCTTCCCAGGCCGAGGCCCTCGTGACCTTCACCGGCGACGCCGCGCAACAGCACGCCGCGGCCGGGCAGTGGCTGATGAAGTAGATGATTTCCGGCTGACAAGTTGCGCGTTTCGAGACGAACGAGGGGAGGGCGTCAGAGGCTGTGAATCTCTCGCCTTCCCGTAGCATGGCTCTCTGAGCCGTGCTGATCATCACGTAGCTGCCGATCGTCGGCACGGCTCGGAGAGCCATGCTACAAAGAACCACCGTCTATCGGGTCCCCATTTTCCCCTTTTTTGAGCCGTGCGAGCTGACCCAAACGGGCGTCGAAACTCCCCAACTTGACTAGGTCCTGTCCCCCAAAACAATTCCCCACTTTTTTGATTGTTCCGCCTGTCCCGTGATTGATCGGTCAGACGCAACGCGGTATCGTGATAGATGTTGGAGGATTCCCCATTCTTGTCGTACTGTTTTCCCAATCTCGGGTCGAGAGGAGGAGTTGTGATGAGGCGAATTCGGTCCCAAAGCGCTTTTACGCTCGTTGAGTTGCTGGTGGTGATCGCCATTATTGGAATTCTTGTGGCCTTGCTGCTGCCGGCCATCCAGTCGGCGCGGGAGGCAGCTCGACGCACGCAGTGCAGCAACAATTTGAAGCAGATTGGTCTCGCGCTGCAAAACTACCACGACACAGCCCAAGCATTCCCGATGGCCAATGTCGTGCGGTTCTCAAGCGGAACGCCGTACGGCGACGGCTGGACTTGGCATGCCCGAATTCTGCCGTACCTGGAACAGACCGCACTGTACGAACAGGTCAACCCGCGACGTTCCAGTCCCGCACGCCCGCCGGTGCTGGGCAATGAGGCGCCCGGCGAGCCGTGGGCGTGAGCCCACCGGTGGGAATCACATACGGTCCGAACCACCGTGGGGCTGACGCCACCACGCTCGCCGAACCAGCAACCCCCCCCGCCCCCCGGCGAGCCGTGGGCGTGAGCCCACCGGTGGGAATCACATACGGTCCGAACCACCGTGGGGCTGACGCCGCCACGCTCGCCGAGAGTGGACCGCCGCGAGACCCTCACCCGGCGAAGCCGGGTTGAATGGTCAGCCTCTGTTCGCCATCCAACTGCACTTCGCGGACCTTGCCATCGGGCCCCGTAATCGTAGCGGCGCCGTGGCCGTGTAGGGAAACTCCGATGGCCCGCTCGTCGCAGCGGGTGACGATCGCGTTGACGGCCGTGGCGGACTGGACCGTGACCGGCAGTTTGACCACGATTGCCATTTCGCGGTCGTCCAGGTCCACGGCGGTCCGTGCGCCGGAGGCGTCGGTGGTGGTGACAAAATTGTGGCTGATGCGGCGTCCGCGGCGGTCGTAGCGATAGACCAGGTGCAGGCAACGCTCCCCCGGCCAACCGTACACGCCGTCCCGCGCCGTCACCACGCGCTCGTTGCCGGTCACACAGCCGCTGCGCACGTCGGTCACCGTGATCGGGTACATGCGGGCCGCGGGCAATTCGTGCCGCAGGTCCAGCGGCTCGCCGTAGTAGAAGTACAGGTTGCCCCAGGCCAGTTTCGCCAGGATGTCGTCATAGACATCGGTCTCGTTCTGAATGGCCGCCGGATTGCCGAGCGTGCAGGGGGTGGGCAGCAGGTGCATCTCCGGTCCTTCGGTGACTTCTTTGTCAAAGATGAACGGCTGGCCGGCGAACGTGCGCGTGGGCACGGCGTTGTTGGCCACCACCACGCCGCCCCGCTGCATGACCTTCCGCCCCCAGGCCGCGATGGCGTGCTGTTGCAGCAGCGGCACCGCCGTCTTCAGGCGCGTGATCGTCTTCGTCTGCGGGTCGATGTCCGCCGTGTGGCCGTCGAAGCGGTCGTAGCTGTAGCCTCCGCCGTAGTCCCACAGGGCGCCGTCCACGAAGACCCCGCTGGCCCCCATTTCGTTCATCATCACGTCCACGCTGTCCAGCAGAGCCTGGCCGTAGGCGTTGTCCACCGCCGGGTAATAGCTCCACCAGCGCCAATTCTCGGCCAGACGCTGCTTGGAAAAGTAGCTGCTCGATTCGTAGTTGTAGGCGTAAACGGTCTGCTTGCCGTCGAGGCCGATCAGGCGCGAGTCGGGCCAGATTTCGTCGGGCTTGTTGGTGGCGTACAGATTGGGCGCTACGTGGAACATCGTCTTCAGGTGGGGACGGATCGCCGTTGCCGCGTCGATCACGCGGCGCACCGCGGCTCGCTCCTGGGGATACGCGATGAACTCGATGCCCTCCAGCGATACGGTCGGGTCATCGGTGCTCCAGGACAGGCAGGGGATGCAGAAGTACGCCGGCCGGCGCACGTCGAAGTACGAGGGTGGCGGCACGCGGTCCAGCGTGCGCTTGTACATGAGTTGGCTTGGCGTGACCCAGGTTCCGTGGACCGTGGTGTTGTTGCGGCGTTCGTCGATTCGCACGTCGTTGACCAGGTCGTAGTAGTCGCCGCTGCCGTTGACGTAGACGGCCCACTCGACGGTGTAGGACGCGTTGGCGTCGAGCGCGAATTCGCGGGAACCGAGGCTCAGGCCCTCCGCGGCACAACCTCCCTGGGACTGGACGATCAGCACGTCGTCCAGCGCGACCAGGCCGATGCCGAACCGGTCCAGACTCGCAAAGGCCGTGGGGTTGGTCTTGAGCGGGCGAGTGATCGGCGGCGAAACCGTCCGGCCGCCGAGGCTGGTTTCCTTGATCCGGGCGCGATCGACGAGCAGGCGATGGGTGAAGATCACGCCGACGGGCTGGGCGCTCAGGTTGATGAACGTGTCGCGCACCAGCACGCGGCCGCTCTGGGTCAGGATGTCGCGTTCCAGCCGGTAGTGGGCATTGGTGAGCGTGACGCGAGAACCGTGGACGGCGACATGGTCGGCGCCGGCGGGCGTGGCGGCCAAGGTCAGGTCTGCGCCGTTGGGGACCGAGAAGCTGGACTCGACGGGAAACGACTGGCCGGAGGCGGTGACGCGAAACCCGCCGCCGGGCAGCACCGCGGCCTGCGGCTGCAATCGCTGCCGCGGCGCCGGCAGCGGGGGTGCGGTAACCGTCTGCGGCGACGGGGCCTTGGCCGTGTGGCTCGCCGGCCAGTCGAACGCGCGGCGCGCTTCGCCGCGGGTCTTGCCCGTCGGGCCGCGCACTACGGCCGTCAACGTGTACTGGCCCGGCGGGCGGCCTGTCATGTCAAAGGCGAACTCGCCCCGGCAGGCGTCGGGGATCGGGTCCGCGGCCTGCTCGCTTCCTGCCGCACCGTCGCTGCGGAGCAGGGCCACCGCGGCTTGCTCGCCTTCGGCCAGCGGCAAAACGCCCAGGAAATCGACCTCGGCCAAGACCTGCGGATCGTCTACATAGACGCTGGCGCGAAGCCGCAACTGGCCCCGGCGTGTGACGTCCTTGCCGGCGCGTGCGGCTTCGCGCCAGTACAGATCGGCGATGTCCCCGGCGCTTAGCGCCCGGCTGTACAAGCGTGCCTCGTGGACCAGTCCGGCGAAGGACTGCGACGTGCTGGAAATCTTGAACGGCACACTGCCGTAGATCGGATCGCCGCCGCAAGCCAGCGCGGTGTCCGTCACGCCGTCCACGATGATGCGCGCCTGATCGCCTTGGCGCACCACGCCGATCTGGTAGCAGCCGCGATTGGCGATCTTCGCTTTGCCGAACTGGTACGGGGTTGAGCCGGCACGGCTGGAGCGGAACATCACGGTGGTGGCCGCGCCGTCCACGCGCAGGATCGTGCCTTCGCGGGGATACGCTTCGCAGTCGAAAATGGTCCAGTTGGTGTTGGCGTCCGGGTAGGACGGCGCGTCGAGCGTGACCCAGGCCAGCAGGGTGAAATCGCCGCTCATCTTCAAGGCCCGGTTGTCGCCGAAATCGACGTAATCGCCGCTGCCGTCGAAACGCAACGCCCAGCGCGTGCCGGCCTGCTCCCAGCGTGCGCCGACGATCCGGCCGTGGTGCTGATGGCCGCTGTGGTCCAGCAGTTGTTCGCCCTGCCCTTCGGCGCAGCGGTAGTGCGCGACCAGGCCAGGGTCGCGGGCCTCGTCGGCACCTCGTGCGGAGGTCGTCAACAACGCAACCAGCGAGGTCAGCATAACGATGTGCGGTGCAACAAGGAATCGGCGGTGCATCGGTTATGTCGCTCCTCTCCATGATTGACACGGTGCGCACGGGCGCGGTTGTGAGTTTCAACGTTTGTGTTCGCCCAAGTCTCGCTGCCGGCAAAGCGAGCGATGGTCTGCCGCGAACGGCTTTCTCTGTGGCCTCTGTGCCTCTGTGTTTTCAACTCTTGGATGCCCAAAGGCTGGAAACACAGAGGCACAGAGGACACGGAGAAACAAACGCACGTCGAGCATCTTACCAAATCCGGATTGCCCATTCGTCTGGGTACCGCAATAATGAAGGTCTGACGACGACGACGCGTCCTTCGGCCGAACTTGGATCCCAAGTCGTGCGGCGTGCAGGCAACCGTCAAAGTCTCAGTCCGGATCATGCGCGCTCCGTGCGCACATGTTGTACTGTTCACTGGATTTTGCTCTCCGAGGCCGTCCCGTCTCTGCGGTGTTTTCTGCCGTTACAGGACGGATCGGGGTTGCGACGCGAGGAAAACACCGCAGAGACGGGACGGCCTCAGAGAAATGCGCGGACTCTTTGGGTTGCGGGCGCCGGCTGGCGTCAGGAGTATCAGCATGATGCGAGCGTTGGTTTGGCACCTGACGATTCTGGTGATTTCGTCTGCTGTCGCCGAGACGAGCCGTGCGGAAGTGACGCCGGAGGACGTGCGGGATGCGATTGCCGCGGGCGTGCGGTACTTGAAGAGCCAGCAACTGAAGGACCGCGGCAATTGGCCGGATCGCGTGGGGTATCCGGGCGGCGTGACGGCGCTGTGTACCCTGGCCCTGCTGGAATCCGGCGAGCCGCTGAATTCTCCGGCGATGGACAAGGCTATGGCCTATCTGCGGCAACTGGGCGATCCGCAAGCCGTCTACACCACGTCGCTGCAGACGATGGTCTTTTGCGCGGCGGAACCGAAAAAGGACCTGCTGCTGATCCAGCGCAACGCCGAATGGCTGGCGCGGGCCCAGATCATGGAAGGCGAGCGGGCCGGGGCGTGGACCTATTTCTCGGTGGCCGGCCAGCGGGCCCAGGGCGATAATTCGAATTCGCAGTTCGCGCTGCTGGGCCTGCACGAAGCGGAGCAGGTGGGCGCCAAGATCGACGACGCCACCTGGCAGCGGGCGCTGAACTACTGGCTCAGCTGCCAGCGTGCGGACGGCGCGTGGAGCTACTACAAGCCGCTGAAAGACCAGCCCGAAGCGCCGCCCACCGGAAGCATGACGTGTGCCGGGATCGGAGCGCTGGTGATTTCGCAAGGACGGCTCAGCGACGGCGACGCGCAGGTGGTCGGCGGCACGATCCGCTGCTGCTGCCCGCAGCAGGGCGACGATGAACTGCAGCGGGCCCTGCAGTGGCTAGGCGCCAAGTTCACGGTCAACGCGAACCCCAGCCCGTCCAGCATCGGGGGGCTGAACTTGGGCCGGTCCGGTTTGTTTTACTACTTGTACGGCGTGGAACGCGTCGGCCGTTTGACCGGCCTCCGGTTCATCGGCAAGCACGATTGGTACCGGGAAGGCGCGGAGATGCTGGTCCAGCAGCAGGACAAGCTGTCCGGCTTCTGGCGCGGCAGCGGCAGCGGCGAGGACAACGAACTGGTGGCCACCTCGTTCGCGCTGCTGTTTTTGGCTAAGGGGCGCCGGCCGGTGGTGATCGCCAAGCTGCAGCACGGTTACACGCGCGACTGGGACTTGCACCGCAGCGGCGTCCACAACCTGGTTCGGCACGTCGAACCGCTGTGGCGGCAGAAGCTCACCTGGCAAACGATCGACGCCCGCGCGGCGAAAGTCGAAGACCTGCTGGAGACGCCCGTGCTGATGATCAGCGGCCGGGAAGCGTTGGAATTGACCCCCGACCAGAAACAGAACCTGAAGCAATACGTCAGCCAAGGCGGGTTTATCCTGGCCGAGGCCTGCTGCGGCGGCGAGGCCTTCGATCAGGCGTTCCGGCAATTGATGAAGGAGCTGTTTCCGGAAAGTGCGCTGCGGCTGCTGCCGCCCGAACATGCCATCTGGTTCGCCCAGGAGCGAGTGGCCCCCGAACAGATGCGGCCGCTGTACGGCATCGACGCCTGTTGCCGGACCAGCGTCGTGTACAGCCCGCAGGACCTGTCGTGCCTGTGGGAATTGAGCCGCGGCGACCGCGAGACCGGCTATCCAAAGGAGGTCAAGGACCAGATCAAGGCCGGCCTGGCGATCGGGGCCAACGTCCTGGCGTATGCCACCAATCGGCAGTTGAAAGACAAACTCGAACGGCCGCGGATCGCCGCCAAGGGCGACCCGAACGAGAATCTGACGCGCGGCGTGCTGGTGATTCCCAAGCTGTTGCACGGCGGCGGCAGCGACGAGGCGGCCAACACGCTGCCGAGAATGCTGGGCGTGCTCCGCGCGGAGGTCGGCCTGCGGACGAGCAGCGAACCGCTGCTGCTGTCGCCCGACGATCCGCAGTTGCTGGACCACGCCGTGGCGTTCATCCACGGCCGCAGGGACTTCCGATTCAGCGACGCCCAGCGGAAGGCGCTGGCCACGTATCTGCGGCGCGGAGGCTTCCTGTTCGGCGATGCCATCTGTGCGAATTCGCAGTTCGCCGTCGCGCTGCGGCGGGAGATCAAAGCGGCCTTGCCGGAAGCCGAATTCGTCCGGTTGCCGGAGAACCATCCCATCTTCTCGCAGCAATTCCGCGGCTATGATCTGTCGCGCGTCACGTTGCGGGACCCGCAAGTTCGCGCGGCCGGCGATCCGCTGACGACGCGGCAACTGCAAATCCGCCCGCTGCTGGAAGCGGTGGAACTCGAAGGCCGCGTGGCCGTGGTCTTCTCGCCTTACGATATCAGCTGTGCGATGGAAAACGCCGCGTCGCTCGACTGCAAAGGCTACCTTCCCGCGGACGCAGCCCGGATCGTGGTCAATATCGTGTTGTTCGCGATGCAGCAGTAGGAGGAAGAGGGGGAGAAGTGGAAGAGTGGAAAAGTCGAAGAGTGAACTTAGCCGGCTGCGCCGGAACCGACCGCTGGCCGATCCTCGACGCTTGCCGTCGAGTGCTTCAGGTTGGTGCCCCACGGATGCCCG
>CAYPGE010000435.1:0-7501 GCA_964409865.1 uncultured Pirellulaceae bacterium
TATTTTTTTTCGCTGCCGATGATCATCGCGGGCACGTACCTGCGGGGCCGGACCCCCTACTATTTCGGCGCTTTCGTGACGCTGATGATCGGCGGTGTGATGTGGCTGGAGTATCAAGGATACATCCCGCGTTACCCGGTGCGGTTCGCCGGCCAGTCGCCGCCGCCCCTGGTGGGCGATTACCTGATCGCGACCTTTCTGGCCTTCGCCAGCACGTTGTGGATCACGCTGTACTTCGCCAAGTCGATTCGCTCCTACGTCGACCGGGCTCACGAAGAACTCCGGCAGAAGGAAAAGATGGTCGGCATCGGCCAGTTGGTGGCGGGGATCGGGCACCAGATCGCCAACCCCTTGGACGGCGTGCAGAATTGTCTGCGGAGGATCGGCGAGCGAGTCAAGGACGATGCCCGACTGACCGAATACGTCCAGTTGATGGAAGAGGCGCTGGACCGCATCGAAAAGACGACGAAGCGCGTGCAGTCGTTCGCTCGCCCGCGGGGCGTCGAGTTGCAGGACACGTCGGTCAACGCCGCCGTCGAGGCAACGCTGCAGTTGCTCGGTCCGCAACACAAGGAAGGGATCACGATCCAGACGGAATTGGGGGACGTGCCGTTGGTGCGCGGCGACGCGTACACGTTGCAGGAAGTGCTCTTCAACCTGTGCCTGAACGCCATCGCGGCCATGCCCGACGGGGGCGTGGTCAAGCTCCGCACGTATGCCCTGGGACCTCGCGACGATTTCAATCCCGGCGACGTGGCCGTGGAGGTTTCCGACAACGGCGTGGGAATTCCGCGAGGGAACCTGGAAAAAATCTTCGAGCCGTTTTTCACCACCCGCGCGGATTCGGGCGGCACCGGCCTGGGCTTGGGACTGTGCCGGATGCTGATCTCGGAGATGGACGGCCGGATTCAAGTCTGCTCGGAACTGAACCTGGGCACGACGTTCACCGTGGTCCTGCCCCGTGCCCCGCACGCCGCGAGGGAAACGCCCCGAGGCTAGACGGCCTTGCGTGATTCCGGGACGCGCCGGTTGCACCGCGGTCTCCCGACCGCTCGACGGGGCCGGCCACCGTTCTCTCAATACCGCCGCGGAGACCTGCGGTCGGCCGTTTCGGCGAGGTCGGGAGACCTGCGCCGAACATCGAACGAGACCTGCGGTCGGCCGTTTCGGCGAGGTCGGGAGACCTGCGCCGAACATCGGCCACGCGGACATGGAACACGGCCACGCTGCCAAACGAACGACGCTGGATCGACGACGGGATCGCGCCCGATCGCCGCCACACGGACCTCAACGACGTCTCGAAACGGACCAGACTCGGCTCGCTGCCCTGCACCAGGCACCAGGCTTCTCTGCTGGCCAGAACGCGACGGCGTGCCTCGGCCGACAGCACGGCGGGCGGCGAGACCGGCAGCGGAAACAGCGAATCCCGCGGGCGATCGAGACGGTACAGCCCCAGCACCGGCAGCAGGCAGAACTCGCGGCGGAGAAGATCCTCGCTGGCGTACCAGTGCTCCGCTTCGACCAATCCGCTGCGGACGAAGACCGGCGTGGCGCCGCCCGCATGTTCTCTGACGTACGCCACCGCCGACCGCCAGTCCTGGTTGCGATCGCCCACCACACGGCCGTCTTGCCGCCATTGGCGGACCATGCCGCCGTGGAACACGACCGCCGAGACGACCCCCAGGGCGCACATCCCTCGCCAGAAACCAGGCGAGCACGCTGCGTAACACAAGGCGGTCCACACGATCGGCGCCACGGCGGTGACGATCAAGTAGCGGCGAAAGAACAGCGGCGCGTGACCCTGGACGGTGGCGACCCAAGCGATCGTCAAGGGAACCAGCAGCCAACACAACGCGAGCAGAAACCAACGCAGGTCCAGGCCACGGTTGCCCGCCGCCGATGCACCGCGACTGCCGCGAATCCGCCTGCTCACCCACGATGCCATCAGGACAACCAACGGCGCCAACAGATAGATGTGCAGGGGGAACACATCGCCGATCTCCCAGATGCGCCACAGCGATCGCGCGGGAACAAACGACGACCAGTTCTGCCGCCGCTGGGCGATTTCGCGCAAGTGAGGCACCGCAGGCAAGAGGCACAGACCCAGCAAAGTAAGATCGAACGCCAACTGCCGCCAACGGTAGCCCTGCTGATCCGCCGCCCCGTCGTGGACCGCCGCTCCAGGGACGAGGAATCGCGACAGACCGCAATAGACGACCTCCGCCGCCACCAGCAAAATCGCCGTGTAGTGCAGATAGAACAGCAGCACCCCAGTCGCGATCCACGCCAGTCGCGAAGTGAACCCCAGTTCTTCAGAGACGCGGCTTGCCCGAAGAAACGGCGCTTCTCTGCCCGCTCCTGTCCCCTCCGTCCCATGACTCCCATTCGTCCCAACGTTCTTCGCAGCCATCGGCCGCCAGACCAGTCGCCCGAAGAGCACCACGTGCAGCAACCCGACCAACTGGACCAGCGCATACGACCGCGCCTCTTGTCCATAGAAGACGCAGTTCGGATCGATCGCCACCAGCAGCGCCGCCAGCAAACCCGCCGAAGAGCACGCGGTCCAGCGGGCGACGACCAAATAAACGCTGACCACCAACGCCACGCCAGCCAAGACCGAGGGCAGGCGCAGACAGCATTCGCTCGCTCCGGCCAATTTCGTGAGCGACCAGACAAGCGCAAAGTAGGCAGGACTTTGATTCCCGACGGCGGCCCGCGGAGCCAACTGCTGGGCACCGTCCGCCACGACCCAGGCCGTGTGCAACTCGTCCAGCCACAGGCTTTCGCCGACCTGGACGACCCGCAGCCAGAACGCCAGAGCGACGACTGCCGCGAGCAAGAACCCCCGACCGAGACGGCGCCCTAAGCAATTCGTCGGCATGGGATCTACCGCACATACTCGGCATCCAGCCGATAGTACACTCCGCCCAAACCGGAAACGGGCTTCAAGCGTTGGTCGACCATCAGCGTCCCGGCCAGTCGCCGCTTGCGGCGCTCGAATATGGTCCGCAACGGATCACGCAAGGTGACTTCGACCATGTCCGTCAATTTCGGCTGACCACCGAAACAGCACGTGCCCATGTCCGGTATGAGAATAAACCGCTTGATATTGTACTGTTGGCCATCGGGATATACATAACCCTTGATGAACACCTTCGCACCGTTCAGCTCCAGGGCCTTTGGTGGAATCGGCATGTGCGGGGCCTCCGGAACGGGCTGCAGATCGGCAAACGAGATCCGTTGAAAGCCCTCCGGGACTTCCGTGGCGTACACGACGGAGTGCAACACGCTGCCCGCGACGAGCAGACTCCCACCAAGCAACAGTCCAAGCACCGCCGCCGGCCGACCGGAGAGTTCGTTTGGATAGCGGCGCACCTTGGCCAAGGCTACGACTCCCACGACGATGCCCACCGCGGGAAGCGCCAGCAAGACCGGAAACAGCAGAGCGGCGAAGGAGAGCAAGCCGATCATCAGGCTCAGCACCGCCGATTTGCTGACGGCCCGGTAAGGCTGAACATCCTCGTCATACTCAGGGATGCTCTCGATCATTTGTGCGTTACTCATAGTCCCCGTCACGTTCTAGTCCGACTCGCTTGCGCTTCGTGCTTGGTTTGTGATAGATCCACACCCAAGCGGTGCTCTCCGGCTACGATCCTCGGCCCCCGCCGATCAGGACGGCCCACAGAGCGACAAAAAACACGCCGCCCAATATCCAGAATACGACGAGATAGGTCAGAGGGTTCGCATCCGATGCGGCCGTTCGGTGGAGGATCGGAATCTGGCCGGCGGGGTCAGTCGGGGAAGCCACGGCCGAATCTCCCGTGGCTTCGCTGGACGGAAGCTCTGCCTTGGCTGGCGGCGCAGCCGACACGCCCGCCGCGGCGAACGCAGAGGACGCGGCACCGTTCCCGCCGCCCAAAGGAAAGAAGGTTTCGGCGCGCTGGAATGCCGCCGGGTCCATTTGTGCCAATTCCGGCAAGTGCTCCTTCGCCTCCGGACGAGGGCATGTCCGCAGGTAGTTGATGATCTGGACGCGCGCCTCGCCGGACTTCTTGCCCGCTTCCTTAAACAACTCCACGAGTCGTTCGACCTGCGACCAGTCCTCCCAGCGGGCCATGTCCGGAATGATCAGATCGGCGAGTTCCGGCCGGTCCAAAAGAAGATGGAATCCCTGCAAAATCCGCTCACGAGGCACCCTCTCCGCCTCCGTGCCGTGAAATCGCAAGGCCATGATCGCCGCGTAGGTATCGGCATATTCTGCCTTGGGGTCCTTGAGAAACAGGTCTTCCACCAGTCGCATTCCGTCGGGCCCCGCCAACATCAAGTAGCAGCCCAGCATGGCATCCAGTCCAGCCCGGGATTTCTTGTCCTCGCTTCGCAGCATTTGCTCCAGTACAGGCAAGTCGTCGGCGCCGCCGCAGACGCTAAGCATGACCATGTACAGACGCCTGCGGTTCAGCGGCACGTCGGGGTTCTTGATCCATGCCAACAACTGCTCGTGATCCATCTTGTCGCGCAAGCCTTGGACCTCGCTGTACGGCGCTTTGGCGAATTCGTCATAGGCGTCGCGCGACAATACCTGGTCTGGATCCTCCAGATAGGTCTGGAAGAACACCAGCCGTTCCGGCCCCTTTCCCGGCAGTTTGTCAAGCTGGCGAAGGTATTCGACCGCCCGGTCGGAGACCTTCATCGGGGTCGTCCAGGCGACGTCGGGCCGGCCGGCGCCCATCACCAGGAATCGCTCCCCGACTTTCTCTTGGCCGAACACGACCGTCCGAATCTCCGTCCCTTGGCTGGGATCCGAGAAACCCTTGAGAACATCGGTCACCTCGAACACGGCCTTCGGCCCCTCCTCGCTGGCGAACGGCGTTTTTGTCGTGTCCGGGAGCTTGATCAAGCGGGCGACGACCACCGCGTCCATCGACGCCATTTCTTCGCTGAGCGTCTGCGAGGTGACCGTGCAGAACGGGCAGGCCCAAACGCTGGACGAGGCCAGTGCCGTCGCCAGTAACACGCATCCGAACCAAGCTGAAAACGCAAGTCGCCGCTTCATGGCCGTTTGGAAACGCTCCGTGGATGAGAAAGGTCTTGCAGCGGCACGAAGTCTCGCACCTGCGAGAAATACAACGCCCCGGTGGGGCAAGCGGCAACGCACTTGGCGGCTAGAGGGCCAAGCGCTTGCTCCATCGTTCCCTGGAACGGCACCCCGACTCGGACGTCAAAACCTCGGCCGACAAACGTCAATCCCAGCGCCTCCTGGGACTCGCCCGCGATCTGGATGCACAACTCACAGTTGATGCACTTGCCGGGCTCGTACTGCACCGAGCCGCCGCGGTTGACCACCACGAAGGCCCGCCGGGCGTCGCGGTACCTGCCGGGATCGGCCCCGTACATGGCGGCATAGTGCTCCAACCTGCAATTGCCGTGTGCCGGACACCCGCACCCCAGACAGCGATGAGCTTGGTCCGCCGCGGCGTGCGCGGAAATCGCGTCTACCGCGTAACTGGAATCATCCCGTCGCGGCAGATCCGCTGCACGGGCCAGGAACTCCGGCATCTCCTCGGCTTGAATCTTGCCCATCCGTGACGAGAACGGCCGCTGGACCGGCGTGATCGGCTTGCCCGCCAGGAACTGCGCCATCGCCGCCGCCGCTTCCTTGCCATCCGCCACGCTGCGGACCACCAGGCACTTGCCGCGGGTCGCACTGCCGGCTGCAAACACGCCCTTGATGTTCGTCTCGTAGGTACCCGCACGGACCTCGACGCCGCGTGATCCGACGGCCAGCCCCCAGGCCCGGATTTCCGCCTTGTCGACCGCCCCGCAGGCGACCAGCACGGCGTCGTACTGCGCGATCAAGTCGTCGAACGGGATCTCCCGCCCAACTCGAGTCCCGGACCGCAGTTCGACGCCCAACCGGAAGATCACGCCGACTTCTGCGGCCAGCGTCTTGCGCGGCAATTCGGCCTCGGAGAACTCGTGGTGCAGCCGCCCGCCGGGTTGCGTCTGGGCGTCGAACACCGTCACCGCTTGGCCCTCGCGGCGCAAATGGAACGCGGCCGCCAAACCGGTCGGGCCGGCGCCGATCACCGCCACACGCCGCCCCGATGCCGGGCGGCAAGCTGGAAGATACGGCTCGCGGGATGCCAAGTCCCGGTCGGCCACGTAGCGTTTCAACTCGCACACTTCCACCGGCCCGTCGGCTCCTTGCCGCCGGCAGCCCTTCTCGCACGGCTTCGGGCACACGCGGCCAAGAATCGCCGGCAAGGCAATGTCCTCCTTGATCGTCGCGATCGCGCTGCGATGGTCCTCGTCGCCGATCTGCCGCAACATCTGCGGCACGTCCATGTGGGCCGGACACGCGAAAAAACACGGCGCCAAACAATCGCCCACGTGATCGCTGAGCAACAACTCCAAGGCCGTCCGCCGCAGCCGGTGTACTTCCGGCGTCTCGCTGGCCACCCGCATGCCGTCGACGACCCGCGTGCCGCAAGCGGGCACGACGCGTCCACTGTCCAGCAGTTTGACCACGCAAACCTGGCACGACGTAGAGGCCTTGTACCCCTCCAGGAAACACAGCGTCGGGATGTCAATCCCCAACTTGCGCGCCGCGTCCAGCACCGTGGCTTCCGGCGGCACGTCAATCGGGCGATCGTCAATGGTGATGGTTGGCATGCGGCTACTCCACAAACACCGCGTCCTCCGGACAGACCTGACGGCACGTATCGCAACGCGTACACTTGTCCAGATCAATCGTATGCCGCACGTAGGGCGTCGTCGGGATCGCATCCACCGGGCAATTCTGCGCGCACAGGGTGCAGCCGATGCAGCGGTCGTTGATTTTGTAGGCGATCAAGTCCTTGCACTTGCCGGCCGGACAACGGCCTTGCAGATGGGCTTCGTACTCGTCGCGGAAATAGCGCAGCGTGGACAACACGGGATTCGGCGCGGTCTTGCCCAAGCCGCACAGGCTGCCGGCACAGACGTCCCGCGACAACTGTTCCAGCAACTCCAAGTCCCCCTGTTGCCCTTTGCCGGCGCAGATCCGCTCCAGGATGTCCAGCATCCGCCGGGTGCCCACGCGGCAGAACGTACACTTGCCGCAGGACTGGTCCTGGGTAAAGCGGAGGAAGTAGCGGGCGATGTCGACCATACAGTCGCTGTCGTCCAGCACGACCAGTCCACCGCTGCCCATGATCGCGCCGACCTGAGCCAACGCCTCGTAGTCAATGGGCGTGTCCGCCAGTTCCGCGGGCACGCAGCCGCCGGACGGCCCGCCGATCTGCACCGCCTTGAAGCGGCGGCCGTGGGCCACTCCGCCGCCGATTTCCTCGACGACTTGGCGGATCGTGACGCCCATGGGCACTTCGATCAAGCCGCCGCGGGCGACCTTGCCGGCCAGGGCGAAGACCTTGGTTCCCTTGCTCTTTTCCGTCCCGTAGGCGGCAAAGAAGATCGGAAGAGCACACGTCTGAACTCCAGTCACACCATCCAATCTCGTATG
>CAYPGE010000436.1:0-7481 GCA_964409865.1 uncultured Pirellulaceae bacterium
CGTAGGTCTCGGTGACGTAGCTGATCCCTTTGTTGATCAACGCTTCGACTTCGAGCTTGAAGCCGTTCTTGAGCATCAGTTCGATTTCCTTCTGCCACGCCTTCTTGTTCTCGAACCAGGGGTACTGCGCGATCTGTTTGGCCCGTTTGACGTCCGCGTCGCTCAGCTCGATGGTCACGCTGGGGGTCAGCCCGCAGCGCTCGTAGTCTTTGCTGCGGAGCCCGATGTAGCGGGCCTCCGGGATGGCCATGCGCTTCGATTCGTAAGCCAGGTTGATCGAGCCCTGCTTGAGGACGCTGTAGATGTAGTATCCCCAGGGATCGTTATCCAGCAGGCAGTAGACCGGCAGCTTCCGCTCGTAGTGCAACCGGTGCAGCAGCCGCCGCACGCCGCGCGACGGCTGGCCGCCGCCGTGCGTCAGAACACAGTTGTACTCTTTCCAGAACTTGTCCTCGTTGAACCGCCGCCAGACCGTGTCTTTTTCGACGTGCAGGACGAATTCGGCATCGCACTTCAGAAATTGAATCACCTCCGACTCGACGATCGACGGAATGCTGTAGCCGCCCGAACCCATGCGCGAGCAGTCGATTTCGTCGCCGCTGTCGTTCAGCACGATATTGCCGACCATCGAGCCGCGGTTCGAGGCGTAGACGTGCAATTCCTCGCGGAGTGCGTTCAGGGTGACCTCCACGTCCTCGATCACCGGATCGCACTCCGATTGGTCGTTGAACGTCTCTTCGCGGCAGCCTTCGATCGTGTGCTTCAGCAAGTAGAACAGACCACGGATGCTGGCCGTCTTGCCTTCCTCGATCAACTGCTTGCAACCGCTGCCGACCAGCAGCGTTTGCATGTAGACCTTGGCCTGGGACAGGTTGAACAGCTCCCGGCGGTTGGTGCCGCTGCCCATCTCGATGAACCGCTTGGCCTTGTTATAACGCACGTTGGACAGCGACCGCGACGGAACGTCCAACGTCGGCGCCCGGCCGCGATCGGCGGTCGCGGCCACGTCGTTGGCCATGCCGACCAGGGCGTTGAGGGTCTTGCGATCAGAGGCGTTCAGGGTGGGTTTCGCCTTGGTTGTTTCTTTCGCCGGTTTCTTGGCCATGATGCGGTTCACCTCGGTTATCTGCCATCGTCGGCCTCTCGCTCCGCGAGAGGATGGCTCTTCCTCTCGCGGAGCGAGATGGCTACGGTGCACGCTCAGAAGATATCAAATCGGCCGCCGTTTCCTGAGCCCACCTTCGGCGCCACAAACGGCTCGCGATACTTGCTCCGACTGCTCATGAAACCGCGACCAACTCGATGCCCTCGGCCGAACCGAGATTGCGCGAGTACTTCTTTTCCTGGGGGTTGTTCCAGTGCTCGTGGACGCCGAGGCTGGCCAGACGCGTGGCCGTGGTGGCATGGTCGGGATCGTAGAACGTGCCGGAAGGCGGGTCGTGGGCCAGCGCGGCCTCGTGCAGGTAATCGTCCACGCCGGCCTGCCGCGGGTAATCCGCCCACTCGGCCTGGAGAAAGTCGAGGGCCACCGAATCGATGGCCACGGGATCCTGCGAGGCGAACAGGCTGCAAGCCCAGTGGCCGTTGAACGGCGGCGACGCCATGCGCTGCGGCGCGGGGTCCCGCGGATGGAGGCCGGAGAACAGCCCGTCGATCAAGTACAGCACCGTCTTGCCGCCGAGGTGCGCGTGGCCCATCAGATCCACCAGCGGCCGGTAAATGCCGGTCTGTTTCGAAAAGCCGCCGGGGTGCATGTCGTAGTAACCTTTCTGGACCGGCCAGCGCACCAGCGAGCCGAAATGGTTCTTGGCGCACAGGGTCACCCCGCTGCCCATGTGGGCCTTGAAGTTGGCGAAGTTGACCAGGTAGTCCGCCTCGGCGAAACACGTGGGCAGGAAGTCCTGCGACTCGGTTTGCGGGCGGCAGCTCCAATACAGAGGCACCGTGGAACTGCTGACCTTGATGCGTCCGAACTCGCCCGCGTAGTCCTCGAAACGCACGCCGGGAAAAGCGCTGTGCAGCGGGCCGTGGAATTCGTTGACTGCATAGGCCAACGTGTCACAGACGGTGATGTCCGCCTGCTTCACCCCCGCGCCGGTCAGTTGTGCCAGCAGGGCGATGATCATCTGCGGCGCGGTGTTCATGTAGTCCTGCCGCCGGATGAACGTGTAGGTCTGCGGGTCTACATGGCCCTCGCGGTAGATCATGCCGACCCAGTTCGGCTTGATGACGATCTTCTCGCCGGCGCGGTAGCCCACGTCGCCCTTGCCGCGCGCCTGGTTCAGGTGCCGGAACAGCTTGTCCCAAGCCTGCGCCGGCTTGGACTCGCCCGTCAGTTCGCAGACGGCGTGTGCCATCATGGCGTCCACACGATCCTGCTTGACGCGGTCGCCGTCCCACCAGAAGCCGTCGCCCGGCCCTTCCCAAGCGGTCACCCCCGGATCGTGACTCCAGACGACGCGGCCGGGATGGATGCCCCTGGGCCGGCCGATGGGCTTGAGCCCCTCCAACTGCTCGGCCCCTGCCGCACGGGGGACAATGACGGCCGGAAGAGCCAACCCGGCTGCGGTGGTGGCCAAGAACTTTCGGCGGTTGACATCGGTGTTGCTCATGGTTTCTCTCCTGCGTTGGCAACGTGCATAGCTACCAGTGTACAACGCAAACCGGGGATCAAGAAGCCCCGGTAACGGCGTGCGAAGGTCGCTGGGGGCCGGCGAATCAATAACTGTCCAGTTCTTGTCTGCGATCATCACGCGGAGCGTGATGGCTACGGTGAAGTTGCGACAGTTATGGATTCGCTGATTCGGCTGTACCTCGACTTCGACGGCAGCGGTCAGGCACGGGGCAAGTTCTTTTCCGGCGGCTGCCGCTTGCGGAGTGGAATGCGGCTGGCGAGCGTGCCGACCAGCAGAATCGCGAGGGTGCCGGCGACGGGAACCATGAATGCGTGGAAGGGACTGAGCCACGCCGACGAGGCCTCCTGCAAAGCCAGCCCCCAACGGTGCGCAAGGCCTCCTGCAGATTGCGCCAGGAGGAAATCGACCAGCTTGGGAAAGGACATCCAGAGAATCATCAGTACTCCGGCGAGCACGCCCGCGACGGCCGCCGGATTCTTCGCCCGGCGGCTCATCATGCCCAGCAGGAACAGGCCGCACATGCCACCGCCGAAGATGCCCGACAGGGTCCACCAGATGTCCAGCGCACTCTCCGTCAGCTTGACCAGCAGCAGGGCCATGCCGGTTCCCAACGCTCCCCACACGATCGTGCTGCCGTACAGGGCCAGCAGGCATTGCCGCTCGCTTGCCCGCCGATTGACGAACCGCCGGTAGTAATCGGTCATCAGCAGCGTGGCCGAGGAGTTGAGGCTGGTCGAGACGGTGCTCATCGCCGCCGCGAAGACCGCGGCGATCAGCAAGCCGGTCAACCCCGGCGGCAGGTGCTTGGCGATGAAATGCGGAAACACGCGGTCGCCGATGTCCGTCTCGTCCAGTTGAGCCGCCTGCTCGTCGAGCCGACGCCGGTAAACAGCGGCCGGCGCCGAATCCGGGGAGTTGGCGAAGTCCGGAGCATAGACGCCCTGCTGCATCAGCCGCTGCCTGGCGACCAGCTCCTTGACCTCCGGCAACTCACGCTCATACTGGTCCGAGTGGTAAAAGACAAATAGCGTTGTGCCGATCAGAAAGAAGACGGCCGAGACCGGGACGTACAGCACCGCGCCGAGCCAAAGGCTCTTGCGCGCCTCCCGGTCGCTGCTGGATGCGATGTAGCGTTGAATGTAGCTCTGATCGATGCCGAAATTCTGCAGGTTGATGAACAGCCCGTAGAGCAAGACGACCAGGAACGTGGCGCTTCCCGCGTCGAACCACACGGTCCCTTGGTCCACGCCCGCCCCGAACTCTCCCAAGCTGAACTTGCCTTGCGCCGCGGCCACCCGGACCACCTCCGCCGGCCCGCCTTCCACACCGAACATCATCACGCCCAGACAGATCACGGCGCCGGCCATCAGCACCAGGGCCTGGATCGCGTCGGTCCAGATCACGGCGATGATCCCTCCGACAAACGAGTAGACCGTCACCGAGATTCCCGTGACCAGAATCACCAAGCGGATGTCCCAGCCGAAGATGACGGCCATGGGCAAGGCCATCAGGTACATGACGACGCCCATGCGGGCGATTTGCGTCAGCAGGTAGAACACGCTGGCATACAGCCGCGCCCAAACGCCAAAGCGGTGTTCCAGCAGGGCGTAGGCCGAGACTTCCCCGCTGGCGCGATAGTAGGGCAGAAACCACTGCACGGCAATCCACGTAGCGATCGGAATCGCGAGACTGAAGACGAAGGGGTTCCAGTTGCCGGCAAAGGACTTGCCGGGCAACGCCAGGTAACTGATGCTGCTCAGGTAAGTGGCAAAGATGGATAACCCGCAGACCCAGCCGGGCAGGGACCGGCTCGCGACGGTGAAGCCTTCCGTCGAGCGGCTCTTGCGCCAGAAGTAGAAGCCGACGGACATCGTGCCGGCAAAGTAGGCCAGCAGCACGGCCCAGTCGAGTTGCGTGAAGTGGCGGTTCATCGGGCGTCTGTCTCTTCTGCAGCGTGCTCCATCGTAAATTCCAACCGGGACTTGTAATAATGGCGACTCTGGGATGGCTGGGATCAAAAGCCCCTTGATCTTTCACCTAATCTTTCACTTAATCTCCCCCCCGGCGACAGGGCAGCAGAAGAGATTAGGTGAAAGATTAGGTGAAAGATTAGGGTTTCAGGTTCCGGCGCAGCCAGCCAAGTTCACCGCGGTCCCGATTAGCTCAGCCATTTCGTCCGGTATTCGGTGCGAACGAACCGGGCGGCTTCGGGGACGTTGGTGGCTTGCATACGCTCGCCGTCCCAATCGAGGTTCTGGCCGGCGCGGAGGCCGACGACGCCGGCCAGGCCGATCTCGGTGAGCAATCCGCCGGTGTCGAAGTCGGAGAATGTCTTGCTCTTGTCCCCACTACGGCAGGCGTCGATCCATTCCTGCCCGTGGTTGCCGATCCGCGGAAGGGTCTCGGGGATGTCTTTGGTGGCGTCGTGGTGCAGGACGTCCTTCAGGCGGGGCTCGCCTTGCAGCTGGATCAGGCCGCCGGTGTTCCAGTGGCTGGTGTAGATGCAGCCTTTTTCGCCGAGGATCATTAGGCCGCCGGGGATCTTGTCCTTGTAGACCTCGACCAGCGGCTGCAGCACGTCGGCCGCCGGCGTGCCGCTTCCCTGCCAGTCAAGTCGGACGGGGACGAGACTGCCGCGCGCGGGGAAGTGGAACTCAACCGCGGCCTTGCCGTCGATCTGCTTGCCGTCCCGCACGTTGATGACGATCCTTTCGGGATAGCCCAGGTCGAGGGCCCGCATCGGCAGATTGATGGCGTGGCAGCAGATGTCCGCCAAGCCGCCGTTGCCGAAGTCGAACCAGCTGCGCCAGCGGAAGGGGTGGTAGACGTCTTTCTTGAACGGGCGCATGGCCGACGGCCCGACCCACAGATCCCAGTTGAAGCCCTGCGGAACAGGATCCTCGCCCTCCGCGCTGCCTTCGTTGGCCGTGACGCCGACGCCCCAGTGGTAGATCTCGCGGATCTGGCCCAGCGCGCCGGCCTGGATGATCTCCGTACAACGGCGGAGCGACGCGCTGGCGCTGCCCTGGTTGCCCATCTGGGTGACGACGTTGCTGGTGCGCGACAGCTCGCGGAGTTCGCGGGCTTCGGCCACGCTGTGCGTCAGCGGCTTCTCGCAATAGACGTGCTTGCCGGCTTTCATGAACGCCTTGCACAGGTGGGCGTGCCAGTGGTCGGGCGTGCCGATCAGGACGGCGTCGAAGCTCGGCGCGTTATCGAGCAGCTGCCGATAGTCCTCATAGGCCTTGGCATCCTTGGTCGCCTCGCCGCCGGCGTTTAAGGCGTCGGCCCGCGCCTTGTCGATCATCTCCTGGTCCGGATCGCAGAGGGCCACCAGATTCGCGCCGCAGGACAGCAGGCCCTTCATCACGCCGCGTCCTTGCCCGCCGCAGCCGACCAGCGCGAGGTTGAGCTTGCTGTTGGCAGCCGACGAGCCGGGTTGGGCGCCGGACATAATCAGCGGCTGGCTGAACGCCGCCGCCCCCAGGACTGCCGCTGAGGTTTTGAGAAAACTGCGCCGCGAGGAAGGATTGCGTTTCATGAGGGCACCTGCGAGTGGAGTGAGATTGTCATTGACACGGGGTTCAGACGTTTCAGGAGCGGAACGAATTCCGCTCGATGGGATGATGACTGTCCTTTCCGTTTCCGTTCGTTTGCCGTCGGACGACGAATGGTTTGGTGGTCATTGCCGGTCCTCGGTGCGCCGTCCCCAGGCCATTTGCAGCAGCATCTCCACGAGCCGGGTGAACGGGATCCCGATGTGCGCGGCGGCCTTGGGGAGCAGGCTATGATCGGTAAATCCGGGGAGCGTGTTGATCTCGAGCAGTTGCGGACCGGCGCGCCGATCGAGGATGAAATCGATCCTCGCCAGATCGCGGCAGCCGAGGACCGTGAAGGCCTTTACGGCCACCTCTTGAATAGCTTGGTAGGTGGCCTGATCGATATCGAGGTCCAGCAGGTAAGCGGTGTCGTCCCGCTGGTACTTGGCGGCGTAGTCGTAGAATTTGGCAGCCGGGCGGACCTGGACGACCGGGAGCGGGTCGTGGCCCAGGATGCCCACGGTCAATTCCGGCCCTTCCAGCCGCCGTTCGACCAGCACGCGGCCAAAATCGGAGATCGCCTGCGGCAGCACGCCCCGTAGCGACTCCAGCGTGTCGCAGACGCTGACCCCAATGCTGCTGCCCTCCGCCAGGGGCTTGACCACCACGGGCGGCTGCAGTCCGTCCGGCGGCGACCAATCGCCGCGAGTCACAATCTCCCAGGGGGCCGTCGGCAGTCCGGCCGCTTGCCATTTCCTCTTCGAGGCGTCCTTGTCGATCCCCAGCCGCGAGGCTGCCGACCCGCTGCCCACGAAGGCCAGGCCGCGCTGTTCGAGGATCTCCTGCAACTGGCCGTCCTCACCGAACCGGCCGTGAAGCACGGGGAAGACGACGTCGGCGGGCGTGTCGAGGGCGGACAAGTCGTCGGGCGTGATATCGGCCTCGGTGACCGCGTGCCCCAGTTGCCGGATGGCGGCGGCGACCGCTCGACCGCTGGCGAGGCTGACCTCCCGCTCGGCCGACGGGCCGCCGCGCAGAACGGTGACTCGCCAGGGGCCAGACAATGAACGTGTAACGTCAGCCATCGTTTTCTCCTGTGTGCGGTGACTCCCAAACGCTGCTCGGCGCGGGTCTCCGACCCCGCCGAAACCGCCGACCGAAGGTCTCCTCGAATACCGGAGACCGTCGGTCGCCGCGCTGGCTCGGTCAGGAGACCGGCCAGAACGCCGTCGGCAGGCTCTTCTGATGCCGCCTCAAGCCTCCTCGATAACCTCCAGCTTCAGCCGCTGGGCCAGCTCCACGACCG
>CAYPGE010000437.1:0-7412 GCA_964409865.1 uncultured Pirellulaceae bacterium
AGCCAGCATCGCCACGCGCACCGTGTGCGCCGGCCGGACGCTCGCCTCGGTCAACTTCAGGGAGCCCAACGCGCCGCCTTCCGCCAGGTGCAGGGCGCCGGAGATGATGCGCGTGCCGAAGCTGTAGCCCAACAGCCCCAAGGGCGTGTCCGGATTCAGCCGCGACAGGAAGCAGGCCAAGTAGTAGCTTTCCGTGGGGGTGCGCGTGGCTTTGACCCGAGCGTCGCGCATCGGCTTGGGGCCTTTCAGTTTATCGCTGGGCCACGACCAGACCACAAAACGGATCGGACGCGGGTCCGCAGCATGGCGGGTCAGGGCTCGATACGCAGCCAGCCCTCGACCGCCCACCTCCCCGGACTCGACGCGATTGCCGTGGACGTAGACCACGGTGATGGCCCCCGGCTGTTCGGCCGCCGACCAATCGGACCAGTCCGTCTCCTGCCAGCCGCCGTCCCGGTCGTACCGCCGCAACGGGAAGTCGGGCTCCGCCTGCGGGGTTCTGCACAGACAGCCCAGGTGCCGGGTGCTGATCATCCACACGGAATCGTCCGACCGGGCGGAAGCGTCATTGGCTGCGGCACCACCGAGACCGGCTTTCTGCGTCGCCGGCGACGCCGTGGTTAGCGACTCTGCCAGATTTGACGAGGGCAGGGCCGTGAGCAGGAAAAACAACACGCTGGGCGCAATCGCAGTTCGCTTCATGGCGGTCCGACTTGGGTGGAACGTGGGACGAGAGCCCGGAGCGTACGGATCGATCGTCCGTACAGACTACTCTAGCTCACTTTCCACCGCAGGCGTTGCAGAAAGAAAACGCCGCTGAAAAAACGCAACCAGTTCATTTGCACATCAACAGCGGCAAGCTAGATTTGTCAGGCTCGCAGAGGGGGCTGTGGTTTGTAACGTTTACATCGAAGGAGAGGACTATCATGAAGCGATTGTATTATGTGGCCGGCGTCGGTCTGCTGGTGGTCAGCTTGGCGGGGTGCAACCGCGGCTGGCCGAGCTGTTTCTGCAACAACAACTTGTGGAACAACGACGAGTGCTGCGAAGTGATCGAGGACGGTGAGTGCTGCGAGTCGAGCGAGTACTACGGAGCCTCCAGCCCTGCGATCCAGTACGTGCCGTCGCCTGCGCCGACGAAGGTGGATGAACTGCCCTTGCCCGGCCCGGACACCAGCAAGAGTTGAGATCGCTGGCGAAGGGTGCTGGCTCTTCCGTAGCATGGCTCTCCGAGCCGTGCTGATTTTTCTTTTACCGGAGGTACTTCCATGCGGACGTCGCCTTTGCACTGGGCTCTAATGACGTGGCTGCTCGGCAGCAACGTCGCGCTGGCTCAATTTGAACCGCAGAAGCCGGTCGCGGGCATCCGCTTGGACAAGCCGATGACCCAACGCTGGCAAGTCGGCGTCAAGATTACGGCGGTCGGCGGTCCCTGTGTGGGGCTGCGGGGCACGATTCCCGTACCGGCGGAGTGGCCTGAACAGCAGGTGCGCGTCGTTGACGAAGAGATTTCCCCCCTGGTCCGCGGCGTCCGATATCGGGACCTGGGCGGCGTGCGGCAAATGCAGTATTCCGTTCCGCAACTGCCGCCCGGCGAAGTGGCGACGGCGCTGGTGACCTTCGAGATCACCCGCAGCTCGACCCTGCCGCCGGAGAACACGGCCCAGTACCGGATTCCCAAGAACCTCCCTGTCGCGGTCCGGTTTGACTTGGGCGTCAGCCCTTCGATCGAATGTCGCCATCCGGCGATCCGAGCGAAGGCGAAGGAACTGGTCGCCGGAAAAGAATCGGCTTGGGACCAAATCCAGGCCATCTACGATTGGGTTCGCGACAACGCGAAACACCAAGAGGGCCAGCTCAAGGGCGCCGCGGCGACCTTGCGAGACGGTCACGGCAATCGCGACGATTTGACGTGCTTGTTCATCGCCCTCTGCCGCGCCAGCAGTGTTCCGGCCCGCACCGTGTTCGTGGCCGACAACTGCTACGCCGAATTCTACCTGGAGGACCAGGAAGGAAAGGGCTGCTGGTTTCCTTGCCAGGTGGCCGGGACGCGCGAGTTCGGCGGCATGTCGGACCATCGCCCGATTCTGCAAAAAGGCGACCACATCCGAGTGCCCGACGAACACAAAGACCCGCAGCGTTTCGTGGCCGAGTTCCTCACCGGCCAGGGCGGACGGGGCGGACGGCCTCAAGTTGAATTTGTCCGCAAACTCCTGCCGGCAAATTGACCTCACGCCACCGGCGGACTGGGCAAGCGACAAATGACCGTTGGCGAATGACGAATGCCAACTCCCCCCACCCCTCATTTTGCGCCCTCCGCGTTCAAATTCCGCCCAGCCACCTTCTTGACCGGGGGAACCCGATCTACAATGATCGCTGGCGGGATCACCTACATGCGGTTTCGACTACTGACCTACAACATTCACAAGGGCATCGGCGGGATCGACCG
Source organism: uncultured Pirellulaceae bacterium (assembly GCA_964409865.1). GTDB lineage: Bacteria > Planctomycetota > Planctomycetia > Pirellulales > Pirellulaceae > Anammoximicrobium. Next base: position 2,450 of record CAYPGE010000437.1, read on the forward strand.
CCGATACCGGCCGGAGCGGATCGTCGAGACGGTTGCGCACTGCCAGCCGGACATTGTCCTGCTGCAGGAGGTCGATGACGGCGCGCCGCGGTCGAACCACCATCGCCAGGTCGATTGGTTGGGCGACGCGCTCGGCTTGCCGCACCGGGCCTACCAGGCCAACGTCAGCCTGAGGCAGGGCGGCAACTACGGCAACGCGATCCTCAGCCGGTTCCCGCTGCACGATGTGCGAGACTTGGACTTGACCGTGCCGCTGAAGAAGCGCCGCCAGGCGCTGATCGCCCATTGCCGCTTGTCCTTCGACGGACACATCCGCACGATACTGGTGTTCAATTTCCATCTGGGGCTGGCCGGTTACGAACGCAACATTCAACTGCGGCGGTTCCTGAACAGCGAAGGGTTGAAGCACCTGCACCACAACACGCCCGTGGTCGCCGCGGGGGATTTCAACGACGTCTGGGGCACGCTGGGCCGGAAGCTGTTGTTGCCGGTGGGATTTCAGTCGGCAGCCAAACAGATCAAGACCTTTCCGGCCATCCTGCCGATCCGCCCGCTGGACCGAATCTTCTTTCGCGGCGACCTGACACTCGATCACAGCTTCGCCTCCCGCACCAAGACCGCCCAACAGGCCTCCGACCACCTGCCGATGGTGGCCGACTTTCTGCTCACCAACGGAGTCGCGCCGGCCACGGCCGGATCGTGAAGCCTGGTCCTTCCGACGCCGAACAGAAAAGATCGAGGAACGGGAAGATGAGAGAGAAGAGGGCGACGAAGCTGACAGAAAAATGAGGTGACAGAAAGATGAAAACGAAGAGGGAAGAGACACGTGTTTGAGGAGAATGGAACATGCCGCAAGACAATCGTTTCCTCCCCCGCATCATTTTTCTGTCACCCCATCTTTCTGTCAGCTTCCCCGATTTTTCCTAACCCCTGTTTCCGGAGACGCTGCCATGCAACGCGTATTGACAACCCTGCTGTACGGATTGGCCATTGTGGTTCTGGTCTGCTCCGCCGCCCTGCCGGCTGCGGCCGCTGACAGCGAACAAGGCTTTATTTCGATGTTCAACGGCAAGGACCTGACCGGCTGGGAGGGCAAGGAAGGCTGGTGGTACGTCGAGGACGGGGCGATCACCTCGCAAAGCACGCCGGAAAAGCCGTGCACCAAGTGCAACTACCTGATCTGGCAGGGAGGCAAGCCGGGCGATTTTGAGTTGCGGTTGAAGTACCGCATCGTCGGCGGCAATTCGGGCATCCAGTTCCGCAGCCAGATGCGGCCCGACTGGGACACCTACGGCTACCAGGCCGACATCGATGCCGCGGGGCAATGGGCCGGCGCGCTGTTCGAGCACGCCCGCGGCGGGATCGCCATGCGGGGGCAGCGAGTCGTGGTGGACGAGAACGGCAAGAAACAGGTCACCTCGCTGGGCGATCCGGCCGAATTGATAAAGCACATCAAGAAAGAAGACTGGAACGATTACTGCATCACCGCCCGCGGCAGCGAGATCACGCTGGCCATCAACGGCGTGGTCATGTCGCAGGCCGTCGATCACGAAAAAGGCAAAGCGGCCCGCGACGGGATCATCGGCCTGCAAGTCCACCCCGGCCCGCCGATGAAGATCCAGTTCAAAGATCTGCGCATCTTTAGGGATCCGTTTGCGCCGTAATCGGTTGGCGGATTTCCGGCGGTACTGATCATGACGAGGATGGACGCATAGAATGACAGGCAATGCCTGCGTCAAGGGGGCTCGCGGCGGAATCGCCATGTTGGTCGCTTCACGCGGCGAAAGAGGCCGCGGCGCTTGGAGACTCACGCAATGCCGACAATCCCGGTGGAACTTTTCAGAGATCTTCAACTTTATGTCGAAGCGAATTTGCGGCGAGGCCACTTCGCAAGTCCGAGCGAGTACATCGTGGCTCTTGTCGATGCCGCCCGCAGGAAGCGATCCGAGATCGAGGCCGCTCTGATCGAAGGTGGACAGAGCGGACCAGCCGAAGAATGGATGAGTCAAGAGTGGGCCGAGATGAAACAACGAGTGATCGAACGTCATCAAGCAGGTTGATGGATGACCGTGCGGATCTTGCGGCGACGGAAGGCGGCACAGAATGCCGAGGAAATCGCCGATTACCGTTGGGTTGGATCATCAAACACGTGTTCTCGCCATTCGCGCAGGTCGGCCTTTCGGTGCCTGCGATGACACAGAACCGCAAACGCAGCGAACACTACTGCGATCGTACCCACCACTTGCAGCCAACGAACGTATTCCTGCCAGTATCGGCTGAGATTCTGTGCGCCATGATAGTACGCCTCGGACGATAGTTCACTCCAAGCGCCTGCAAGCGTGACCGTGACAAGGAGGCACACAAGCACTCCGCACACGCAAATATTCCGCGCCACTTCCCACAGGCAGGATCGACTCATTGATGAATCCTCCGATCCTCCAACGTCAGTCGGGGCCTCCCTGTTGCTGAATTGAAAGATTGCCGACCGCCCCCCACGTCTCCAATTCTGACGCGGTGTCGCAAACCTGTCAATCTCGGAGCGTTTGGCCGGCCGCTCACGCCAGCGTGCGGTCATAGTTGAAGCGGAAGGGATCGCGATTGCGGCGGTTGTCGAGCCATTCCCCGGCGGGGTCGGCGGCGCCGACCAGGTCCACCACCAGATGGCGGACTTGGATCCGGTCGTTGCACACGTCGCGCAGGTCGAAGGGCTCTTCGGGCCGCAGCACCCACAAGCCGTTTTCGCGGCGGGGGATCACGCGCGTGTCCCGTCGATCCACCATCAGCTTGCCGTCGAAATCGTCCGGCAGTTCGACGCGCGTGATCATCAGCGGGGGACGGCCATAGACAACCAGGGAACACGGCGTCGGGCAGCGATCGGTGACGTTCTCCAACTGCCGGCGGTCGGCTTCGACGGACAGCGTCACGGACTGCAGGCCGGCGTTGCCCAGGACGCGGGCCGCCAAGGAATTCAGCACGGCCAGGAACGGACCGCCTTCCATGCGGACGTTGGCTTCTTTGGCCAGCAGCCAGCCGCCCCAGCTGTTGACCTCGACCGTCACGCCCGTCCGCTGGCAGACCCGCAACAGCTCCCGAATCGCGTCCAGGTCCGCCTCGAAGAACACCGGCGGCAGCGCGGCGATCAGTGGAATCCGCCTGCAGCGAGAACGCATCTCTTTCACGCGTTCGGCCGCCAGACACTCGACGATCAGGCCCTCGACGATCCGGCCGTCGGGCTGGACGGCGGAGAGAAAACCGGCGACGGCGTCGGCGGCCAGACGGATGCGGTTCGGCGGCTGGCCCAGCGCCGTGCGGTTGGAGGGATGGCGAGCGCAACTGTCGCAGATCGCCTGTACGCCCTCCGGCACCTCCATTCGCCGCAGACGCTGCTGGACTTTCTGCCGGTGCTGCAACGCTTTGGCGATGTGATTCGTCAGCTCATTCACCTTGCGCGGCGGCATCAGGAAGTCCGGCTGATTCGTCGAGCCTCTGGCGAGTCCGCAGCCCTGGACCTCTTGTACGCTCAAAAAGTCCAGCAGGTTGCCGATCGCCACGGCCTTGTGCGCCCGGTGGACGACCGTTTTGGGCATGGTCCACTCGGTGGTTTCGTCCAGGTACTGACAGCGGCAGACAATGCCTTGAGGCTCGACGTCGATATCCAGTTCATACACCGAACGCCCCGACTCCGGCGACGGCTGGGCCTCGGATTCGTCTTCTGGCATCGCTTCCGCATCTTGGTCCGGTGGAGCCTCGCGGCGTTCGCGGCCCGCGACACCGGTCAGCTGGTCGTACTCGCCGTCCAGGTATCCACAGGTCAACTGCCGGCCGGTGTAAGCCCCCAACGCTTCGACTTGGGCCGGTAACGTTGCGAGGTTTTCGCCCGAAAGCGCCCGGCGGTACAGGCCGACTGCCTGGGACACCCAGTCGGCGGTCTTCATGCGGCCTTCGATCTTCAGCGCCGCGACGCCCGCCGCGCGCAGATCATCCAGGCGATGGATCAGAGCGAGGTCCTTCATCGACATGGGCGTCCCAGCCGCGATCCCATCGACCGACCACGGCACGCGGCAGGTGCTGGTACACGTTCCGCGATTGCCGCTGCGGCCGCCCACCCAGCTGGACATCATGCAACGTCCGGAGACGGAGAAGCACAAGGCGCCTTGCGCAAAGACTTCGGTCTGGATGCCGGGGACGGCCGAAGCGGCCCTGATCTCGTCCAGCGACATTTCGCGTGCCAGCACAACGCGAGCCCCACCCAATCTGGCTGCCGCCGCCACGTCGGCGCTGTTGGCGATACAGGTTTGGGTGCTGAAGTGAAACTCCAGACTGGGAAACTCCGGCTTCATCGCCAGCAAGGCCGGATCGCGGACCAGGACCGCGTCGACCCCGCAATCCTGGGCCAACTTCAGCACGCTCGCCGCCTGACCCAACTCGCGTTCCGTCAGGTCGATGTTCAGCGTCAGGTAAGCCTTCGCGCCGTGCTGGTGGGTCGTCTGCACCGCCTGGGCGAATTCCGACTGGTCAAAATTGCGGGCCCGCCGCCGTGCGTTCAGTACATTCAGGCCGAAATAAACGGCATCCGCGCCGGCATCCAGAGCGGCGTTAAGTGCCGCGAAGTCTCCGGCCGGCGCGAGCAGTTCCGGACGCTGCGGCGACGCAGCCGGCGGCGCGGACTGGGAAAGGGGTTCTGAGATGACATCTGATTCGTGGTTTTCCATCAGTTCAACGCTTTCTTTGACGCACGGGGTCGGCACTCGCATCGTACCGCAAGAGCTGACCGCGTGACAAGGTGTAGAAAGCCGGTGAAGGTGCTTCGGGCATCCGTTGGGCTCCCTTGAGATTCTTGAGCCCAGTGTCTTCCGCATTGAGCACGGCGATACGGCACGGAAGACTTTCTGCCGTTCCTGCCTAGCGCCGTTCGAGAAATAACTGTCCGATGACACGTGAGCGGCAAGGCGCTAGCCGCCGG
>CAYPGE010000438.1:0-7364 GCA_964409865.1 uncultured Pirellulaceae bacterium
CTCATGGAGTGGGCGGCGAGAGGAGTGCGAAAGTGGCAGAAGTTGGGCGCTGGGAGACTGTTTTCGACGGTTTGCCAACGGCGACGGCCGCTCCGAGGACAGAACGTGAACGCCCGTCGCCGCGTGCGAGCAGTTCGGGTGTGGCACGGCTTACACCGTTAACGGCCGATGCGTTGTTATTTTGCGCGCATTTTAGGCCGCTGCCAACTGCGACAGGGAGGCTTGGCGTGCGGCCAAGATCGCAGAGATGGCCTTGACCCCGGATTCCGTCAGGACATAACGGTGCGTACGCGGGATCTTCTTGATCAGACCGTGAGCGCGCAACAAGGCGAGCTTCCGGGTGACTCGCCCCGCGTCCCGGCGGGCGTGGCCCTGCTCGTGCGGGCGTGCCCCTGTTCGACGACGGGACGGGCGTGGCCCTGCTGTGACGGGCGTGGCCCTGCGTGTGGCACTGCTTGGAACCGCGAAGACTCAGCATGCGCAACCGACTTTCCACGGTTCCCAGCAGTGCTGAAGTGCCCCGCGACGTCGCCCACCCGAACGACTCAGCCGATCGGTTCCGCCGCCGCCTGGCCGCTGCTCCGACGTCGCGCGGCGCATCCCGCACGGGGGAAGAGGGGGCAAGGGAATTGCGGGCAGAGGAATCGGAAGAGGGGCAAGGGAATTTGGGGCAAGGGAATGGCGGGCAGAGGAATTGGAAGAGGGGCAAAGGAATTTCGGGCAAGGGAATGAAGAAGAAGATTTCTGATACCCTCTCTCCTTCCCCCATTCCCTTGCCCCACATTCCCTTGCCAAGTATTCCTTTGCCCCTCATTCCTCTGCCAACTATTCCCTTGTCCATCACTCCCGGAGCGTCGTGAACCGGATCGTGGCGTGATCCAGGTTCAGCCACTGCAGGGCGGTCAGCGGCGTGAGGGCCAGCAGCTTGCGCAGATTCGATTCATGTGCCGGCAGCTCGGCGGTATACGCGGTGAGGACGAACCCGACGCCATGTGCGTGGAGGTGCATCCGTTGCGTGCCGAGCGCCAAAGAGCCGCGGGCCAGCGGCACGCGCTGGATGACTTGCGAAGCGCCACCCAGGAAATGCGTCAGTGCCTCCTGGTACAACGGGACTTCCAGGAACGCGCCCCAGTCGGCCAGCAGCGCCTCCATCACGCTTCGCAGCCGGCGGCAGGCAGGGGAGATTTCTTGCCAACGCGACGCATCCACCATGACTCGCCGCCGGAGTTCGGGCGTCAAGCTGGTGACGATCAATTGCCCCTCGACTCTGTCAGGCCCGAAGTTCAACAGCTTTCCGCAGCGCAGGCCGAGTAACAGCATGTAGTTCAACAGCTGGGCTTGGTGCTCGCCGGTCAGTGCCGAGACGGTCTTCAGTTCATACAGCGCCCCGTCGGCCAACAGATCCAGGAAATAGGTCTTGGAGAAATCTCCGTGAGTGACGACAACCGGCTCCTGGGTATGCACCCCGCGAAAATCGTCCGCGACGAGCCTCGCGGCAAGGTCCGTCTCGTAGACGCCTTCATCGCAGAACCGGCCCAGTTCGTTTTGGCAGGCGAAGGCGTGACCCATGATCCGGTAGTCGCGGATCTTGAACTCGTCCGTGGTCAGGGCGGGAATCGTGATGCGGCAGTGGATCGGCATGATTGGGCAAGGGAATTACGGGCAGGGGAATGTTGGGCAAGGGAATTACGGGCAAGGGAATTACGGGCAAGGGAATGTTGGGCAAAGGAATTACGGGCAAGGGAATGTTGGGCAAAGGAATAAGGAATGTTGGGCAAGGGAATGTTTGTTGTTGTTTGATGTTAGGCGATGTTGCAGAACGCTGCAATCCGACAGCTGGGTCGCTCGGACATGGCCTATTCTTTGCCCCTATTCCCTTGCCAATCGTGTGGCCGGGCGTGGCCCTGCGGTGCGGCCGAAGCCTGCGGGGAGGTGTCTGCGTTCCGGCCCGTCACCGGCACGGCGTCGAGCGCCCGGAGATCGCGGTTGCCTCTCCCCGCGTTCGCCGCTTCCCACGGCCAGCACTGGCGAGTATGATAAGAGCCGGCGAACCTGCGGAGCCGCTGGTCATGAAGTTCAACGAGCTGGTGCGATTGCTGGAGGCCAACGGATTCAGTTTGGTCCGAGAGAAAGGCTCGGTTCGCTAGTACGGAAAACCAGGTTGGGCCAACTTGGTTCGCGTTGACTATCACGGAGCCAAGGAAGTTCCCACAGGGACGTGCCGCGCGATTCTGAAGGCCGCGGGTATCCCGAGATTCTGAGGGAGGTGAAAGATGATCGACCTGCCGTACTCGCTGGTTATCGAAGCAACGGACGAGCCGGATTTTTTCGGGTTCTATTCACCTGAACTGGAAGGCTTCACGGGAGTCGGCCACTCCGTCGAGGATTGCCTCTACCAGGCGAAGTGGGGTATGAAGGAGCATGTCGCCCTGCTGGTCGAACGGCAATTGCCCGTGCCGCCGATGAACTCCAATCCCAAGGTCACGATCCAGAACGTCGAAAGTCTGGCCGTAGCCTAGTCCGTGCCTGTAGTGACGGGCGTGGCCCTGCTCTTGGCACGGCTTACTTTGTTGGCCGTGCCGGAAGTGCGACGGAAGTGTGCCTCGGAATGCGTTGCCGCGGTTTCCGACGACCCGCGAGTTCCTTCGAGATCAACGCCGGCCCGCGGCGCAGGCACGGACGCGAAGAACTCGCGGAGGAGGCAGCTCACGATGCTTCGATCAGTTCGTACACCGTGGCGTGAGAACGCAACCAGTGCATGTCCGCTCGCTCGGCCCGCTCGGCAACTTCCCGCAGGAATTCAACCGTCTCGGATTCATAACACGGCTCATCAGGATCGAAATCCGGGTAGACCAAATCGACGTCCACCGCCACGACGAGCCGGCCGCACTCGATGAGCTGTCGTTCTTTCACTCGCCTGCCTGGAACACGCATGCCTTCGTCCCTCAGTCAAAGAAATGCACGGTCACGAGTCTCGCGAGGGGCACCTCCTTCACGAGCCGATCGAGTACATTCACAACAACCCGGTCCGCCGGGGCTTGGTTGACTGCGCGACCGACTGGCTGTGGTCCAGCGCCCGGGACTGGGCCGGCCTCGGCCATCCCCACATCACGGTCGACCGCACGCTGCCGCCGCTGCACCCCGACGGCCAGTGAATCCCGATGGTTAGGATCGGCGAATCAACAACTGTCCAGTTCTTGTTGGCGATCATCACGCGGAGCGTGATGGCTACTTTGAAATCGCGACAGTTATTGATTCGCCGATCCTTACGGTTCTTTCTGCTTGCGGATCTGTCGCTGCACCCGCTTGACGAAGTGCTCAAAGCGATCGCGATCCGGGCCGCTCTGGGCGATGTCCAGTCCGGCACCGCCGGTCCGCCGCGGGAACCGCGCGAACACCACTCGCGGATACGTCACCGCACTGATCGCCAGCCCGGCTAAGGCGATCGTCCAGCCACCGACCAATGCGACCTGCTCGTACCAAGCGCCGCCGGAGCGTCCGAAGAGCACCGCCGAGGCGATGCCGATCGCGAGCGCGAGAATGCCGTGCTTGAACAGCCGGTAGCGGATCAGCTGGTACACGCAATCCGGACTCAACGACGCCAGCTGCACCGTGGTCTCGTACGGCCGGCCCCACCACCACTTGGCGGTGACCACCACGCGGTCCGGGTACAACTCGAACACCCGGCCCACCTGCACCAACCGCTCGACGTAGGTTTCCATGGGGGACTGTGTGGCCATGACGCGACTGAACTGGATGTGGGCTCAGCGAAAAAGGGCTATTCGACTTCTCGGTCGCGGCCGTGCTGCAAGCCGCCGCGTGTCGTCTCGCCGCACGCCGCCAGCGCAGCAATGGCGTAGGCGGTGCCGGCATGAGTCAGGTAGTGCTTTTGATCTTTCCACAGCGACCTCGTGAACCACCGCCCGCTGAGCCGCTGATGGGACTTGAGCCAGCCGATTCCCCGTTGGATTCTCGGTTCATCTGCCGGAATACCCGCTCGCCGGAGCACGTAGACGGCAAAGCCGGTGCCGTAGCCGTCGCTGGACTGCGTGTCCTGCCGCTTGCCGTCGGACCGCTCCCAGTTTCCGAGAGCGGCCAGGGCCCAGCCCCCGTCAACCTTCTGGAGGGCAAAAACATCCTGAACCACTTGGCGACGTTCCGCCTCCGTCATGATTCCGGCCACGTGCAACGAGGCCAACAGCAACATGGCACGCTGGTGCAGGTTGACCGGCGGATTGTTCCTGAGGTATTCACGAATCTTGTCGAGGCCGGCTTTCGCGGCCGGTGTCTCCGCGTAGCCATCGGGAGCAACACCCACCCCCATCGCGGCCATCGTGACGCCGTAATGATCGTCGATCTCCGAGGGAGGCTGGTTGTATTTCATCCAGTCGAAGCCTCCGTCGTCGCGCTGCATCGACCACACGCGGTCCAGCGCCTTGCGGGTTGTCGGATGCAGCTTGCCTGTGGTCAGCGCGTCATTCTGGGCCAGCACCGACGCCACCATGACAGCCTCCGTCACCCGGTACTTCACGTCTCGCGGATGCTCCGCCAGGTATTCGAGTTTCGACCGGATGGCCTCGTGTACCGGCGTCTTCCAGGAAACCAGGGGACGCGTGAACAGGAGCGCGTAATCGGTGTGACAGGCGAAGCACTTGCGGTCCTTCTGCCAGTTCAGGGCGGCCACGTCCAGGAATCGCACCGCGGCGTCCAAGGAGAACTCGCCGCGGACGGGCTCGTCCAGACGGTTCTCGCCCACGGGAGGCACGTCTTCCAGGCGTAGCGTTTCCGCGGCACCCGAGGACGCGGTCATCGCGATCGCGACCATCAGGCATCCCAATCGACGGCTGGTGTACCTTTCCATTTTTGTCTCATCCATTGCCGGTTTCGCTACCGCCATCATTCGACTGTCGAGGCTCGGCGGATTCACTTCGCGTCTTGGCTCACGCCCCACCGTCCGTCGAAGTGAGATCGTCGCACTAAAGCGTCAGCCGGTGCGATTTCGGGCCGGACGGCCGGTGGTCGAACTCCAACTGCCGCGTCGTGTTGCCGCTGGTCGCCTTGACCTGGTACTTGCCGAAGAAACCGCGGAACGGGACTTGTCCGCGCGCATCCGTCTGGGCTTCGGCGCGGGTCTTCCATTGCTCGTTGATCAGCTGGTCCAAGGCGCGGTAGGCGGCTTTGGGCTTCAGATCGTCGTCCAGCAGGCCGCCCTTGGCTTCGTTCTCGCCCTTGACCGCCGTGCCGTCGCCCAGGTTCCACCAGGTGATGCCGGCCATCGTCGGAGCGCTGAACCACAGCCGATAATGGTCGCGCACGACTTCGGCCTGCAGGGCTTCCCCATCGGAGCCTGCGGACGGGATCGTGATCTCGGTGATGTACAACGGCAGGTTGAAGCCAGCCAGCTTTTCATACAGGTCCAACATCTTGCCGGGATCGCAATTCGCACTGGCCAGATAGCCGTCGAGCGCTGCGCGGCGGAAGTAGTGGAACTGCAAACCGATGCCTCTGACCTTCGCGCCCTGCGCCAGCAGCGACGTGATCTGCTCGACATACGGGTTCTTCTCGGCGGGGATGAAGTTGAAGCTGGTTACCTCGTTGATCATCAACGTACACGTTTCGGGGAACAGCGGCGCCGTTTCCTTGAAGGCCCAAGCGACGTACGCCCGGTCGGGGCTGTACAGCGGATAGGCCTTGCTGCACACCAGGGATTCGTTGACCACATCAAAGATGGAAATCTTGTCGCCGTAGCGGCCGGCGATCTCGCGGAACCGCTTGCGGTACAACTCGCGCAATTCGTCCGCGTCTTTGGGCAGCCAGGACGGATTGTAGGCGTGCCACAGCAGCGGATGGCCTTTGAGCGTAAGGCCGTGCTTGGCCGCCCACGGCAGATAACGATCCGGCGGCGGGCGGCGCCACATGTCGCGAGATCCCTCCTCTTGATAGCGCAGTTCGCCGCGTGTCGGCTCCGTGCCTTCCCAGTAGAACGGCACGGTGGCGAAGTTGCACAGCCGGGTAAACGCCTCCTCGTAACGCTGGTTCAGTTCGGCGCTTGGCAGTTGTCCCAGCACGAAGGCGTTGCAGCCGAACAGGAACTCGTGGCCGGTCTGCTGCACGTCGACTCGGACCCCGGTCAACGGCTTGCCCGTGGCGTCCACCACTTCGATCGTGGCGTCTCCCTTGCGGTATTTTTCGATATTGCGCTCGATGCGTTCGTTGACGGCAGCGTCGCGCCATTTCTTCTGGTAGGACTCCGGCGGGCCAGCTGTCGCGGGCTGGCCAAACCACGCCAGCAAGAGTGCAAAGTGAGAAGTGTAAAGTGCAAAGTGCAAGACGCGGACACCCGGTGTCATCCGAGAGCACAGCCACGTCGCGTCCTGTCTTCCACTTTTCACTTTGCACTTTGCAGTGTTCATTTTGCACTCCTCACACTTCACACTCTGTGATTTCAGATTTCAAATCTCACACTTCTCAGGTTCCCCCCACCATCGGAAACCACTCCGGCCGGTAGGGATCTTGGTGGAAGCGAGCGTAGTAGTCGCCCTTTTCCTCGTAGTACCGTTCATACCGTTTCATCTTGTCTTCATCCAGGGCCACGCCCAAACCGGGGCCGGTGGGCACGCGGATGCAGCCGTCCTCGTACTTCATCAGTCCGCCCTGGATAATGTCGTCGGTCAGGTAGTGGTAGTGGGCGTCGCCGGCGAACGTCATCGTGGGGATGGTCGCGGCGGTGTGCAGCATGGCGGCCAGTTCAATGCCAAACTCCGCGCCGCTGTGCATGGCCACGCCCAGGTTGAACGTGCGGCAGACGGCTTCCAGATCCTTGACTCCGCGCGGTCCTTCCCAGTAGTGCAGGTCGGTCAGCACGATGTCCACGGCTCCCATGCGGACGGCGGGGCCCAGGTCGTCGAAGCGGTTGGGGTACATGTTGGTGGCGATGGGGATGCGAATCCTCTGCCGGACCGCGGCGTTGCCCTCCAGGCCCCAGGCCGGGTCCTCAAAATACTCGATGTTCAGCGGTTCCAGCCGCTGACCGACGCGCACGGCAGTGGCCACCGACCACAGCCCGTTCGGATCGATCCGCAGGCCGAACCCAGCGCCCAAGCGGTCCCGGCACAACTCCAGCACGCGGGCCTCTTCCATCGGCTCCATGACGCCGGCCTTGAGTTTCATCGAGTTCACGCCCAGATCTTCGTGCAGTTGCACGCACAGGTCCGCCATGTCCTCGGCCCGCTCGTCATGGCCGCCTGCGGGCCGGTCATAACGCCAGAACAGGTAGGCGATGAACGGCACCCGATCGCGGACCGCGCCGCCCAGCAGATCAGACACGGGACGGTTGAACGCCTTGCCCTGGATGTCCAGGCACG
>CAYPGE010000439.1:0-7356 GCA_964409865.1 uncultured Pirellulaceae bacterium
AAACGAAACCCAAACGCCCCAGCGACCACTATTCGAGGTCAGGAGTCCTGATCTTTGGCCGCCCGTCTTTTTGCCGTTTCTTTCTCTCTGCCCTGCTGCTTGCAGCGTTCACCCCATTGCCCGCGGCGGAGTTCTTCGTCAGTCCGTCGGGCAACGATGCCAATCCGGGCACCGCTGCGAGCGCAACATCATCAGCTACGACGGCGGCGCGGCGAGCCTCTACACCGTCCGCCAGATCACCACCGACACGTGCCGCTTCTCCAGCAACCTCATGCATTGCGCCGGCGGCCTGCCGCGCCTCGCGGGTATCCCGCGCGGTGCGACGCAGGCGAACTGGGAGGAATGGCTCGCGATGGGTCAGGACCGCGGTTCGCTGCTTGGGGACCCGAAGTTCGTCAGCGCCGCCGCGCGCGACTACCTGCTGCAACCCGATTCGCCCGCGCTGCGCGCCGGAATTCAAGATGCTCAACCGCGTCGTCATCATGGCTCCGGCGAATGGGCCATCGGTCTTTTATCTGGACAACGTCGAGTTCAAACCGGAGAATGCCGCTGGATTCGGTGTCACGTTATCGAGCGGCCCCAAGCGCCGGCGGACGGGAAGGAACAGGCGATGGGACGTCCGATGGATTTCACACAGCACCTACCGGGCTCCGGCGGAGATTAGCCAGCGGGCTTTGTACAGCCGCTCGCCCGGCAGTTGGATCGTGTCCGCCGGGGAAAGCAAGCCCCGCGAATCGGTCCACCAGGCCTTGTCGCTGGCCTGGATGAAGGCCATCCGGCCCGTGACGGGATGGACGCTCACGGACTTGACGTGGGCTTTCTGTCCGAGATCGGGGTGCAGCCGGAACCCGTGCTTGTCGCGGTCAAACAAGTAGACGCCACGCCCCGTGGTGACGACCAGATCGTGGCCGCGGGGAACTGGCTGGAGATCGTGTCCGTCAGCGTCGGGGAGCGGGTAGCTGCCGCTCAGGGCCAGCGAGGGCTTGTCGCTGTCCCAATCCCGGAGGCCGTAGCTCCGCAGTTCATTCAGCCCCAGTGCCCACAGAAGCTGCCGCCCTTCATCCCAGACCACGCCATGGGCAGAGACCCGCGGCTTGCAGTCATCCGTCGTCGCGAACGTGCCACGCATCGCCTCGGGCAGTTGCGCGCACTCTATCGCCTTCCAGGTCCACACCTTCTCGATCTTGTCCCGGGCCGTGTCCACGACGAACACCGTGTCGTCGCCGCAGAGCATGAGCGGCTCGGCTTGGGCGGACGGAGTGAGGAAGATCAGCAGGGCGGCTGCAAGAAGAATGGCGAGAGGCATCGTGTGGCTCCTTGGGAATATCCGGCTGCCACAGAGCTACCTGGCCGACCCGTCCGTCTCGGCGGCCCCCGTGGACCGCTGCCACGGGACCTGGGAGCCGGTCATGTGTTGCTTAGCTTTCGGCGAGTTTACAATATCGGCGCCGAACATGCACGACTGGGGCCAGGAAACGAAGCGTGCGTTGATTGCAGAACCGGCCCCGCGATCAGCCGGGCCGTCTGACGGAGTGCCCCCCACGAAAAAACTGGCTCTGCGAATCGTAATCCTGCTGTCCGGTCCTGCTGTCCTTGTCCCGCTAATGGCTCCGGCAGCAGAACCGGCAAAGCTCGTGGCTTACGGTAATGTGGCACTCGATCGCGCGGTTGCAGGGCCCGGCAGCATTTCGCCCCGCGTGGCGCGCCCGTGCAGCCGCCCCTGCTCGTCGAAACGGAGCGGGTCGATGCAGATGAACCGATCCCACTCGCGCCGGGCCGTCCGCTTCTGATGATAGACGAACCACCACTGGCCGCCACCGTCGCGGATGGCACAGCCATGTCCGGGACCGAACAAGCCCTCGGCCTGATGCAAGATCGGGTTGTGCTCGGCGCGGGTGAAAGGGCCGAGCGGACGTGTGCTCGTGGCATATCCCACCGCGTAGTCCGGCGTGTCGGCCCCCGAGCCGCTGTAGAGCAGGCAGTACCGGCCGTCGTGCTTGATCATCCACGGCCCTTCCGTGACGTGGCCGTTCCGCGTCTCCCAGGCTGACTCCGGCTGGAGAACGACCCGCGACTCGCCGGCCGGCTCGGTGGGACTGGCCATGGGCTGGACGGTGATGCGAAAGCCCGGCAACTGCACAAAGTACAGGTACAACCGGCCGTCGTCGTCACGGAACAGGTGGGCGTCGATGGCGTTGTCGAACAACTTCTTGCGAACGGTAAACGGCCCCAGCGGTCCCTCGGCGTCGGCTACGCCGACCGTCATGCTCGCCGTGTAGTACAGGTAGAACCGCCCAGTAGCCGGATCCCGCCAGACGTCGGGCGCCCAGACATGCCGCGGGCCGGGCCGGAACACCACCGGCCCGCGTTTCCAGTGTACCAGGTCAGCCGACGTGTAGACGCGGTACCCGTTGTCGCCATCGACCTCACCCGTGGCGTACAGGTAGTACGTGCCGTCGTGACGGATGACGGCCGGATCGGCGAGGTTTTCGTCGATCACCGGGTTGCGGTAGCTCTCGGCCGCATCGGCGGCATACGAAACCAGCGCCAGTATGGCCACGAACAACCAGTGGTGAAATGACATCGCACGTGCTCCGTTCAGGCGGTTCATTTGTCCCCTGCCGTTTGCTTGTCCGCTCCGGCAATTCAGTGCCGGAAGTGCCGATCGGCGAACGCAATGTACTGCTCCCAGTCGTAAGCCGCAACATCGTGGTCGCCCGTGCGGACATGGTAGCCGATAAAATCCCCCACCGGATGATCGGCAGGCGGCATGTCGGCCACGCCCAGGCCGGCTCGACCGAACAACTGGTACACGGGCTCGGCATGCTTGGCCGCCAGGAACTCGCCGCGCGGATCGGCCCACAAGTCCTGGGTGGCGCTGGCGACGTAGACCGGGCGCGGGGCAATCAACGAGATCAGCATGTGGGCGTCCACCGGCAGGTCTCCTTCGTGCCAGGCGTACTGGCGGTACCGGGTGCAGTACCAGTACGGGACCATGCTTACCGAGTGGTGGATCGCCTCGCCAAATCGCCGCCGCAGCAATGAGGCCCCGCCCTCGCCGGAGTTGTTTGAGATCACGATGGCGAACCGTTCGTCCTGGGCCCCAGCCCAGAGTGCCGTCTTGCCCAGCCGCGAGTGCCCCATCACCGCCACGCGTTCGGCGTCCACAGCCGGCTCCTGCTCCAAGCAGTCCATCGCCCGGCTCAGGCCCCACGCCCAAGCGCCGATCGCTCCCCAGTCATCCGGCTGGAAGACGGTGTCCTTGCCCTGCGGACTCAATGCCGCGCGCAATCCGAGCTTCCAGCCCTCCGGGAAATCCGGTTCGATGTCGCCGTAATACACGGTGGCCAGCCCGTAGCCACGAGCCAACACCTTCTCGACCAGCCAGCGATTGGCCTGGCAGCCGCGCGAGGCTTCCGTAGCGCGATTGTTGACGACGCCCATCTCCCGCGTCGGCCGCATCCACGTCTTGGACAGCGTGATACCCGGATCGGCATGCACGCAGTGGTTCCCGTAGAAGTTCAGGCCAAGGAAGGCTGGGACCGGCTTGCTGGCAGTGTTGGGCAGATACAGCAGCAGGTCCATCCGCGGTCCGTCCGGCTTGCCCAGCAGGAAGATCGCCACTTCCTTCCGCGTGGCCTTGCCGCCCAAAGCGTTGGCGTCGAGCGACGTAACCTCGAAGGTGATTTTCGGAACCGTTGCCGACGTCCGTCCGTAGACGTGGGCTTGAAACAGCTCCAGGATTTCCGGTCGGCGTTTGCTTCGCCAACCGTCGGCGTCGGTGATTTTCGTCCCGTCCTGCATCACGAGCGGATCGGGCAACGTGTAGGCGGGCACTTGGGCCTCGTCATAGATCGTGTCCTTGGGCTGCCCCCAGGCAATTCCCGCCATCGTGAAGGCGACGGCCGCCGCAAGCCAATAGATGCGTTGCATGATTCGACTCCAGTTGACAACTTGGACCCTCACCCGCTGACGTTCGTCCCGTACCGGCGCACCAGCGCGGCGTTCTCGGCCGGTTGATCGGTGTAGCGGTCGTAAATGCCCACGATCACCGCGTCGCTCGACTTGATCCCGGCAACATCGCGACATGGTAGAAGACGCCTCAAACGTAGAAACGATCAATGATGCGAACAACGTCCCCCTACGGGGGCTAGATTTGGTACAGGCCCGCCTGGAACATATTGCCAAGTCGATCGGTGTGGTCGCCGTCGACTTCCGCAACGACCCGCCTGATTGCACCGTCCGACTGAGATTCGCAGATGGAACAACGGGCGATCTCGGCCGTGAAGGGTGGTCCGCTCCGCAATCGTGATCGCACGGCAGCGACAGGACGCGCCGATCGCAGTGCCCGTCTGTCGGGCTGGTGTGGCAGGTAAACGAGCGGCGTGACTTGCGGGCGGCCGAAGGTCCGCGCGATTCGCCTAACGCTGGATCGTGACGAATGCCACTGCGTGAGGTGGCAGCGCGGTGGTCAGTTCCTGGCCCTGGATGGCGACCGACAAGTCCCGGACCAGGTCTTCGCGGCGTTCGAGGAACGGATCGCCATCGGGGTCGGAATGGGAGAGTACGACTGCCGTGCTGGTCCGCGGAGCGAAGCCCCGCAGCGTCACCCGAACCGGCACGGTCTTCTCCCACGAGCCGTTGGCCAAAATGAGGTAGAGCTGCTGTTCGTCCTGGCTCAAGGTCGCCACCATGGGCGTCAGCGGGCCACGGTACGTGCGTCCGCCCGCTGAACCTTCGTGATAGGGGGCGGTGCCGTCGAGTGCCAGCACCCAGCGGCCGGCATGGCGGTTGAAGTAGTAGTACAGCCAATAGTTCATGGACCGCCGTTGGGGAGCGTCCTGTGCCAGAAAGCCGAATCCGGGGGATCGCTGGTAAGTGAACATCTCCCAGGAACTGGCCCCGCGCAACAAGTCCTCACGCAGGTAGTGGATCAGCCGTACCGCCCGGTGCATCATGCCCCAGATATTGGCGTTGCGGCGAACGTAGTCCGCCCGTTCGCCTTGCCGGCCGGAACTGTGCAGGCCCCATTCCGTGTCGTACTGGTACACGTCGCGCCCGGGGTTGTACAGACGCAGCAGCGCATCGGTCTGGAGGATTTCGTCCAGAATCTGGTAGTTGCCCGTCAGGACCACGTCCTCGAACGAGCTGCGTTGGACGTTCGGGAAACTGTAGTAGTGTCCCACGACGAAGTCGTACTGGCCGGCCGCCCGTTTCAACAAGTAATTGCCCCAGGCCGGGCTGCGATGCGCGATGGCCATGCCGATCTGAGCCTCGGCATGTACGGAACGGACCGCCCGACTGACGGCCAGAAAGTGCTCCAGGTACGAATCGGCCGTCGGGAAGGCCCGCCCCGCGTGGCCCACGTAGGGTTCGTTGGTGACTTCCCAGTGGCGGAACCGATAGCCGCGGTCCAGGCTGTGACGGACGCCGCGTGCCCAGACTTCGGGCGGCAGCTTGCTGGTCGCGCCTTGGATCTCGAACTCCAGCGGCGTCGTGGCTTGATCGACGCCGATCCGGTCCAGGAACTCGGCCGCCTTGTCGATCGCCGTTTCCAGCCCAAACGGCTCGTCGCCCACGGCGTAGAACCGCGTGATCGGCAATCGCATCTGGCGAATCGCCTCCTCGAATTCTGCAGGCAGCACGTATTGGCCCTGCTTGTCAAAAGGCAGTCTCGCCCAGCCGGCGACCCGATGGAACGAAACCCCGCCCACTTCGCGGCGCGTCTGGCGCAGTCGCTTGTCTGCGTCGATCGTGACCAAGATTTGTTCCCCCGGCTGCAAGCGGTGCTCCAACCTCTGGTAGGTCAAGCTGGCGGGATTGACCAAGCGACCGTCCCGTGGCGACGGCTGCTCGGTGACCTCCACATCGTCAATCCACAACGTCTGCTCTTCCTCCGCTTTGCCGGTGGCTCGAAACGTCAGCAGTAGATGCCGGCAGTCTTCGGCGAAGAAATCCCAGCCCTCGTGAAGCACGAAATGAAACTGTTTCCACTGCCGCTCGACCGCCAGCGGAAAGGAGCTAGGCGACGGCGCATCGACGAACGGCTTGACTTGGCGGTAGGCCGTCCAACCGAAGACCGCCTCACTCGCCCGCTCGCCCCGAGCCCAGAAGGACGCCGTATACATCTTGCCTGGCTGAGGATGAATGGCCGCCTCCGGCGCCGAGACGACATAGCCTTCGGTGTGCGTGGGGTGATGGATGCGGAAACTCGCGGCGCCGCCGTGCGCTTGCTGCGTGTCGCGGGTGAAGTTGGCAGGGTCTTTGTATTTCGATGCGCCCCACATCGACCAGCCGGCAGGCGGCGCGGCCTGAGTCGGTGCCTCGAAGTCGGCCCGAAAGACCACCGTTTCCGCGCCGACAGCGAAGTTGGCCAGCAGGGAACTCAGGACCAGGAATGCCCACAATCGTCGTTGCGTTTTCTGAGCGAGATTCATCTTCATCGTTCACTTGCGCTCGACCACGTGTTTCACGGCCTTCAAGTAGGCCCCCTCGGGGTCGCCCTTGGTGGGCGCGAGGTAGCCGCCTTCGCCGAACTCGTTCCAGGCGTAAAGCAACACGATGCGCTCGGCGGTCGTCTGCTCCGGGTGCTGGTCCATCCAGGCGATGGCCGACTCCAGCCCTCCGGCCAGCTGCTCGGGCGTACGGTCGGGGAAGTACCAGCCGGGTTTCTGCCCCAGCCCGCGATCACCCTCCCAGGGCCGCTTGTCCCAGCCTACGCTCAACGTGGGCATGTACGGCAGTTCGCGAGTGCCGCGCCATGCTTGCTGATGGGCCTGGACCAGTTCGGCGAACTTGTGGGCCTCGGACCCGCTGGCGTAGCCCGGCACGATGTTGTAGTGCGTGGCGTGGGTGAAACCCCGCTTCGCGTCCCCACCACCGCAAGCGGCAATCGCCACGCCGGGCAGTCCAGCCTTGCGAGCGATGTCCTGAACTCGGGCGAAACCGTCCTGATCGCCGTTGCCCGGGTTGAAGATGATCACCAGTGGTTTGCCGCCCACGGTCACCTGCTGCGGGTGCTTCAAGTAGGGCAGCCACCCCTCGGCGGCCTTCTGCCATTGGTCAGCGTCTCGGAACAGGAATCCGGCGTGGTTGGCCACCAGCAGGCAGAACTTCAACCGGTGGTTGTTCTTTGCTTTCAGGAACAACTGCAAGCCGGTGTGCTTCGGGTCCTGGGCGACCTTCTGCGGGTCCGCGTTCCAGTACCAGCAGATGGCAAAGAAAGCGATACCGTGGTCGGCCGCCAGGTCAATCTGCCGTTCCATGACCGTCAGCGAATCGTCTCGCCAGCCCCAGATCGGCTGCCGGTCGGCGAACTCGTCGAGCATGCGTTTGGTGATATGCGTGGGCGGATTG
>CAYPGE010000440.1:0-1210 GCA_964409865.1 uncultured Pirellulaceae bacterium
CGGGTAGTCCTGGGCCTTGGACAGCCGGCGAGCGCTTTCCGCATTCCAGAACTTGAAGTCGGGCATGTAGATATCCACCATCCCGTCAAGCATCGCCAGCGATGCCAGGCTATCGTAGCCGCTGGTATTGTAGACGATCGGCAGCCGTAGTCCGCCCGGCACAGCGGCGACGATCGCCTCGATGACCTGGGGCACGACGTGTTCCGGCGTCACGAAGTTGATATTGTGACAGCCCCTGCGCTGCAGGGCCAGCATCGTACCAGCGATTTCGTCGGCCGTACATTCCTCGCCCGATGGTTGCTGGCTGATGTCCCAATTCTGGCAGAAGACGCAGTGCAGATTGCAGAGGCTGAAGAAAATCGTGCCCGATCCGTTCCAGCCCCGCAGGCAATTCTCCTCGCCCAGATGCGGGAACGCGCTGGAGACGCGCGCATCGCGACCGGTTCCGCAGACGCGCGTCTCGCCCGCCCAGCGGTTGGCGTGGCAGTTGCGGGGACACGCGCAGCAATCTTCCAGTTCTCGTTGTGCCGCGGCTGCGCGTGCGGGCAAACCACCGGTGCGAGCCAAGGCCAGGTACGCCGGCTCGAACGGCTCGATCAGAAAGCGTGGGTCTGAGCGGAATGGGGGATCGCTGGTACGACGCATACTCACGAAGCTAGCAAGTCGTCAAATGCAGTGTCAACGGTCCCAGCGGCTTGACTTGACGTTCCCGCAAGCTAAAAGTTATCGAAAGGGGATGCGCATGTTGCGTCGCACCGCATTGTCGCTTGTCGTTCTGGTGGGCATGGTTCTTTTGTGCAGCATGGCCGAGGCGGAGCAGCGCGGACCGCGGGCCGGAAGGTTTCGTCTGTTTCAGCCGCCGGCGGCTCGGCCACTCGAACAACAGCAGAGCTATCAACTCGATCAATCGCCGCGGAGCCGTTACTCTTATTGGCGAGAGATCTATCCGCAGTTCTACGGCGGCTTCCACTACCGTCAGATCTACGAATTTGGCCCGCCGGGCGATTTCGGCTTCCGCGGGTATCCTTGGTGAGCAAGAGCCGTCCTCGAACAATGTCGCCTTTCGCTCCGCGATAGAACGCCCTTTCGCGGAGCGAAAGGCGACATTGTTTGCCGAAATGGGAGACCTTCGGTCGGCGGTTTCGGCGGGGTCTGAGACCCGCGCCGAACAGCAAGACCCGCGCCGAACAGCAAGACCCGCGCCGAACAG
>CAYPGE010000440.1:1310-7349 GCA_964409865.1 uncultured Pirellulaceae bacterium
AGACCCGCGCCGAACAGCAAGACCCGCGCCGAACAGCAAGACCCGCGCCGAACAGTGATTTCGGCTGCCGCGGGTATCCTTGCTGATGCATTTCCAGGTCCGGCGGTTCACCAGCGGCGCGAATTGCGGTCGCGGTCGAGAATCGCCACCGCCTGGGGGCTCAGGCCGAACTCCATGCCGGGCCGATTCAGTTCCAGCAGCACGTGCAATTGCGAGTGGGGCGAGTCGTGCGTCATGATCGGAGCGCGGACCACGCGCAGCAGGCTGCTGGGCTGGCCGTTCCACCGGGCGACGTACATACCGGCGTCCAGCGTCGGTTCCGGCTGCAGGCCATAGTACTGCGTCACCGTGGCCACCAGTTTCCGCTCGTCGCCGGTGTAGCCTTCGAAGGACAGCCGCTGCAGCTGCTGGTAGCGGTTGAAATAGTAGGTCAGCGAGCCCGCCAGATCATCGACGTTGGTGCCTGTGACGACGGGGACGCGCATGCCTTCCAGGCCGATTTCAGCCAGGGTCGCGGTGACGCGCGGCCAACGGGCGGTGACCCATTGGGGCGTCACATCGAACCGCAGCAACTCGCCGAGTTGAGCCACCGGCGGCCCGACGAGATCCGCCGCCACGTTGGTGCGCGGGTACTGCGCGTCGCGTCCAAAACTGAATTCGGAGCGGAAGTCGGGCAACGGGACGCCGCCGCTGACCGCCGGCACGGGCGTCGGCGTGGCGACGGAACTGGCGTCGTCGGACGTCACCGCCCGATCCAGCGCCTGAAACGCCGACTGAGACCAGTTGTCTTGCGTCAGCAGATAAGGGCCGCCCGCCGCGGCGGCCACGACCAGCGGCAACATGTACTTGCGGTTGAACATTTCGCCTCCCCCCTCGTCGCGCGGCTACAGCGCGGCCCCATCGGCAACATCGTCCAGCGGAGGCGGCCCGCTTGTCTGTTTTGCCAGAGGACGAAACAACCCGCACAGCAGGCGAGTCCGGAAGAAGAGTTGCGGCCGGAAAAAGTAGCCCTCACGCTCCGCGTGAGGACAGGCCAAGACGGCGCGGAAGCATCCTTCGAGAAATCACGGTCCAGTGTTATTGCTGATCATCACACGGAGTGTGATGGCTACTCTCACAGCGGTCCCGTGTTTATTGCTGATCATCACACGGAGTGTGATGGCTACTTTGTCCAAACGACTCGTCGCGGCCAAAGAACATCAGATGCTGCCAGGGCAGGCGGTCGAATTCCTTGACCAGTTCGAACCCATTGGCGGGAAACTCCTTCAAGATTTGGCGTTTGCTCATCTTGTGCAGTGGTTGGATCGGCACCCTGGGGTCTTCCGCCCGGAACTCGACCAGCGCAATCAGTCCGTCCGGCTTGAGCGCCCGACGCAGGGCAGAGAGCATCTGCTGCGGATACGAGAACTCGTGATACACATCCACCAGCAAAATCAAATCGAGCGTTGCTTCCGGCAGTTTCGGATCGTGCGGCATCCCCAGGATCGTGTCGATGTGGTTGATGTTCGCCGCGGCTTCCCGTGCTTCCAGCATTTTCAGCATCTGGGGTTGAACGTCCACGGCCAGCACGCGGCCCGCAGGTCCGACGAGCCTGGCCAGCGGCAGGCTGTAGTAGCCGTTGCCGCAGCCCATGTCGCACACGGTCATGCCGGGCCTGACGCCCAGATTGGCCAACAACAGCGAGCAGCGTTCCTCGCGCTCGCGGGTGTCGCGGACCAGCCACGGCGCACCTTCGTAGTGCATCGTCTGCGCGATCTGCCGGCCCATGTACTCCGTCAGCGGCGGGGGCACGAGTTGGGCGTGTGCCGAGCCGGCAATCACGGCAAGAGCCAGGAACAACCACACGGCCCGAAGCCGCGCGAGCCAAAGCCGCGCAGATCGAGCAATCCGGGAGTGCCCAGATTTCCGGGCCTGTTCGGTGTTCATGTTAACAGATTCTCTCTTTCTGGTTGCCGGGGTCGAGGCCGTCAGTCACAGGGGGTCGAGGCGGACTGCGGAGCGGCCCCGGAAGGCTCCCGTTCGATCACGCGCATTTCGCGCCAGCGTCCGCGCAGAAACCTCACGCCGAAAATCGTCCCCAAGGCGCAGATCCAGCCGGTCACGACGAACCACCACCAGAACAACCCGCGCGCCAGACCGAACCAGCAGACGGCCACGCCCACGGTCGACACCAGCAGGGTCACGATCAGCACGAACCAGGTGTCGCCCGCGCCCTTGATCGCGCCGGCAAAGATGATCTGCATGGCGTCAAACAGGCAGTAAGCGGCGACGAACCGCAGCAACACGACGGTCAGATCCCGCAACTGGGCGAATTCCTGCGGATCGGCGCCGGCCCGGTGCCCCAGCAGGAAGAGATCCGGAGTGAGCAAGAAGAACGCGCCGCACAGGCCGGTGTAGCCCAACGCAAAGGTCAACGCCGTCCAGGTCGCGCGGGCCGCCAGGTCGGGCCGCCCGCGCGTCAACTGCTGGCCCACCAGCGTGCTGGCGGCGATGCCGACGCCCAGCATGGGGATGAACGCCACCGTGTTGACGTTGAACGCCAACGCCGTGGCCGCCATCTCCGTTTTGCCCAGCCGGCCGACCAGCAGGATCATCAGGGCAAAGCCCACCGCATCCACCAGAAATTGAAATCCGTTCGGTCCGCCATACGTCAGGATGCGGCCCAGCAGCGGGCGATCCACGCGCCAGGACGTCGCCAGGCTGTACGCCCGCCGCACCGGCTCGCGGTGCATCAGCCAGCCGTACACACCGACGCGCAGCCAGCCGCTGACCACCGTCGCCAGCGCCGCGCCCTCGATGCCCAACTCCGGAAATCCCCACTTGCCGAAAATCCAGGCGTAGTCCAGGGCCGCGTTCACGATCAACGTCGCGATGTCGACCAGCATGACCACTCGAGTGACGCCGCGGCCCGTGAACAGGGCCTCCTGCGCCGCGGCGATCACAGCCGCCGGCGCGCCAAAACAGAGGATCTGAAAGTAGGCGATTTCGTAAGGGATCACCTGCGGATCGTGCCCCGCCCAATGGAACAGGGACGGAGCCAGCGGAATCGCCGCCAGGAACAAGGGCGTGACGTACACGCCGATCCACATACCCTGCCACGTCGCCGCCCCGATCCGCTCCGGACGTTCGGCCCCACAGTACTGGGCCACGAACGTGTTGACGTACCCCGCCACGCCGACCGGAAAACAGATCATCGTCCAGTACAGCATGCCTCCCGCCATGGCGGCGGCGATGGCGTTGGTCGAGTACCACATCAGGAACATGCGGTCGACGAACATCATCACCGACCAGGTGCCCGTGGAGATGAACAGCGGCAGCGCGATCGCCAGCACCTCGCGGGCGCCGCAGGGCCGGGACCACCAGCTGTCTCGATTGTTCGGCATTTCCTCAGGCGTCTTTTTTGTCCGGAGTTGTCGCCGCGCACCTCGCACTGCGATTCGGCGTTTTCGAGTATTCCTGCGGGCGTTTTGCCCAGGAAAGAACAGGGACAACCGAGCAAGAGCGGCCGCCGGGTGCCTCTGTTTCCTCCTATTCCATGTTTTGGATGGATTCGGCCGCGGACGCCGGCCGCGTGGGGGCAAGAAAGCTTACGGGTTTCACCCGGTCTTTGCTAGGCGGCTACCGCGGTTCTCTGCTACAATGGCAACGTGCGCTGGGCAGGCTCGCGTGGTGCTTGCCAGCCGAACATGGACTCTTGCTCCAGGACTTGAACCATGACCCCGCCTTCGCTTGCGACACCCTCGCTCACTCCGCCGCTGGACGTGCGTCCCAGCGTGGAACATCTCGCAACGGAGGATGATACGCCTGTGGACAACCTGTTCTCCGAAAAGCAACAGCGGCTGTTGACCGAACCTCTCTACACGTCCTGGGCCGGTCCGGGGCCAGGTCGTTCCTTCCTGGCGATGGCCAACGTGGGACTGTTCTACGCCGTCGAGCAGCCTCCGTTCGTGCCGGACGTGCTTTTGAGCCTGGATGTCCGCTGTCCGGACGACTTATGGCCCAAGTCGCACCGCTCCTATTTCATGTGGGAATACGGAAAACCACCGGACGTGGTGATCGAAATCGTCTCGAATCGCCGGGGCGGCGAGGCTTCCGACAAACTCAAAGGATACGCCCAGATTCGCGTCCCCTACTACGTGATTTACGATCCCGAGAGGATGCTGAGCGACGAGACCCTGCGCGTCTACGAACTCCACCGTTACAGTTATCGGAGTCTGGACAATCCAATCCCGCTGCCGGATATCGGACTGGGATTGCGGCTGTGGCATGGCGTTTTTGAGGAGCATGACAACACGTGGTTGCGATGGGTCGATGCGGACGGGGAACTCCTCGTGACGGGTGGCGAGCGGGCGGAAAAGCTCGCCGAGCAACTACGACGGCTGGGGGTCAAGCCGGAGGTTTAGGAGATGGCAGAATCGTACCCGAAAATCGCGCAGTTGAAGACGGTCGAGGCCTTTCGCACGCGGCTCCAGGAGCTGGCCTTGGATCTGCCCGTCGACGACCAGATTCTCACGGCCGAGCAGGGCTCGCCGTTGGCGGCTCCCATCCAGATCGGCGGCTTTCGTGTGGGCAACCGCTGGTGCGTCCATCCGATGGAAGGTTGGGACGCCAACCGCGACGGATCGCCTTCGCCGCACACCTTGCGCCGCTGGCGCCATTTCGGGCTCAGCGGTGCCAAGCTGATCTGGGGCGGCGAGGCGGCGGCCGTGCAAGGCGATGGCCGAGCCAACCCGAATCAGACCCTGGCCACGCCGGAAAACCGCGCCGGCCTGGCGGCGCTGCTGCGCGAACTGACCGCCGCCCACCGCCAGCATTTCGGCACGACCGACGATCTGCTGATTGGGCTGCAGTTGACCCATTCGGGCCGGTTCTGCCGCCCGCATTCGAAACAGCTGGAGCCACGAATCGCGTATCACCATCCGCTGCTGGACGCCAAGTTCGGCATCGCTCCGCAGGACGATTCCGTCGTCTGGACCGATGACGACTTGGAGCGGCTGATTGATACTTACGTCGCCGCGGCGGGCCTGGCCCAGGAGGTCGGCTTCCAGTTTGTCGACGTCAAGGCCTGTCACGGCTATCTGCTGCACGAGTTCTTGAGCGCTCGCGTCCGTCCCGGCCGGTTCGGCGGCGACTTCGACGGCCGCACGCGAATCCTGCGCACGATCGTGGCCCGCCTTCGCAACGTGTACCCGGACTTGCTGGTCGGCGTGCGGCTGAGCGCGTTTGACATTCCGCCCTTCAAGACCAGCCGCGAAGTGGGGCAACCCATGCGTTACGAGGACCTGCTGCCCTACCAGTACGGTTTTGGCTGCCGGGAAGACAATCCCTTGGAATACGATTTGACCGAGCCGCTGCGGCTGATCGGCGTCCTCCGCGAGTTGGGCGTGGCGGCCATCAACCTCACGTGCGGCAGCCCCTACTACAATCCGCACATCCAGCGGCCGGCGATCTTCCCGCCCAGCGACGGCTACCAGCCGCCCGAAGATCCCCTGGTCGGTGTCGCTCGGCAGATTCGCGCCGCGCGCTCGTGCCAGCAAGCGTTTCCCGACTTGCCGATGGTCGGTACGGGCTACACCTACCTGCAGGACTATCTACCGCACGTGGCCCAAGCTGTCGTCCGGGCGGGCTGGATCAACCTGGTGGGCATCGGGCGGATGGTGCTGGCCTATCCGGAGATGCCGGCCGACGCGCTGCAGCGCGGGCAACTGCAGCGAAAACGAATCTGCCGGACGTTCAGCGACTGCACCACCGGGCCGCGCCACGGGCTGGTCTCCGGATGCTATCCGCTGGACGACTACTACAAACAGCTGCCGGAAGCGGAAACGCTGAAATCGGTCAAGCAGGCGATCAAGGCGGAGTGAGTCAGAAGTCCGGCTTTTCAGAGAATCCGGGCATCTTCAAGGTTTCTCGTCAAGGGACGTGACGCCATGTATCTCTTCTTCGACACCGAGACCTCGGGCCTGCCGCGGGCCTGGTCCGCGCCGCCCAGCGACGCCGGCAACTGGCCGCGATTGGTGCAAATCGCCTGGGTGGCATGTG
>CAYPGE010000441.1:0-7324 GCA_964409865.1 uncultured Pirellulaceae bacterium
CGGTCGGCGGTTTCGGCGGGGTCAGAGACCCGCGCCGAACGGTTTTGTTAGCGGCTCTAACTCTCGCTTCCCGTTTCGAGCACGGCCATGAAGGCCTTCTGCGGGATATCCACTTGCCCAATGGACTTCATCCGCTTCTTGCCTTCGCGTTGCTTGGCCCACAGCTTTCTTTTCCGCGTGATGTCGCCGCCGTAGCATTTGGCGGTGACGTTTTTCCGCATGGCCGGCACCGTTTCGCGGGCGATGACGCGGGCGCCGATCGCCGCCTGAACGGCGACCTCGAACATGTGGCGGTCGATCTCGCTCTTGAGCTTCTTGACCACGGCCCGGCCGCGGCGGTCGGCGTCCGCGCGGTCGCAGATCACGCTCAAGGCGTCGACGCGGTTGCCGTTGACCAGGATGTCCAGGCGGACGAGATCGGCCGGAAAGTAGCCCAGCAGCTCGTAATTCATCGTGCCGTAGCCGCGGGTGGCGCTCTTCAGCTTGTCGTGCAGATCGTAGATCACCTCGGCCAGCGGCAGGTCGTAGCGGAGCATGGCCCGCGTGGGCGAAAGGTATTCCGTCCCCTGCGGCACGCCGCGACGGTCCATGCACAGCTTCATCACGGCGCCGATGTACTGGCTGGGCACGATCAGGTTCACCCGCACGACGGGCTGGCGGAACTCTTCGATCTCGCCCGCGTCGGGGACCTCCTGAGGCCGATGGATCTCCAGCACCTCGCCGCCTCGGGTGGCAATCTGGTACGTCACGTTCGGAGCGGTCTGCACCAGGTCGATGTTGGACTCCTGCTCCAGTCGCTGCTGGATGATCTCCATGTGCAACAAACCGAGGAAGCCGCAGCGGAAGCCGAAGCCGAGCGCTTCGCTGGTCTCCGGCTGGAACTCGAAGCTGGGATCGTTGATCGACAGCTTTTCCAGCGCGTCCCGCAACTCGGAAAAATCCTGCCCGTCGGACGGATACAGTCCGCAGTACACCATCCGTTGCGGCGGATGGTAGCCCGCCAGCGGCTCGGCGGAACGATCCGGCGTGCTGACCGTGTCGCCGATGTGGACGTGCTCCAGGGACTTGATGTTGCAGATCAGGTAGCCGACCTGGCCCGCCTGCAGTTCGTCGCACGGTCGCCGGCGAGGGGCGAACTGGCCGAGTTCCAGCACTTCGTACGTCAGGCCGGCCTGCAGGAACTTGATCTTCTGGCCCTTACGGACGCGTCCGTTCATCACGCGGACGTAAGTGATGGCGCCACGGAACTCGTCGTAATGCGAATCGAAGACCATGGCCTGCAGCGCCGCGCCCGGGTCGCCCTGGGGCGGCGGGATGCGGGTGATGATCGCTTCGAGCAACTCGGCAATCCCGACCCCGGCCTTGCCGCTGACCCGCAGCACCTCGTCGGCGTGGATGGCCAGCGAGTGTTCGATCTCCAGCAGCACCTCATCCAAGCGGGCGTGCTTGAGGTCGATCTTGTTCAGCGCCGCCACGATGGTCAGATTGTTTTCCAAGGCGGCGTAGGTGTTGGCCACCGTTTGCGCCTCGACGCCCTGAAACGCGTCCACCAGCAACAAGGCGCCTTCGCAACAGATCAGCGACCGGGAGACTTCATAGGCGAAATCTACGTGGCCGGGCGTGTCGATCAGGTTCAGCTCGTAGGTCTCGCCGTGCCAGTCGTATTGCAGGCGCACGGCACTGGCCTTGATCGTGATCCCGCGCGACCGCTCCAGGTCCATGTCGTCCAGCAGCTGGTCGCGCATCTCGCGCTCGCTCACGGTGCCGGTGTACTCCAGCAGTCGATCGGCCAGCGTGCTTTTGCCGTGGTCGATGTGGGCGATGATACAGAAATTGCGGATATGTTGACAGTCGATGTTGCTCATGCCTTGTGCCGCGCCGCTTTCATCAGGTCCAACAAGCGGCCGGGCGAACCCATGGTGTTGTAGCCGCCGTCGATGTGCAAGATTTCGCCGGTGATCCCGTCCGAGTAGTCGGACAGCAGGAACGCCCCGCTGCGGCCGACTTCTTCATGGGTGATGTTGCGTCCCAGCGGGGCCATGTGCTCGTACATGGACAGCATCTCCGTGGCCCCGGCCGCTGAACCCGCCAGCGTCTTCAACGGGCCGGCGCTGAGCGCGTTGACGCGGGTGCCGCGCGGTCCCAGGTCGAAGGCCAAGTAGCGCACGGCGGACTCCAGGGCCGCTTTGCAGATGCCCATCACGTTGTAGCCGGGGACGCACTTCTCGCCGCCGAAGTAGGACATCGTCAGAATCGACGACCGCGGACTGAGGTACGGCAGAGCCCCATGAGCAATGGCCAGGAGACTGTACACGCTGACGTCCATCGCCAGTTTGAAACCCTCGCGGCCGGTTTTGACGGTTTCCCGCCCCAGATCCTTGCGGTCGGCGAAAGCGATCGAGTGCAGCAGGAAGTCGATCTTGTCGAATGCCTTGTGAGTCGCCCGCATGACTTCGGCGATCTGCCGGTCGCTCTGCGCGTCCAGCGGCAGGAGGAACTTGGCCTGCGGGTACTTGGCCAGACATTGGGCCACCCGGCGCTCGTTCTTCCTCTTTTCTTCGTAGGGCGAGTCGGGCAAGTACGTAAAACCGCATTCGCCTCCCTCCTCCATGATCGTCTGGGCAATTGCCCAGGCGATGGAACGGTCGTTCGCCACGCCGACAATCAACCCCTTCTTGCCGTCAAACAGTCCCATGCAATTGTCTCCCGTCGTTGCTTCAGGTCACCGATCACCGGTCACCGACTACCTAACAAGATAGCGGCAATCACCGTTTTGGACTATCCGGTTGCGCAAAGCTGGCTCAATTTGTTATCTTATTGATTGCAGGGGCCAGTCAAACTGAATACAGAGGGAAGACGTGACAACTCAAGGCGTTCGCCCGGAATCATCGGGCCAGCTGGCAAAGCAAATCTTGTTGCTGGCGGCGGAACACGACAAGGTGCCTGCGTTTTTGGAGGAAGCGTTGCCGTTGTTGCTAGCGGCCAGCGGTGCGGACTTCGTGACGTTGCACCGCGCTGAACGGGGCAAATGGCGATCGCTGGCCTCGGCGGGGTTGAGGCACAAGCCGCCCCTCGCCTTGCTGGCCGACGTGCTGGACCGCGAGTCACCGGTGTCGGAGGGGGCTTGGTCAGCCGCGCCGCTGGGGCCGCGCTCCGGCAGCGGGGAAGTGCTCGCGGCGCACAGCCTGAGCGGGGCTTCGGGCAAGCGCGAAGCACGGATTCAAGACCTGGCGAGTCTGCTCGCGGCGGGTCTGGCGGCGGTTCGGCAGCAGGATCGCAGCCGTCGCCGGATCGAGCGATTGGAGAAGATCGTCGAGATCAGCCGGCACTGGAACCAAAACCAAAGGACGGACGATCTGTTGCAGCAGATCGCGAAAGCCTCGACGCAGTTGTTGGCTGCCGAACGCGCCAGCATTTTCCTGTGGGACAAGGCCAACCGCACGCTCGTGGGCCGTCCGGCGTTGGGTGTCGAAGACGACGAACTGAGACTGCCCGACAACGCGGGCGTAGTGGGGCAGGTGATTCAGACCGGCGAATCGAGGCGCGTGGATCGGGACGAGGCGCAGCGGGAAGTCGATCGCAGCGTGGATCGCCAACTGGGCTTCCGAACCCGCAATTTGCTTTGCGTTCCGCTGCGCTCGCCGCAGGGTGAATTGTTCGGCGCCTTCGAAATGCTCAACAAAGTCGGCGGCGATTTCACGGACGACGACCAAACGGCGCTGACCGAGTTGGCGATTCACGCGGCCGTCGCCTTGGAGAACACCCAGCAATACGAAAAGCTGCTGAAGGTACAACGGCACTTGACCGACCAGGCGGCACAGCGGGTGCGGATGATCGGCGAGTGTCCCGCGATCGAGTCCTTGCGGGCCACGGTCAGCCGCATCGCCGATACGGATCTGGCAATTCTGATCTTGGGCGAGAACGGCACCGGCAAAGAAGTCGTCGCGCAACTGATTCACTACCTTAGCCATCGGCGGGACCAGCCGCTGGTGGCCGTGAACTGCGCGGCGCTGACCGAAACGCTGCTGGAAAGCGAACTGTTCGGCCACGAGAAAGGCGCCTTTACCGACGCGCACGAAGCGCGGCCGGGCAAGTTCGAATCGGCCAGCGGCGGCACGTTGTTCCTGGACGAGATCGGTGATATGAGCCCCGGCGGCCAGGCGAAGCTGCTGCGGGTGTTGGAGGAAAAGGTGGTCGTCCGCGTCGGCGGCTCGCGGCCGATTCACACCGACGCCCGCGTGATCGCCTCGACGAACCAGAACCTGGCCAAGATGGTGCGCGAACGGGGATTTCGCGAAGACCTCTTTTTCCGTCTGAACGTCGTGACGCTGGATCTGCCGCCGCTTCGGGAACGCGGCCAAGACGTGCTGCTGCTAGCCGAGCACTTCCTGGAGGAATTCAGCGTCAAAGCTCGCCGCCGCCGGCCGAAGTTGACGGCGGCGGCCCGCAAGCGGCTGCTCAGCCACACCTGGCCGGGCAACATACGCGAATTGCGGAACCTGATGGAACGTCTGGCGTACCTGACGCAGGGCGACAAGGTCCAGGCGGAGGACCTTTCCTTCATCCTGGCCCCCGATCCGGCCTCGTCCGCGATCCTCGCCCTGGACCAACCCTTGAACGCCGCCACCCGGCGGTTCCAGGCCGAGTACATCAACCGCCACATCGCCGCGACCGGCGGCAACATGACCACTGCCGCCGAACGCTTGGGGCTGCACCGATCCAATTTGTATCGCAAGATGCGGCAACTGGGGATGAACCCGGGCGAGGAAGAAGACTGAGGGGAAAGGCCCCCCGCCGTTTCCAGCTCCGGCTTGCGTTTCTCCCGGACGATCGGCACCACTACTTCGTGACCTCCGTCGCGGCCCCGTCAACGATGCGGACTTCGTCTTCGGAGAGGCCGTACAGGCCGTAGACAAGATCGTCGATCTGGACGCCGGTGGCGGCGATCTGGCGGGACAGCGAGGCCGAGGGGTGGGCGGTGTTCATGCCGGCCGCCTGTCGGTGCAGCGCCAGCACCTGGTCCACCAAATCCAGCAAACGGTCGTGGCGGGAACGGTCGAGGGGGTCGGAAAAGTCGATCTTGCGAATCGGCAACTGCGAAAGGAATTGACGGTTGGCCGACATCCAATTCCCGCGGAACGGGGCACTGACGTGCGGAAAGAACCAGGCTAGCAGCCGGGAGTTCAGCAAGGCCAGGAGATACCGCAGATCGCAGCTGGCGTGGGCCGGCTTGAGCGTGACTCCGCCGACATCGACGTTATCCAGGAAATGCGTGCCTTGGCCATCCCATCCGGCGCACAGGCGGTCCACGAGGCGGGGCACGCAGATCTTGATCTGCCCCTGGCGTTTCATGTTCTTGAGGTACACGTATCCATGCCAGGGGCCGCGTTTCATCCGGCCCCTTTCCCGGTCTTCGAGCCGTGTTTGGTTTTGTCGCAGGTATTCGGCCGTTTGGGGAAAGCGGGCCTCGATCTCCTCCAGGGGAAGCAGACGCACCCCGGCGTCGCTCACCTGGTAGGGAAACAGAACGAACTGCCGCTCCGGCAGCGGCGCGTAGCCCTGGACATCGGTACCGCTGACCAGCGGAAACAGAAGATCCTTCTCGAGCGTGACTTCGGCGTCGAGCGATTTCGATCGCAATCGCAGAATCCGGGAAGTCCGCGGTTCGAAAGTAGGATGGGTCTCCGACCCGTCCCCTGGCCCGGCTCGACCGGCTGAAGCCGGCACTACGAACTCAGTAGGCTGGGTCTCCGACCCGTCCCGGACGGGTCGGAGACCCAGCCTACGTGGTTTTCCCTCCCGCGGGGGCGGGACCGCGTCCAGGATGAACACGTCGTCGGCGCTGGTTTGAAGTCCGACGAAGATATCCGCCACGTCGCCAAGCTTGACGGGCGTGTCCTTGAGCCGCTGGACGAGTTCCGCGCCTTGCCCCACCGTGAAGTTCCAAACTCCGCCGTCGATCTTCTCCGCCGCCAAGTCTCCTCGCACCCCGGCGCCGCTGCTCATCCAGGCCGCCAGATCGGGGACACTGACGAACCGGCACTTGCGGCGCCCGGCTTTGGCCAGAAACAACAGGCAGGTGTAGGTGGTCGCACCAGGAAAGACCTGCTGCGCTCCAAAGTACACGATGTGCGCAAGATGCCGGCCCTGGGACAGCAGGTCGCGGAGCGGTGCTCCGTATTGGGCGTTGAAGAACTTGTGCGGGCAGATGAAACCGAGCAGTCCCTTCGGATTCAGCAGCTTCAGACCTTGTTCGATGAAGACCG
Source organism: uncultured Pirellulaceae bacterium (assembly GCA_964409865.1). Taxonomy (GTDB): domain Bacteria; phylum Planctomycetota; class Planctomycetia; order Pirellulales; family Pirellulaceae; genus Anammoximicrobium. The sequence goes on from CAYPGE010000441.1 coordinate 6,267, forward strand.
CGTAGATGTCGAAGTTGCCCGCTCGGCCGGCGCGGAACCGCTCCTGATAGACCTCCGCTTCCAGCGGCGCCCATTTCTTCATGGTCTGAACGCGGACGTACGGCGGGTTCCCCAGGATACAGTCGAAACCGCCAGCCTTCATCGCCTCCGGAAAGGCGGTGTTCCAGTCGAAGGGATTGATCCGCCGGATTATGTCTGCCTCCGGGAGCGGCTTGCCGGCGAAGCAATCCGGGCCGACCAGGGAGTTTCCGGACTTGATGTTGTCGGGCAGATTGGGCAGAGCACGGTCGTGAACCAGCTTCCGTTGCGGGGAAGGCGCGGCGTCGTGTTCTCCCTCCAAGGCTTTCAGCAACAAGGACAACCTGGTCACTTCCACCGCTCGCGGATCGATGTCCACGCCGAAGATGTGAGTGGTCAGGATCCGTTTGCGTTCCGCGATGGTGAGCCGCCATGGGCCGTGACGGGACGCCCGATAGACCTCACGCCGCCAGCTATTCGGATCGTGCTCGATGTACCACTTCAGGCAGTGGTCAAGCAGGCGCTGGTAGGCGTCCAACAGGAACAAGCCGCTGCCGCACGCCATGTCCAGGACGCGCAAGGGCGGCTCGCCATCGGCGCCGGCCAGTTGGGCGGGGCTTCTTCTTTGGGTCTTGCGTCCGACCGTCTGCTGGACGATGTAATCGACCATGGGGGCCGGCGTGTAGTAGACGCCGCCGGCCTTGCGCACCTCCGGGTTCTCTTCGATCTTGACTTGACGGTCCGGCGCCAGACGGATGACCTTGCCCAGGAACCGCTCGTAGACGGTCCCCAGGATCTCGACGGGCAGCACGCGGAACTCGAGAGGCGAGCCGTGGGCGAAGTACAGGCCCTGGATGATCGGCTTGAAGACTTCGTCATCGATCGACAACGTGAGCGTGATCCGATCCGGTGTCTGCAACACGCTGGGCTCGTTCCCGAAGTGGAACAGGCTGGACTTGTACCTCCGGCCGGCGCGGCGGCACACGTGGCGCATGAAGCGGGCGTAAATGCCGGGCCGCTCGCACAGCTGGAGCAACTGC
>CAYPGE010000442.1:0-7300 GCA_964409865.1 uncultured Pirellulaceae bacterium
ACAGTTTTTTCTCATCCAGGGCTTTGGCCAACGCGGCCATTTTCTCCCCGACCTTCTTGCCCGTGCCGTCCAGGAAGACGCCGACTTCCAAGGTCTTGAGTTTCTCCAAATCGGCAAGATCGCTGGAGGTAATCGTACCCAGGACTTCCACCAGGCCGTTCAATGTCTCGGCGGCGGTCTTAGGGTCCACCGGCGACTGGGCCAGGGCCGGTTGTTTGAGGATGAACTCCTTCTTTTCCTTGAGCACGCGGACGTATTTTTGCACCACGCCGACACCGACCTTCCAAACATCGGCGTCCATGTTGGTGGCGAACGTGTGGACCAGGTCGTTGACGTCGCTTTGGTAGCGGGATGGCAGCGCGTCCCAGACCGCCCGCAGGTTGCCGGCTTCCAAGTTCGCCACGAGCGCTCGCGCGGCGGCGTCCGGCGTGTCGGCGGCGCCCGGCATCGGAGCGGTGACCGGCGTGTCAGCGGCGCCCGGCGCGGCGGGGACCGCGGGCGCCGCGGGGGCCGCGGGCATGGCCAGCTGGCGAGCCAATTGCTGACTTTCGGCGCTCAGCCGGGCCAGCGGGACCTTGATCGTCACGCCGTTGGTCTTCTTCAGGTAAAGATCCTGTCCGCGGATGCCGAGGAATTCCGCTTCGACCTGGAACTGGCCGGTCGCGTCCTTCCAGATCTCGGCCGTCGCGGGCACGGCCAGCGTGGTCAAGAGCGTTGCGGCAGCGACCGCAAGCACGGCAGCTCGCCGATACCATCGGACGCGGGGAGCCGAATTGAGTCGGGGTCCGGCGAAGGGGGGCGTTGTGCAGAAATGGGACACGGTGGGGTCTCCGGAAAGATAAAGGCTGGTGGCTCCGCAACAGACCGTCCCTCCGGACTGGCTCGGTACGAGCCAAGCGGCTGGAACGAGCTGATGCTGTTACGCAGGTTCCCTATTCTCGCCCCTAGAGCCTCCCACTGCAAGCCGGCAGCGCATGATTCGAGCCGTTGCAAGAAATGCCCCCGCAGACCCGTTGTATCAGCGCCGGAGAAAGCTTAACTTTGCTCACTTGGACAGCGTCGAATGGGTTTTGAGTTCCAGTCCGCATTATGCGCGCTGGGCACCCATTTTTGTAGCATGGCTCTCCGAGCCGTGCTGAGTACTTTGCACGGCTCGGAGAGCCATGCTACTCGGGTTGCGGCTGCAAGGCCGCGTTAAAGGGCTGGACTGATGAAAATTGGAATTGTCGGCTATCAAGGCTCGGGCAGGAGCACCTTGTTCGAGTGGCTGACGGGCGTGACGCCCAATCCGTCACACCATCACGAGACGCAGATGGCGACGGCGGCCATCGTCGATCCTCGCGTGGCGGAACTCTGCAAGATCTACCAGCCCAAGAAAATAACTCACGCCCACCTGGAGATCGTCGATACGCCCGGCTTGAGCCGCTCGCACGAAGGCAGTGCGGCCAAGCTGGCGAAGATCCGCGAGGCCGGCTGCCTGGTGCTGGTCGTCGCCGCGTTCGACGGCTCGGACGCCGCCGCCGATATGGTGCGATTCGAGGACGACCTGTTGCTGGCCGACCTGGACGTCGTTTCCGGGCGGATCGAGCGGCTGCGCGACCAGATCAAGAAACCGCGTCCGAATCGGGAAGAGTTGGAGAAGGAGTTGGCCATCCTGGAGCCGCTGCTGGCGACCCTGGAGTCGGGACGCCCGCTGCACCAAGAGGAATTGTCGGTCGAACAAGCCCGTGCCATCCGCTCGTTCCAGTTGTTCAGCGAAAAGCCCCGTTTGATCGTGGTCAACGCCGCGGACGATGATGCGGAGCCGGAGCGGTTTTCCACATGTGCCCCACCCGGAGTCGACTTGGTGGCCGTCTCGCTGAACCTGCAACTGGGCTTAACCAAAATGCCGGACGACGAGCGAGATGAATTCTGCCGAGAGATGGACCTGCAGCCGGTGGACCGCGAGGCCCTAATTCGGCAAATCATGAACGTTTCGGGCCAAATGCTGTTCTTTACGGCGGGCGAGAAAGAGGTCCGCAGTTGGCTGATCCACCAAGGCGGCACGGCAGTCGAAGCGGCCGGCGGCATTCACACGGACCTGGCCCACGGCTTCATTCGGGCCGAAGTCATGACGGTTACCGACCTGCTCCGCCTGGGCAGCGAGCGCGAAGTCAAAGCTCACAACCTGATGCGGAAAGAGCACAAGGAATACCTGGTCCAAGACGGCGACGTACTGTTCATTCAGCACAGTTCTTGATACAGCGCCGCGTGGCCGGCGACCATTTTTTCGACCGAGAACTCGGTCAACACGCGTTGCCTGCCGGCTGAGCCCAGACGGCGGGCGAGTTCCCGGTCGTTCAACAGCGCGTGGGTCCAGCGGGCAAAGGCCGCGCGGTCGCCGACCGGAACCAGGTAACCGGTTTCTTCGGGCACCACCAAGTCCCGATTGCCCGCGATGTCGGTGGCAATCACGGGCAGACCGGCGGACATGGCCTCCAGGATCGCGTTCGACTGGCCTTCATACGCGCTGCCCAGCCAGAGACAGTCGCAGTGGGGCAGCAGTCGGGGCACATCGTCCCGCTGTCCCAGCAGGTGGACGCGGTCCTGGATCTCGCACTGATCGCGGAATCGTTCCAGCCGCCAGCGTTGAGGACCGTCGCCGATGATCAACAGATGCGCGTGCGCGTTGACGATCTTCAGCAGGTCGGCGGCCCAGATCAGGTCCTTGACTCGCTTTTGCGGCCAGAGGCGATTGATGGCCACGATCAGACGCGCGTCGGCTGGCAGGCCGAGTTCCGCCAGGATTTCCTCGCGCGAGGCCGAGACGGCCGGCGCGAAGGGGGCAACGCCGTTGGGAATGATGACGAACTTGTCCGGCAGGCCCCGCTCGATATAAAACTCCCGCACGCCGGAGCTGTTGGTGACAATCCGTTCGGTGCGCCGCGCCAAGTACCGGTCGATGGCCAGTTCGTGCCACTGTTTCCACTGGTCGACGCACCGCTCCCCGGCCAGGATGTGTTTGACTCCCGCCGCTTGGGCGGCCAGCCGCCCGTAGGCGTTGGCGGCAAAGATCCAGGTGTGGACGATGTCCGGGTGCAGCCCGACGATGTGTCGTTTCAGCCGGTGATAGGCCAGCGGGTCGATCTTCCAGGACTTGCCGATGATCGTCAGCGGGATGCCGGCGTCGCGCAACGGCTGTTCCAGCGGACCGCCGCGAGTCAGCGCACAGACGTGGACGTCGAACTGGTCCCGCGGCAAGCCGGTGGACAGCAAGACCAGTTGTTTCTCTGCCCCGCAGCGATCCAGCGACGGGATGATCTGCAGTACACGGATCATGGCGTTGTCGGGGAGGGCTTGGAGGATGCGGCCGGCCGCGTGAACCAGCCTCGGAGGCCAAGGATGAAGATGTTCCAGATGGCGGACAACGCCTCGCGTGCGTCGACCTTCGACTGGCCGCGCTGGCGGTCGACAAACACGATTGGCGTTTCGCCGAAGCGGGCGCCGTGCCGGCGAAGCCACCAGAGGATCTCCTCCTCGAAGGCGTAGCCCCGGGCGCGGACGGAATTCCAATCGAGGCGGCGCAACGTGGCCACGCGGTAACAACGAAAGGCGCTGCTGATGTCGCTGCCCGGCAACCGCAACCACCAGCGTGCGTACCGGTTCACGCCACGGCTCATCCACCGCCGCGGCCAGGGCCAGCCTTGGACGCCGCCGCCGGGCACGTACCGGGAACCGATCATGACGTCGGGCGGTGGTCCGGATCCCTCGGACTCGATCCCCCGGCGCAGGTCCGGCAGATAGCGCGGATGGTGGCTGAAGTCGGCGTCCATCACCAGCGCGTATTCGTAATTCTGTTGCACCGCGTAACGCAGGCCGGCGATCGTGGCGGTTCCCAGACCCAGCTTGCCGGGACGATGAATGACCTGAAAGCGACGATCGGCCGCCGCCCGCTCGTCGCACCAGCGGCCCGTTCCGTCCGGCGAATTGTCGTCCACGACCAGCAGGTGAACATCCGGCGCGTGCCGGAGAATCTCCTCGGTCAAGTCCGGGAGGTTCTGTAACTCGTTATAAGTCGCCATCACGATCAGCGTCGATGCGGGGGGCGGTTCCGGCATTTCGGGGCTCCGCTTCACAAGACCGGTCCAACCGTCCAGGGCACGAACTCTTCCTCGCCCATGCCGCACAACTCGCTCTTCGTCTTCCGGCCGCCGGCGACGGCCAAGACCTCCTCGAAGATCTCCCGGCCTACGTCCGCCACGCTCCGGCCGCTGAGGATTTGGCCCGCGTCGATGTCCATGTCGTCGATCATCCGCTCGAAGACCGGCGTGTTGGTGGCGACCTTGATCGACGGCGCCGGCTTGCAGCCGAAGCAACTGCCGCGTCCCGTGGTAAACAAAACCACGTTGGCTCCGCCGGCGACGATCCCCGTCGTGCTCGCCGGATCGTATCCGGGCGTATCCATGAAGACCAGCCCCTTGGCGGTCACCGGCTCCGCGTACTGGTAGACGTCCACCAGCGCCGTGGTACCGCCCTTGGCCACCGCTCCCAGGCTCTTTTCCGCGATCGTGGTCAAGCCGCCTTCCTTGTTGCCGACCGACGGATTGTTGTTCACCTCGACGCCGAAGATGCCCGTGTACCACTGCCACCACTTGACCCGCTCGATCAGCTTGTCGGCGACTTCCCGCGACACGGCCCGTCGCGTCAGCAGATGTTCGGCCCCGCAGATCTCCGGCGTTTCCGCCAGGATCGCCGTGCCGCCGCAGGCCACGACCAGGTCCGCGGCCGCGCCCACGGCGGGGTTCGCGGTGATGCCCGAATTCCCGTCGGACCCGCCGCACTCCAAACCCAGGATCAATTCTCCGGCGGGAATCGGCACGCGGCGGACGTCGTTGGCTCGCGGCAGCAACTCCGCGACTTTACGGACCGCCGCTTCCACCGTCTTGACCGTGCCGCCCAAGTCCTGCATGCAGAACACCGGCGGCTCGCCGGGCGGCCCCGGCAGGCCGCCGATCTGGACCAGCCGCTGGCTCTCCAACAGATAGTCCATCGTGCCCTGTTCACAGCCCAAACCGATCAACAGGTACGCGCCGATGTTGGGATGCCTGGCGGTTCCAGCGAGGACCCGGTTCAACATCTCGTGCGCCAGTCCGCGGTACGCCATGCCGCACCCGCCGTTGTGCTTCAAGGCGATCACGCCGTCGACGTTGGGATAGTCCTTCAGCAGCGTGCGATCGAACCGTTGGGCCACGAACTTGCAGACCGAGGCCGAGCAGTTGACCGTCGAGATCACGGCGATGTAGTTCCGCGTGCCCGCCTTGCCGTTGGCGCGGCGATAGCCCTGAAAGGTGCGGTCCGTGATCGGCGCGGGAGGCGAAGGAATCTGCGTGGCGGGCGCGTAGTCGAGTTCCATGTCCCCGTTGCTCAGATTGCGCGTATGCACCCACTCGCCCGCTTCGATGTTCTCCGTGGCCACACCGATCGCTTGGCCGTACTTGACGACGCGTTGCCCTCGCGGAATCCGCACGACAGCGATTTTGTGCCCTAGTTTGACAGGGCCATGGAGGGTCACCCGCTGGTCGCCCCCGACAATTTGCACACCGGCGGCCAACTGCCGGGCCGCTACGCAGACATTGTCGTCGCCGTGCAGGAATACCGCGTCGGTCGTAGGAGATTTTGTCATGGAAGCTGCCCAAAGTCCTGTGAAAACCACCGACAGGATCATCAGTGTAACCCAGGACTTCGACCGCCGCTATTCCAGGAGGCGGGATCACCAGCCGGCGACAATCCGCGCAGAAACATCAAGCCGCGATGCGTCTTTCCGATTCAAGGCACAGGCGGAAGCTCCAACGGCGGCAGCAGATTCGTTCCGCCGTCCTTGGTTTTCTCCGTCTTGGGCATCTCGTCCGGCATGGCGGGCAGTTGCAGGTCGGCCTCCGGAACATCCCGGTCCTCTGCCGGTTTCGCCTCTTTGCCGGATTCCGTCTTCTCGGCCGTTTCCGGCATCGTCTCCGCCTCGTCCCTCGCCGGGGGAGTCTGGTCAAGCAGCTTTTCGAGCGTCGACTCGGGCATGGCCGCGGGCGCTTCGGTCGGCTCTGGCCCTTCGGTGGGCTTTACGTCTTCGCTGGGCTCTGCACTTTCGGCGGTCTCGGGTCCTTCCACGATTTCGGCAGGCTCGGGCTCAGGTGCCTCGGGCTCGGCCAGAGTCGGCCCCTCTTCCGCCAGCATCATTTGCTCGCTGATGTGGCTGCCCGCCGGATCGAAGAGCGACCCGACTCGACCCGAAAACGGATTGTCACGCTGCCATTTTCCGCCGAAGGCTGGATACGAGCAGTCCTGAGAGTTGTCACACATGGCGCAGCCGTTTAGACCTGCTAGCACCAGCACGGCGACCCACGAGAATCGTTTGCTCCTCATGACAACCTCACTACCGAACGGATATCGGGTCCAGAAACGACTACATCCCAGTTCGGCATTCTGAAGGTGGGAGCTTTAGTTAGATTCTGCCGGTTGTAGCGGTTTTAGGGCCGATTGCAGCTCACCGAGGCTGTGATTTCGGGGAAGGCAGGGCTTCGGGCTGTGGATCGGCCGGTCGATCAAGGCGTTGGCTGCGTCGTTGCCGATGAACCGTTCCTGTTCGGGGTCGAACGTGAGCTTGGCCCCCACCTGGATGGCGATGTGGCCCAGGTGCCCCAGCGACGTGACGCGGTGGCCGACTTCGGCCGGTTCCAGCGTCTCGCCGCGCGACTTGACGCAGTCGATGAAGTCCTGCTTGTCGGACTTGACGTAAAACCGGATGTCGTCCGGGCGGGCCGCCGGCGCCGGCATCAGCTCGGGCGGCGATTTGGACCGACTTTCGCTGAAATAAAGGTAACCTTCGCGGCCATCGAGTTTGACTTTGAGCAGCGGGTATTCGGCATAGACCCAGCCGTCGGTCCCCTCGATCTTCAGAAACGGCTTGTCGGTCAGGTAGGTCCACTGCACGCCGTTGGCAAACCGCATCTTGACCTCAAACTTCAGCAGCACGTTCCAAAAGCTGTCGGCCGGCGGGTACTCGCCGCTGGCCTCGATCTCGACCGGCCCGGTACGTTCCAGTCCGGTGGCGAAGGCGGCCCCGTCGTTCCAGTGCGTGGTCCAGTTGGTGATCATGCCGTCGCAGTAGTACAGATGCCGCATCCAGCCCGGTCGCTCGTAGGCCTTGGGCTTGTGGACGCGGTACTCGGTGTACGGGGCCCTGGGGGCGGGACCTTGCCAGCGTTCGTAGTCCAGTTCCGGCGGCACCGGCATGTCCGGCTGCGGCGGGCAGCCAACGTCGCTGCCC
>CAYPGE010000443.1:0-7292 GCA_964409865.1 uncultured Pirellulaceae bacterium
ACACGAACAGGTTCACCCGTTTGCCGAGCAACGTCTCCAAACGGCGCGTCACCAACTCGCGGACCTGGGCGTTCAGCGGCGTAGGCGTCCGCAGCTGCACGTCCACCCGACCCTCCAACTCATTCAACTGCTGCCGGGCAGCCCGGCGGACGGCCCGCAGGCAATCGAACCGTCCGTGACGGCAGACCACCTTGAGAAACGTCAACAGGGTGCCTGACATCCGTCCGGAAAGACTTTTGTCCAGCAGCGACAGCTTGGCTTCAAACGGCACGCGGGGCGAAGCCAGCGTCGCCTCCAGGTTTGGCAGGCGGTCCAGCACGTCGCTGACAAACGAGTCCAGTTCCTCAACCGCCGCAGCCGCCTGGCCGGCCTGGGCGGCGGCCCCCAGCAGCGCCTTGGCGTACACGGCCCCGACGTGCTCTTGTCCCGAATCGAAAACGGTAGGTTGCCGGACGGGTTCGCTCATCAGTGCTGATCCGCTGCGGACTAATTCTGGCTAGGAAATTTCTCCAGGGCCTCGGCGATCAACGCCGTGTGGTCCTGCTCGTTGAGTTCACGGCGCACGATCCGGCCGGCCAGCAGCACGGCCATGTCGGCCGCGCGCCGGGCGATCTCCGCCACCGCCGCGTTTTTGGCGACCTGAATGTCCGCGATCGCCCGCTCGCGCTCGCGGTCGGCGCTCGCTTGGGCTTCGCGGCGAATCGCGTCGGCCTCGGCTTCCCCCTCGCGGCGGGCCTTGGTCAAAAGCGATTGCGCTTCCTGGCCTGCTGCGGCGAGTTTCGCCTGATACAAACGCAATTGCTCCGCCGCCACGTCGGCGCTCCGTTTGGCGTCTTCGATCCGTTCCAGGATGGATTGCTCGCGGCGGTGCAATCCGGTCTGAATCGGCCCCCAGGCAAGCTTGGCCAACAAGCCGAGCAGGAGGAGGAAGACGGCCAACGTGCATAACGCCATGTCGAACCGCCACTCCGTGGGGTCCTCCAGGCTGGGGCCGGCGTTGGCGTGCGTCAGATCGTAAGGGTCATGATGTCCCTGGCCGCCTGTGTGGGTGCCCGAATCCGTCGCCGCGGCATGCGGCTCCTCCGCCGCCTCCAGCGTGGGCTGGGAGCCGGGCTCGCCGGCGGCGCATGCGAGTTCACCCAGGAACAACCCGCCGGCCAACGCCAGCCATGCGCCGGTGACGGCGGCAACCAATCCCCAGCAGGATCGTCGTAACAACACGGTCCCCTCCCGTCCATCCACTTGGCTCGAATCAATACTGCATGCAAATGAACAGCGCGAAGAAGGTAAAACCTTCGATCAAGGCCGCCGCAATGATCATCGCCGTCTGGATGTTGCCGGCGACCTCCGGCTGGCGCGACATGCCTTCATAGGCGGCGCTGGCCAGCTTGCCAATCCCGTAGGCGGCGCCGATCACCGTGATCCCCACGCCGAAATACCTGGAAAACAACTCGATGGGCGCACCCGCCCCGCCGCCACCCTCGGCGGCCAACGCGGGAACGGCCAGGACCAGCGTCATGCCCAGACCCCAAAACAGCAACTTGCCAATCTTGTTCACAGAACCTTCTCCTTTGCAAACGAGACAACGTCGTATGGCTTGCCCGGCGGGCGCCGCGCTAATGGTGATGGATCGCGGCCCCGATGAACAATGCAGACAGAAACGTGAAGATATAGGCCTGCAGGAAGGCCACAAACAACTCTAAGCAACTGAACAACGTCGACGCCACGACCGAGATCACCGCCGTCAGGCCCCATTGCCAGAGCGGTGCGTCGTAATACTGAGCCGCGGCAGCCGCCCCAAACGCCAGCCCCATGATGCCCAACAGCACCAAGTGCCCGGCAACCATGTTGGCTAACAGACGTATGCCCAAGACCAAATGCTTGATGCCCAACCCCAGCAACTCGATGGCCAGCAACATGGGCTTGATGACAATGGCCATCGGCCACGCCAGGCTCATCGAGGGGATCTGGTTGGCAAAAAAGCCCAACGGTCCGAACTTCCTCACGCCCCCCACGACCCCAGTCGAAAAGGTGACGAACGCCAGGCCCGTTGTCACGCTGAACGAAGCGGTTGGCGAGCCGACCCAAGGCAACAGTCCGCACAGATTGCAGACCAGGATGAACATGAACATGGTCCACAACAAGGGGACATACTTGTCGCCGTCATGCGCGCCAATCGCCGGCCGGGCAATCTGGTCCCGGATGTACAGCAGGAAAATCTCCAGCAGGTTGGCCAGCCGCCCGCGCGGAGGACCGCCCCCGGCGAGCCGCTTCGCCAGACGTCGGAAGATCACTAGCAACACCAAGGCCACAGCGAGTTCGATGACCATGAACTTGGAGATGCAGAAACCCGATTCCGGCTCGTACAAATTTTGCAGCTGGCCAAACGGCTGCGGGATCAGGATCTTGCCGCTGAGACGGTCGTTGTAGGCGTTGATCTTGGCCGTGGCCCATTCGCTTCCCTGCATCTTGTAGGCCGCGACATCGCCGGCCTCCTGCCGGATATCACGCCATGCGGACTCGTGTTCATGCCGCCAGCGAATGAACCAGCCGCAGACCGGTTGCGATTCTTCCAGGTAGGCCGCGAAGGTTGTCGGTGCCGCATTGGGATTCGCCTGTTTCTCGGCAAGCACCAATTGCCGATAGGCCTGCACGGCTTTGTCGTACGACTCCGTCAGCATCTGGTCCAACGGCTTCCCGAAATTCGCGTGGTCGGCCTGCCAAGTCACGAACTGCTGGTGCAGGGCCGGCCAATCAGGAAGGTTGTCAACTCCCTGAGCCACCAGCCCCTTGTGCAGACGTTCAGCCTCCCACAACTGAAACTCCGGATCTAACTGGACCCAAACGTCCGGGAAGTCCGACTTGCTGCGGCGCACCGATGGCCAGAGGACCTTCGGCACCTCGAAGTAGTAGCAGTCCTTGATGTGCAATACGGGCGATGCCATCTGCTCAGGAAACTTTCGATACGCTCTTGTCGCTCGCTTGAGCTGCGGTCAGTCGCAGCAGGAACCAGGTCTCCGCAAGGAGCATCAGCAAGTAGTACACGAGGATCATCACCAGCGCGCCTGCTTCCACCAGCGGGCCGCCCATCGCCAGCAACACCACGCAGGCAGTCAAGGGGATTCCCGTCCGCAGGATCATGCTCAGCAAGATCCCCGGCACCGCACGGGCACCCAGGCCAAACCGTCCCGCCACAACGAGGCCGATCAGGGCCCCCCCGCCGCAGACACCGCCTGCCAGCAATGCCGCCAAGATACCTGCTGGACCACTTCGCGCGTAGCCCACGGCGGCAAACAATGGCCAAATCGAGACCGCGACGAGCACCAGCCCCCTGCAGGCTCGGCGTGCATGGGGCGCAGCGGTGGTGGGACGTGTATTCACGGGGCGCTTCCGTTGGCTTACGATTCCTCGCCTTGTTGGTTCTTTTTCTTGACAGACTTGCCCTTGGTTCCGCCAACAACTCCTGTCAGGGTAAGTAAGTGCCAAAAGCCCAGTAACGGTCCGACCACGACGCCCACTACCGTACAGAAAGACGTTCCCCAACGCTCGTCAAGCCAACGGCCGATGACAATGGGCACGACAATCTCTAACCCAATCCCCGTAATCTGGGAGACCCATTGGGCAGCTATCGCTACCGGAGGCCGATCGTCTTTGGGAGCAGTCACGTCGAGAGGGAACGTGTCCTGGGCAGGTGAGGTCGGACGCTCCAGGAAGCCCCGTTCACGTCAGGTGGCGGGCGTCCCGGAGTTTTCAGCACATTTCGTGTGCTGATGGCCGCCACTGTATCTGACCGACCTGAGATGGTCAACCGACCCGACTGGGAAAAAGAGGCAATTTTTGGCGGAAGACGGCCGGGCCAAGGTTCCGGTCTGTTCGGAGAGGCTTTCCTGGGCTTAGAAGCCCGCCTTCTTCGACAAAACCTGGCTTTTCTGCGCCTTACTCGTCGTCGAAGTCGTAGCTGGCGTACCGCCGCCGCCGGCGTGGATGCGGCCGCAGACGCACGCGCGGGTGATCGCCTTCCACGAACCAGAATCCGGCCAACAAACGATAGAAGGCCAGGATGATGAACGCCCCGGCAGTCGCTACCGCAAATCCCATCGGACTGATGGGGGTGACGCGGCGGCCCTCGTAAAAGAACGACAAGATACCGCAGCCGATGACCGTCCCGCCGACCCCCATCGCCAGCGTCGCGATCGCCCCGCCCGGGTCTCGACCCGGCATGATTGCCTTAGCCAGCAATCCTACCACCGTCCCAAAACCGATCCAGACGAAAACGTCGTTCATCAGCTGCTGGATCGTCTGCAGCACATCCGCGTTGGCATCCAAATCCAGACTCCCCATGCGGCCACAATCAAATCCGAATCTCCAGATGCGAAAAACGAAACGGATTCGAAATACGAAATCCTCATGTTCAAAACCTAATAACCATTACCGTCGTTATCGACTTACCGCCCGGATGACTTGAATTCGGCCGCAGGCCCTCAAGAAATAAAAAAGCTCCCGGCAGCCACGGTATCCCAGGGGGGCAAAGGATTCCGAACCTGTTCCGGGAGCGATTGGACGATTGACCACCGCGGCGTCCTGCGGGTGGCAGCCGATCCGCAGATTCTCCGCCGCCGCGCTTACCGAGATGCGTTGGCCAGCCTCCATGCCGACCTCCGCGCTCGCGTTCCGCAGAGACGCAGCTCGCCGCGCTCCAAATGCAGAACCATCGCGCTCAGCAGCCGAGCATCACCTTGGCTCCGCATGCTGGCAGAGCCGAAAGCCAAGACTCATCCGGGCTCTCGACGTTGCGTTTGCCATTGCGTTGCCAACGTGATGGGGCGGAAGATAGGACATTCCCCGCAGCGGGTCAAGAGCGTTTTTTTGCATTTTCCGCGATCTGACTTTCGCCGCTTTCCTCAGTCTTCTGAATCCTCGTTCTCGTCCTTGTGACGCCGTCGCGTCGTCGTCAGAGCGACCACGATGGCGACCAACAACACCGAGCCCACCAGCGCCAGCAGCGCGAACACCAACAGGGCAAACCAAGATACCGCCACGAACGTCTCCTTGTTGTTACCGGCTCCCGCCAATCACATTCAAGCCGCGCGTTGCACCCGCGGCGGCGTTCCAGTGAGCGCCGGGTCCGCGCCGTGCAAGCGGATATCCAGCGGTCGCGTTGTGTCCAAGTGAATGTCCCGTTGCGGGAAGGCAATCGTGATGTTCGCCGCCCGCAACACATCGTCAATCGCAAAACGGATGTCGCTTTCCATATTCAGCCGGTTCGTCTTCCGGACGCAGATCCAGAAATAGACCTCGAAATTCAAGGTGTTGTCGCCGAAACTCTGGAACAGCACGATCGGCTCCGGATGCCGCAACACGTGGGGATTGGCGTCCACCGCTTGCCGCAACAACCTCGCGACCTCGCGCGTCGGCGAGCCGTAGGCAACCCCCACGCAAACACTGGTGCGGACCCGCGTGTCGGACAGCGTCCAGTTGGTGACGTTGTTTTCGAGGAATTTGCTGTTGGGGACAATGATTTCCACGTTCGCGCCCGTCTTCACACGCGTGCTCCGCGCTCCGATCTGTTCGATGTTGCCTTGCAGCCCATCGATCTCCACCAGGTCGCCCACCCGAATCGGGCGTTCCGCCAGCAGAATCAGCCCGCTGATGAAGTTGTTCAGCACGTTTTGGCTGCCGAAACCGACGCCGATTGCGATGGCGCCGCCCAGGAAGGTGAATACGGTCACCGGAATGTGCAGCAATTCCAGCGTAAAGAACCCGAACGTCGCCAACAACAGATAGAACGCGATGGTTTGCAGCGCGGAGGAGACGCCATCGTTCATGCCGAATCGCGGCAGCACCCGCGTGCCCAGCCAGCGACTGACCCGCCGCGAGAGCAGGTAACCGATCAGCAGCAGAACGAAACCCACGATCACCTTGCCGACCGTGATCGGCTGGTCGTCGATCGAAGTCAGTTCGTATTGCCAGCACGTCGTGAGCGGTTGCCAAAGGCCGGCCAGCCAATCCCGGCCGGAGTGGGGCGCCAGCTGTTCGTCCAGTTCGGCCAGCGTTTTTTTCAGCAGCCGCTGTGTGGCGTCAATTCGCGTCACCTGCTCGCCCAGAATCTGGTTCAGCCGCTGCACATGCTGGACCTGCTGTTCGATCCCAGGGGCCGCCGCAGCATTTGCCTCGCGCGCTCGCCGCAGACGTTTTTCCTGAGCCGCCAAGTCCAGGCGGGCTTCCTCCAAGCGGAGGTGGAGTGCGGCCCGGTTAGCGTCGAACCGCTCGATGGTCTCCTGGAAATGCTGCCGCCACTTCGGCAAGTCGGCCTGGGGCGCGGTTCGATTGACGATCCGATAGCGGTCGTTCCACACGCTTTCCACCAGGACGCCGTCTTGCAGGCGTTCGTTGAGCAGCGAAAGTTCCTTCTTATACACGTCCTGGGCGAGCTGCCAGGCGTCCAGCTGATCCTGCAAGGCTTGACGATCGCCCACACTGCCGTCCAACCGCTGTTTCGTCGCCCACCACTGCTGTTCCGCCTGCTGCAGGTTGGTCTGTGTCTGGTCCAACTGCTGCTTGATTTCCTCCTCCTGCTGCTTCAGTTCCGCCAGACACGCAGCAAGGTCCGCGGCAGAGAACCTGACTTGCTTTGCGATCGCGGCGAGCTTTTCGTTGAGGCAAGTGACGCGAAGGCCGTTGATGGCTAGCTTTTGCTTCTGGTTTTCAATCTCGGCAGCCTTCAGCCGTTGGACCTCCGCAATCACCTGGCTGTACAACTCGGCCGCTTCCAGGCGAACCTTCAATGCTTCGCCGGTTTGCGTGTCCTTGGCCGCTTCGTAAGCCTCCCTCGCGGCGCGGCGTTGACGTTCCGCTTCCTCATGGGTGCGCCGCACCGAATCCAGGAACCGCTTGGCCATGTCCAGTTCCGCTGCGGCGCCGCCCCGGCGAGCTTGCTCTTCGGCCAGCTCCTCGTGCAAGCTGTCTGACAGCAAGAAAGAATAGGGGGGGGTCTCCGCAGGGCCTCCCGTACGCAGCATCTGCAGTTCGTCGTTCTGGCGAGCCCGTTTCGCCGCCAACTCCTTGGCGGATTCCGCAGCCACTTGCTGTTGGGCGTACACCAGTTCCAGGTACTTCAGCAGTTCCCATTGCGTCGTCAGCCCCTGGGCAGGGGACACCGGAGGTTGGCGCGCAGCCAACTCGTCCAACACCTGCTGCAACCGCTGGCGACGCTCCGCCACCGCCTTTCGCTTCGTGGCCCAATCCGCCGACGACGCTTCGGCCGGCTGGGCCGAAGTCCCTTCCGCAGCTTT
>CAYPGE010000444.1:0-7280 GCA_964409865.1 uncultured Pirellulaceae bacterium
CCGCTTCAACATTGCTTCTCTCGCCGCGTGACCCACAAATTCTGCTGACGAGCCAGGTCTTTTCCCAAGTGGAATATGTCTTGTGATCCTGCTGGAGGACCCGCAGGTACTTGACCGAACCTCGCGGCAGATCGGACACGCCCTCGTACACGTCGCCGCTGAAGAAAATGCCGGGTTGCGGCGGCTGGCGGTCGGGGCCGGTGCCCGGCCAAGCCACCGTGTCGGCTCGAACTGCTGGAACAGGCCGCGGCCGGATCGGGATGGCGTGCAGAATGTTGTGAGCGCCCTCGTAGATCAACTCGCGATTGCCGTCCACGTCCATCAGGTACAGCCGGAAGCGGTTGTTCAGGCCGCGCGCCGAGACCAAAAAATCGCACTCCGACAGCGGGTACGGCGTGTTGTAGCCCGTGAAGCGGCCGGCCGCGTGGTAGCGGTCCGAGTGGCCGGGATCCACGGGGCCGTTGCCCACCTCGGGCCACGGCTGCTCGCGCGTGACCTTCGTCAGTCCGTGCGGGAAGTTCATGCCCTTCGAGCGGTCCAGGATGCCGATCGAACCGGACCACCAGTCGTGATGCCCGACGCCGCAGAACATGACCTTCCGCGTGCCAGGAATCTGCTGCGGCTGGCCCACGTGGTCCGGCCAGACGCTTTGGTTGCCCCAGAAGACGCTCACATGGGTGCCGTCCGGGTTGACGGTCCACATGCTCTGGACTCGCCACAACGCTTTGTCGGTGTACTCCCAGCGGGAGTAGATCACGCGGCCATCTTCCATCAGCGAGGGCACAAAGTCCGGCTCGCCGTTCTGGCTGATCAAGTACACGTTGCCGCCGTCCGCATCGCAACGGGCCAGGATGTACGAGTAGATGAACGGCCCGCAACGGACGTGGCTGTTGCCGCGCGTCGTGGTGAACACGATGTGTCCGTCGGGCACGTAAATCGGGTCGATGTCGTCGTAGTCGCTGTCGGTCAATTGCCGCAAGCCGCTGCCGTCCAGGTTGATCTCGTACAAATGAAAACTCTTCTCGTCGTGCGGCTTGTAGCAGAACAGCACGCGGCGGGCGTCGAACGACAAGTCGGGACGCCAGAAGCTGCCGGGCCGCTCGGGAGCCAGTTGCCGCACCGCGCCGCCGGGGTGCAAGCCGTCCAGCACCAACAGCCGTCCGCCGGGCACGGCCGTGATGCCCATGCGATGGATCGCCTCGTGCTCCGGATTCACCGGGCCGGCCGGTGTGGGCTGGTCGATGAACAACAGCTGCGAGAAGTTCCACACCGGATTCTTCATCGCGATCCGCCGTTTCGCCCGGCGCACGGCGAGGTACAGCTCTTTCTCTGCGGGGTCGGCCCACATGCCGGGCTCGTCGCTGCTGGAATTCCAATCGACGCCCTTCCCCCACGGTCCGCCGCCGTATGCTGCGGACACGCGCGCCGGCTGCCAGGCCGCATCGTCAAAGCCGCCGGTCTCCCAGCCGGACTGCAGCGTCCGCGATGCGAGCCACGTGCCGTCGGTGACAAACCGCAGCCGCTGGCCGCTTTTCAGCTGGATCTGCATATTGGCGATCAGCCCGGCGGGATTGGCCGTCACGGGAGCCGCCCGGTTTTCGGCGCGGATCGCCAGCACGTTTCGGCCGGACGCCAGTACGGTCTCGATTGAATACTCGGCGACTCGCCGCCAGTCTTCGACCGTCCCCAGCCGTTGCCCATTGAGGAACGACTCGCACTGGTCGTCCGCCGTGACTCGCAGCGTGGCCTTCTGGACGGTCGCGCCGGGCGGCAGCGTGAACGCGAGCCGGAAGTAACGAGCCTCGACGGGGGCGTCGCGCGTCGAATCGCCGTCGGGGAACCAGATCCAGGAAGGCTTATCCGGCGCGGCGTCTGCCGCCCCGGCCGAGGCGACTGGGACGTTCGTTTCGCCGATCATCTTATCAACGCGGCCGGCCAACTCGTCCAACTCGCGCCGTTCCGCCGTCAGATCGCCCGTGACCGGATCGCCGGCGAGCCGTTCGGCCAGTTCTCTGGCCCAGCCGATCTCCTGCCCCGCCCGCTGCAGCAGCGGCTCGTCCATCGCCTGAAACAGCCAATCCCGCTGGAGAACCGCCTCAGCCTCGGCCTCCGTCAACGTGCGCGTCGGCGGCGTCTGCGGATCGCGATGCACGTACGGGATGATCATCTGCCCGTAGGCACGCTTGCGCTGCTGCGCCGGTTTCGACGACTCCGCGGCCTCAGACGCAACAATCGTCATCCCCGTCAACGGGGCCAGCACCACGACGAGCATCCACCACCGCCGGTGGCCAGCCGTTCGTTGAAGCGTCATGGGTCGTGCCTTTCCCGAAAGCGTGAGCCGATCTCTTCAAAGGGAATTGTCGTCTTTCGCTCCGCGAAAGGCGACAATAGCAACGCGGTCCACAATAACTTCCCGATCCATCGGAGAAAAACGGGAGCAGCTGACAGAAAAATGGGGTGACAGAAAGATGAGGAACGGAGAACGTCAGGAAAACCAGTCCAAACCTGCGTTTCTGCCTGTCCTAGCATTTCATTTTTCTGTCACTCCATCTTTCTGTCAGCGATCCTCATTTCTTTTGTAGTTATGCCATAGGTGTGAGATTCGGGAAGTTATTTCGGCCGTCGTTGCTACGAAACTCATTCATTCGCCGATCGCAACGTGCTTTCAGTGCCTGGGAGGGGCTCAGAGTGATTCCCCAGCCAAGCCCTTATCCTACGCTCTGGCCGAAACACATTCCAGCGGAGTCAAGCCGCACGCGGTTGAGGTTGGCAACGATTGAATCTTGCGGGCGCTCAATTCGTCCAACTCCGAATGACGAGCATCAGGATGGCGCAGCCGACGATCAGGATCAGGAGCAGGCGGAGACTGAACTGCTGGGCCGGGACGTCGTGGGGGTCGTAGCCCAGGCTGTGGAAGAACTTGGCCAGGCCTCGCGAGCCGAACACGAGAGCCGTGCCCAAGGCGGCCAAGATGGCGGCTTCGACGAGCATTGCCAGGCTGTTGCTGCTGAGGGCGTCGCGCGCTGCCATGTGGAACGTCCCGTTGACCGCTTGGCCGATTGCACGCACGAAAACATAGACGCCCATCAAAAAGGACCCGATGCGGTAAGCGTCGCCGGCGCCCCAAGCGACCACCTCGGCTGGAGACGGCTCCGGCTCGATGCCCTGGCAGATCATGCGAGCGATCCGAGGTGCGAAGAGGAACAGCACGAGCCCCGCCCCGAGCGGCATCAGAGAAGCGCCGAGTTGGGCTGCTACGACGGGAATCATCTGGCCCGACCAAGCACCTCCTGCAGTCGGAAGCAGCCATTCGTACGCGTACCAGACGACGCGGACAAACGCCAACACCGCGGCACAGAACAGCCACACGGCCATCAATCGCAAAGCGACGATCGTGAGCTTTCGCAAGGACATCACAGGTCTCCGGGGTGAAGGTCGTCAGGTCACGAGTTGTCGACGGCTGACGTGAGGGGCGCTCAAAGCCTGCGTTTCTTGTTCTGCACCGCCAACGATCGAAGATTGCTCGCCACGCGCCTATTTTATGCGGCAAGCTTGTTGAGTTCTACGGCGCTCGCGTTGCGGGCGGCGATGGAGGTGAAAGGAACGATGCCATCAGAATGTGGATCGTTGGTGTAGACACGTATCTCTTCCCGCATGGTGGACGAGCCGGGCCGCTTGTCTTAGACTAATGGCCTGGGACGTTTCGTGAAGTATTTCTTTCGTTGGAAGCTGCCACCATGTGTACCAAGCTGTCGCTCTCGTTTTGCGTTGCCGGCGTTGTGATGCTGGTGTTTTGCCTTTCCGCTTCTCGTGCCGCTCAGCGGCCGAACGTGCTGGTAATCCTGACCGACGACCAGCGTGCCGATGCGATTGGGTTGGGCGGCAGTAAGTACCTGAAGACCCCGAATATCGATCGGTTGGGCAAGGAGGGCGTGTACTTTCGCAATATGTTCTGCACGACGTCCCTGTGCTCGCCCAGTCGCGCGTCGATCCTCAGCGGTCTGTACGCCCACACGCACGGGGTGACCAACAACTTCACCGAGTACCCGACCGGCTTTAAGAGCTTCCCGATGGTGCTGCAAGCGGCCGGTTACGACACGGCCTACATCGGCAAGTGGCACATGGGCGAGGAAAACGACGAGCCGCGGCCGGGCTTCAACTGGTTCGTGACTCATAAAGGCCAAGGAAAATACTTCGACACCGAGTTCAACATCAACGGCCAGCGGCGCGAGGTGATGAAGGGCTACTACACGCACGTCGTGACGGACATGGCCGAGCAGTGGCTGAGCCGGCCGCGCGACGGCAAACCGTGGCTGCTGATGGTCGGCCACAAGGCGCCGCACAGCTTCTATTTTCCGGAACCGAAGTACGAGCACCTGTTCGACGACGTCCGCGTGCCTTATCCGGAAACGGCGTTCATGCTGGACGACAAACCGGACTGGATCCGCCAGCGGCTGTATACCTGGCACGGCATCTACGGCCCGTTGTTTGAGTGGCGGAAGAAGTTCCCGGACGATCGGCCGGAGGCGGTCAAGGACTTCGAGAACATGACCCACGCCTACTGGGGCACGATCGTCTCGGTGGACGACAGCGTCGGGCGGTTGTACGAATTGCTGCGGCAACGCGGCGAATTGGACAACACGGTGTTCGTCTTCCTCAGCGACAACGGGATTCTGAACGGCGAGCACGGGATGGTCGACAAGCGGACGATGCACGAGCCCAGCATTCGTATCCCGCTGGTCGTGCGTTATCCCGGCCTGGTGCCCGCCGGGCGGCCGCAGGTCGTCCAGGAGCAGGTGCTGACCGTCGACGTGGCGCCCAGCATCCTGGAACTGTGCGGCGCGCCGGCCTTGGAGCAGATCCACGGGCGGTCGTGGGTCAAGCTGGTTCAGGACGGCGACCGCGGTTGGCGCAAGTCGTGGTTCTATCACTACAATTACGAGAAGCAGTTCCCGTACACGCCCAACGTCCGCGGCGTGCGCACGGAATCCTGGAAGTACATCCATTATCCCCACGGCGACGGCAAACCCGACCGGCACCTGGCCGAGTTGTACAACATCGAATTCGATCCGGAGGAGCGTCACAACCTGATCGGCAACCCGAAGTACGCCGAGGTGGTCAAGGATTTGCAGGCGGAACTCTCGCGACTGATGCAACAGACCGGTCTGACCCACCAGACGGACAAGATGCCGCTGGACGAGGGCATCCAGCAGCGTCTGCCGGACGCCAAGATCCGGTAGTTCGACGGAATACGGCCGGAGTGTATTATTGATGTCGAACACGCACCCGATTCTGGAGGACCGTTTATGAGCCAGACTTCCCGCCGCGATTTTCTCAAACGCTTCGTGGCTGTCTCCGCCCCTTTGCTCGGAGCCAACTCCGTCGCTTCCCCGTGGCTGCGAGCCGCCGGCGCTAACGATGACGTGCGACTGGCCGTCGTCGGCGTCGGCTCGCGGGTCAAGATCGGCGGCCAGGGCCGGAACGAGATCCGCAGTTTCCGGCAGGTCCCCGGCGTGCGCGTTGTGGCCCTCTGTGACGTGGACGAAGCCAATCTTGGGCCTGAGGTGGAGAGTTTCCAGAAACGCAATGAAAAGGTCGCCGCTTACCGCGACGTGCGCCAGCTCCTGGACAGCAAGGACGTCGACGCCGTCGTGGTCACCACGCCCAATCACTGGCACGCGCTGGTGACGATCTGGGCCTGCCAGGCCGGCAAGGACGTGTACGTCCAGAAGCCGGCTTCGTACAACATCTTCGAAGGCCGGAAGATGGTCGAAGCGGCCGCCAAGTACCGGCGCATCGTGCAGTGCCCCAACGGCTCGCGCGCTCCCAACGGCTACGCGGAAGCGTTGGACTACGTGCGTCAGGGGGATCTGGGCAAGGTCCTGATGGTCCGCCACGTGCATTTCTCGCCCCGCGGCAGCATCGGCAAGGTGAGCGGCCCGCGGCCGATTCCGTCCACGCTTGACTACAATCTCTGGTCCGGCCCGGCTCCGATCTTGCCGCTGCAGCGCGAAAATCTGCACTATGACTGGCACTGGCAGTGGCCGTACGGCAACGGCGAGATTGGCAACTGGGGGATTCATCACCTGGATGGCTGCCGGATGTTCGTCGGCGGCGGGCTGCCGCGGCACGTGATCAGCATCGGCGGACGGTTCGGCTATGACGATGACGGCCAGACGCCCAACACGCTGATCGTGTATTACGATTACGAGCCGGCGCCAGTCCTCTCCGAGTACCGCGCTCTGCCCAGGGACAAATCCTTTCTGGCCAACGCCGTGCCCGGCAAAGACTCCTGGGGCGCCGGCGCGATGGATACGTATCAGGGAATCCCGATCGGCAAGGTCATTCACTGCGAACACGGGTACGTGATCAGCACCGTCAGCAGCCATGCGGCCTTCGATACCAGCGGCAAGGAGATCAGGAAGTTCCAGCCGACTACGCCGCAGTTGAACGTGAACTTCATCGAGGCCGTGCGCAGCCGCCGCGCGGGCGACCTGGTGAGTGATGCACTGCAAGGGCACCTCTCGGCCGCGCTGGTCCACCTGGGCAACATCTCGCATCGCGTCGGCAAGACGATGCCGGACCGCAAGATCCGCGAGCGTATCGCAGGCAATCGAGAATTGTCCGCCGCCTACGACCGGTTCCAAACGCACCTGTCGGCCAACGGAGTGGACCTCGACAAGACGCCCGCCACGCTGGGAGCGATGCTCACGTTCGATCCCGACACGGAACGTTTCGTCGGCGAGTTCAGCGACGCCGCAAACCAACTCGCCTCCCGCGATTATCGAGCCCCGTTTGTCGTGCCGGAAAAAGTATAGCGGGGTCCGCCGAAGCGACGATCTTGCGGGGCTGGCAAACCGTCCGGGACTGTGGCACAACATGCCAGGAAACGCGGGCGTTCACCGAGGCCGTCAGTTCCTTGAATTCCCCGTCGTGTCTCAAACGGCAACGGCCAACATCTCTGGAAGGTCCGCTCGGCGGCTGCCGATGCGGCCTGCGCCGACTTGCGCACATCGCCGGAGCGTTTCATCGAAGAACTTGTGGGCGATACGGATGGCAACAACGGCCGGGGCGTGGTGGCTGCGGACGATGGCATCGCGATGGGACAGGCTGAACTGTGCCATATCCGCCCCGACAGTTTCTCCATACCGCCCGCTGCCACTGCGATCCGTACTCGGCGGTCTTGTCGCACCACGAGCGATATCTGGAGTTTCAACTCATTTAATGGTGTCCTTTCCGCAGACGTGCGCGTGGCAAAAAAATCGGCGAGGCGGGGGGGC
>CAYPGE010000445.1:0-7215 GCA_964409865.1 uncultured Pirellulaceae bacterium
GCCCGCGGAGCGCCTTGCAGGCCTGGGTCCCGGAATAGTCGAACTCGCAAGCCTGACCGATCACGATCGGCCCGGAGCCAATGATCATCACCTTGCGGATATCTTGTCGCTTCGGCACGTTCGCGTATCCTTTTCTTATCGTGGCCTGGGGCCGCAGCCAAAGTAGAACGGATTTCAATCCGTTCGGAACGGAATGAATTCCGCTTCACGGCTTCCTCAGACGTATTCCACGGTGGCGGGCGGTTTGGGGGTTAGGTCGTACAGGCAGCGGTTCACGCCGGGCAGCGACGTGACCCGCTGGCAAATCCGGTGCAGCTTGGGCCAAGGCAGCTCGACAACCGTCGCCTCGCGGGCGTCCACGCTGTCGATGCAACGAACCACGATGATATCGCCGAATTCCCGGCGGCCGTCGCGGATCCCCGTGGCCTTGTCCTGCAGCAGGACCGCCATGTACTGAAAGGCGTTCGTGTCGGCCAACTCCTGTTCGACGACGGCCGTCGCTGCGCGGACCGTTGCCAGCCGCTCGGGCGTGACCTCGCCAACGATTCGCGCTGCCAGCGCGGGGCCGGGGAACGGAATCCGTTGGGTGATGCTGGGTGGCAGGCCCACGAACTGGGCGACCTGGCGGACGCCGTCTTTGCGGAGCGTTTGCAGCGGCTCCAGCACCTGGTACCCATACACCTGCTCCGGGTCGATCCCGATCTGGGCGAGAATATTGTGCTGGCGTTTGATGCCTGCCACCGTCTCCTCGATGTCGGTCAGGATCGTGCCGTGCAGCAGGAATTTCGCCCCGGTCTCGCGGACCAGGCGGCCGAACACCTGGCGGTAGAACGTCGCGGTGATCGCGTTGCGTTTTTCTTCCGGGTCCGTCAAACCGGCCAGCGCGCCGAGGAATTCCTGCCGCGCATTGACCCGCTGGACCGGGATCCCCATCTCGGCGAACGTCTGGACGACGAACTCCGGTTCGCCCTCCCGCATCAGCGCGTTGTCGATGAACACCGTTTTCAAGCGATCGCCCAGGGCGCGGTGGCCCAGGACGGTGACCACCGAGCTGTCCACGCCGCCGCTCAGGGCATTGATCGCCAGTCCGTCACCGACGGCCTGGCGAATCGAGTCAATCTGTTCGTCAATAAAGGCTTTCCAATCCATCTCGCGTCTCCTTTTGTCGTCACAGGCGCACAGGAATCCCCTGCGCCGCCAAGTATTCCTTCATCTGCCGGATCGTAAACGTACCGAAATGAGCGATGGACGCCACCAACACGGCATCGGCATGCCCCTCGACGATGGCTTCCTTCAGGTGTTCTAACGTCCCGGCCCCCCCGGAGGCGATCACGGGCAGTCGGACGGCATCCGCAAGGGCTCGTGTCATGGGGATGTCGTACCCGGTTTGCATGCCGTCCGTGTCCATGCTGGTGGGCAGGATGGCGCCCGCGCCGAGTTCCTCGACCTGGCGAGCCCACGCCACGGCATCGACGCCGGCCCCCTCGGTGCCCCCGCGAACGACGACCTCGAAGCCGGACGGCAAGGTTTTGGACTGCCGCGTGTCGATGGCCACGGTAATCCGAGCGGACCCGAATTTCTCCGCCGCTTCCCGAATGAGTTCGGGACGCCGGATGGCCGCCGTGTTGATCGAGACTTTGGAGACGCCCAAATCGAGCAGGGCCTGAATGTCGTCGATGTTGCGGATGCCGCCGCCGACGGTCAGAGGGATCGAGATCCGCTCGACGGTTCGCCGGACCGCCGCCAGCATCGTCGGCCGGTTCTCGACGCTGGCCGTAATGTCCAGGAAGACCAGTTCGTCCGCACCGGCGTCACTGTACGCGGCGCCGTTCTCGGCCGGATCGCCCACATCTTTCAGGTCGACGAAATTGACGCCCTTGACGAGCCGGCCGTTCTTGACGTCCAGGCAGGGAATCACGCGGCGATAGTCCATAAAACGCTCCGTGTGGCTTGAGGGAACTTCCACACGCCACCTTGGCGGTACGGAAGTCTTGGGAGGCCCCGTGCAGCCCCGGCGCATTCTCCGCAGGGAAATCGCGCCGTGCTGCGTCGAGCGACGCACAAGATAGCGGAGTGTCGCTCAGGAAGTCCAGTACCGGGACGCATCTTTTCGACGCCTGGGGGCAAGCGACGCAGCCAAAGAAGCCCGGCTTTTTCGAAATCGCCGGGCTTCTCAGCGTCCCTGACCCGGCAGAATCTCTTGTGAGTCCGCCCGTCCTGAATCAAACTAAGAGCATGGATATTGCGGTGGTTCAATCACTGGCGCTGGCGTTGGGTCTGGGGCTGCTGGTCGGCCTGCAGCGGGAGTGGACCGCGCACCACGTCACCGGCATCCGCACGTTCACGCTGATCACCGTCCTGGGCACCGTGCTGGGATTGCTCGGCCCCACCGTGGGCGTCTGGCTGCTGGTGGCCGGCTTCTTGGGCGTGGTCGCGGTTCTGGCGGTCGGCACCGTGCTGTCGTACCTGGGGCGGCAAGAGGAGCTGGGGCTGACCACGGAAGTTGCGGCGCTGGTCATGTTCGCCGTGGGCGTGGCGCTGGCCTACGGGCAAACGGTGTTGGGGCTGATCGTCGGTGGCGGCGTGGCGGTGCTGCTGCAATGGAAAAAGCCGCTGCACACGCTGGCTGGACGCTTCAGCGAACCCGATATCAGGGCGATTTTCAACCTGGTGCTGCTCGCCTTGGTCATCCTGCCGGTCCTGCCGAACCGCGGCTACGGCCCCTACGGAGTGCTCAATCCGTTCGAAATCTGGCTGATGGTCGTGCTGATCGTGGGGATCAGTGTAGGCGGGTACATCGCGTACAAGTTCCTCGGCGCGCGGGCCGGCACGCTGTTGGGCGCGGTTCTGGGGGGCTTGATTTCCAGCACGGCGGCCACCGTCAGCTACGCCCGCCGGACTCGTCACGCGCCGGAGGTGGTGGGCTTGGCCGCGTTTGTGATCGTGATCGCCTCCACGATCGTTTTTGGCCGCGTGCTGTTCGAAATTGCGGTGGTCGCGCCCGACTTGCTGCCGGCCATCGCTCCGCCTTTGGTCGTCGTCATGTCGGTGATGGGCCTCCTGGCGGCGGTGATGTACTGGACGCGTGGCGGCGAGGCGGAACACCTGCCGCTGGACGAAGATCCGTCGCAACTGAAAGCGGCCGTGCTGTTCGGCCTGTTGTACGCCGCCGTCCTGTTTGCCGTGGCCGCGGGCCAACAGTGGCTGGGCCTTCGGGGACTGTACCTGGTGGCCGCCGCTTCCGGGCTGAGCGACATGGACGCGATCACGTTGTCGACGGCCCAGTTGGTCAAACGCGGCGAATTGAACGTGGAGACCGGTTGGCGGATGATCCTGCTGGGCGCGCTGTCCAACGTGGTATTCAAAGGCGCGGCGGTCGCCGTGCTGGGTCATCGGCGACTGCTGCGGCGCGTCTCGATCGCCTTCGGCGTCGTGCTGCTGTGCGGCGCGTTGCTGCTGGTGCTGTGGCCGTAAACGAATGTGTCCTTCCAGCACGAGCGCCGTGAGCGCATTGCCATCGAAAAGCCAACTCATGTCATATCCGTTTCACAGCGATACACAATTTCGTTGGGGCGACAGAACGGCGTCAGGCGCCCTGCCGCAGCATCCGGGCGGCTTCGACGGCAAAGTAGGTGAGGATCCCGTCCGCGCCGGCGCGTTTGAAGGCCAGCAGGCTTTCCATGATGACGCGTGGGCGGTCCAGCCAGCCATTTTGAGCGGCGGCGCACAGCATGGCATACTCGCCGCTGACCTGGTACACGTACGTCGGCACGAGAAACGCTTCCTTGACGCGGCGGACGATGTCCAAGTACGGCATGCCGGGCTTGACCATCACCATGTCGGCGCCTTCGGCCAGGTCCAAGGCCACTTCGCGCAGCGCCTCGTCGCCGTTGGCCGGGTCCATTTGATAGGTGCGTTTGTCGCCTTTGCCCAAGCTGGACGACGATCCGACCGCGTCGCGGAACGGGCCGTAGAAGGCCGACGCGTACTTGGCGGCGTAGGACAGGATCCGCACCCGCTCAAAGCCCGCGGCGTCCAACGCCCGGCGGACGGCGCCGATGCGGCCGTCCATCATGTCCGAGGGGGCAATCACGTCACAGCCGGCCTCGGCCTGGACCACGGCCTGGCGACACAGCGCTTCGTTCGTCTCGTCGTTCACCACATACCCGTCGCGCACCAGTCCATCCTGACCGTGCGACGTGTAGGGGTCGAGGGCCACGTCGCAGATCACGCCCAGTCGATCGCCATGAGCCTTTTTCAGAGCGCGGACCGAACGGCAGACGAGGTTCTCCGGGTTGAACGCTTCCTCCGCCTCCGGGGTCTTCTTGTCC
Organism: uncultured Pirellulaceae bacterium; assembly: GCA_964409865.1. Classification (GTDB taxonomy): domain Bacteria; phylum Planctomycetota; class Planctomycetia; order Pirellulales; family Pirellulaceae; genus Anammoximicrobium. The sequence continues at coordinate 4,332 of CAYPGE010000445.1, forward strand.
GGGGGCGTGGCGGGAAAAATCGCCACGGCCGGAATCCGCAACTCGACCGCCTCGGCGACGGCCTCTACCAGCAGGTCGACGGACAGCCGTTCGACGCCCGGCATCGACAAGACGGGCTCGCGGCGTGCCTCGCCCTCGTGGACAAAGACCGGCCAGATCAAGTCGTCCACTCGGAGGTGGTTCTCGGCGACCAGCCGCCGCGACCAGTCGTCGCGCCGATTCCGCCGCAACCGCGTTGTGGGGTACTGGCCCCAAGTCATGTAGGTTCCCGTCATTGTCTCGGTCCTTTCATCACCAGGCGCTGATGATTTGCAAGTCAAAACCGCAATGTACCAAAAATGCCGCGTTGCCGACACGGGCGTTCGCAGCCCATCGCTAACTCAACCCTACCTGGCACGGCTCACAACACGCGGCAAATGAAACACTTCAGGTACTCGCTCTCTGGGCATGTCACGCTCACCGGATGGTCGGGCGAGGGGCCGCGCTGCTCCAGGACTTGAATCTCGCGGCCGGTCTTTTGCGCGACCACCGCGAGCATCTGCAGAAAGTCCTCCCGCGCGACGCTGCCGGAACAACTGCAGGTGACCAGGATGCCGTCGGGCGCCAGCAAGTCGACGGCCAGACGATTGATGCGGTGGTAGGCGCGGAGCGCTTCGTCGACGCTTTGCCGAGTGCGGGTGAACTTGGGAGGGTCCAGGATGATCCCCTCAAACCGCCGTCCCGCCGCGAGGAATTCGTCCAGCACCTGGAAACCGTCGCCCTGCTCGAAACGGACGTTCGTGACGCCGTTCAACTCGGCGTTGGCGCGTGCCAACGCGATCGCCTTTTCACTGACGTCGATTCCCAAGACTTCAAGGGCCGCCCCCAGCCGTGACGCCGCCAGGCTGAAACCGCCGCTGAAGCAGAACATATCCAACACGCGACGCCCCCGCAGATAGCGGGCTGCCGCCCGGCGATTCTCCCGCTGGTCCAGGTAGAAGCCGGTCTTTTGGCCTGCCACCAGATCCACGCCGTACCGCAGTCCGTGCTCGTCGATGAAGACCAACTCGGCAGCCACTTGACCCCAACGCAAACCCTCCCGCAGCACGACGCTCGACGCTGACGTCGTGCCGGCGCCCTGCAATTCGATTCCCTCGGCCTTGGCGATGCCGCCTTCGCAACGCACCGTGATGCTGGCCGGATGCAATTGATCCACCAGCAGGTCGATCAGACGATCGTCGCGGCACGCCATGGCCAACGCGTTGATCTGGACAACCAGGTGTCCCGCATAGCGGTCGACTACCAGGCCGCTCAGTCCGTCCGCTTCGCTGTACACCAGCCGGGCCGCGCCGGCCGGGTCGTCGTAACCGAGTTGTCTCCGGAACTGCACCGCCGCCTGGATGCGCCGCCGCCAGAATTCGTCGTCCAAAGCCTGAGCGGCCTTCCAGGTGTACAGCCGGACCAACAGGCGACTGCGCCGATTGATGATCCCGCGGGCGATGAACTTCCGCTTTTCGGACACGAGATCCACCACGTCGCCATCCCCACAATCGCCTTCCACTCGCTCGACAGCCGAAGCGAAAACCCAAGGATGCCGAGCGTAGAACGGAGTCGCCTTGCGCGGCTTCAGGACCACCAGCGCTCGGCCGAAACCCGAGGCGATTTCGCGTCCGGAGGGGGAGGCCGGTTCTGTCGGCGGCAAAGCAGAGAGCATGTGTCGATCCTGGGACATCGGGTTCTGCTGCTGATCCAAGTGAGCCCTGATTGTACTGAGCGGGGGCAGATAATACAGTGCCTGGAACGGGATGCGGGATGCGGGGCGCCGCGACCTGAACTCACAAGCCCATCCCGCATCCCGTGACCCGAAACCCGCATCCCGGAACCCGCATCACCGGCAACGGCCGACTCCGATGGACATTCGACGCATGACTTCCGACGATCTGGCCCTTGGTCTGCGGTTGGCGGCCCAGGCGGGGTGGAACCAGACGGAGGCGGATTGGCGGCGCTTCTTGTGGCTGGAGCCGGAGGGGTGCTTCGTCGCCCAATGGGCGGCGGAGCCGGTGGGGACGACGGCGGCCTTTGTGTTCGGACCGGTCGGTTGGATCGCGATGGTGCTGGTGGACGAAGCCTTCCGGCACCGGGGGATCGCCACACAATTGGTTCAGCAGGCCCTGCAGTACTTGGACGGTCGAGGTGTGCAGACGGTCCGATTGGACGCCACTCCGCTGGGCCGGCCCGTGTACGAACGGCTCGGCTTTCTGCCCGAGTACGGGTTGCTGCGAATGCAGGCGGAAGTCTCCTTGCCCAGCGGTGAAACCTCGTTTGTCCCGCTGCCTGCGGAACGCGTGCCCGGCGTGTGCGAGTTGGACACGGCGATCACGGGAACGTCGCGTCAATCGCTGATCCAGCGATTGTACGCCGAACGTCCGGAGGCGATGACGGCGGCGTTCGAGGGCGGGGCTGCGGTCGGCTATGCGTTCTGGCGCCCCGGCCGACGGGCGGTGCAGATCGGTCCGGCGGCGGCGGTTTCCGCTGCGACCGGCGCAGCGATGCTGGACGGAGTGTTGGGCCGCTGCCCTGCCGGGCCGTTGTTCATCGACGTCCCGGCAGACAACCGTGCCGCCGTCGGATGGTCCGAAACGCACGGATTCGTCGTTCAACGGGAGTTCACGCGGATGGTTCGCGGGCCACGGATCGCGGACTTTCCGCAGGGCATCTGGGCCAGCTCGGGGCCGGAGAAAGGATAGAACCGGTTTGCCGTTTTGCGATTCCCCCCGTAGCATGGCTCTCCGAGCCGTGCCGATCCTAGCAGAATCTCGACCAACCCAACACGGCTCAGAGAGCCAGGCTCTGCAATTCAGACGTAAGCGGGCGGTCGCGGCGGCTAGGCCGGCCGCCGCGGGGT
>CAYPGE010000446.1:0-7203 GCA_964409865.1 uncultured Pirellulaceae bacterium
TGGGTGCCTTGCTGGGCGTCCGCTTGAATGTCGGCGCCACGTTCGCGGGTGTGGACTTCCTGGTGCTCATGGCGGCTCTGTACGCCGGCTGGCTGCTGGCGACGGAGGGACCGAGACGGCGGCGAGGTTTGGCGGCCGCAGCCGGGATCCTGGTTGTTCATCTGTTGTATCTCGTGGTCGTTGCTTACTCGCTGGAACTGGCCGCCCTGCTGCCGGCTGTGCCGGAGCCGGCGTTCGACCACCCTTACGTGCCGCCGCCGTGGAGCTGGCCGAATGCCATACGGCAGCTTTTGCCCTGGAATTTGCCTGCGTTGGCGGGAGTGCTGCACCTGACGGTCGCCAGCGTCATGTTCCGCTGGTCGTCGTGGCGGCCGGGCGGCGGAGCTTCGGCAGAAACGATCGGCGAGTCAGACGAATCACGCTCAAAATGGCGGCGCCGGCTACTCGCCGGCAGTCCCTATCTCCTGGCATCCTTGCTGCCGATTTCGGCCACGTTGTCGCCCGTTGGTTCGGACCTGTCGGGCAAACGCTTCATCGCCAACCAGGCCGGCAACTTGAATTGGGAGTTACCCCAGCACGAGCGGTACGGCCAGGCAGCGGCAGGACAGTTCGGCATGTTGCCGCACTTGATCGAAAGTCTGGGCGGCGAACTGCGATTGTCGCCAGACTTCTCCGCACGCGACTTGTCCCAGGCGGACGTCGTCCTGCTGTTGCACCCCACCGGTCCGCTCGACGAGACCTGCCAACAGCGCCTGTGGGACTTTGTACACAACGGCGGATCGCTGCTCGTCGTTGCGGAGCCGTACCAGCAACAGGGCGGCGTGCGCAGCGGGTTCGATGACGTGCTGGCGGACACCGCGATCCGTGTCCGGCGCGACGTGGCTATCTCCGAGGCTGGCGGATGGCAGCACAGTTGCGATTTGCTTTTCCACGGGGCGACGTGCGGGATCGGAGCGCGGAACGGAGCCTTCTTCACCGATGCGGGGGCGTCCCTGTGGCTCGGTTGGCCCGCACGGCCCATCGTCCTGGGCCGCTGGGGCTGGAGCGATCCCGGCTCGGACGCCGTCTTGACCGGCGTTTCTCGATTCGAGGCCGGCGAGCGACTGGGTGACCTGGTGCTGGCTGCCGAGCAACGGATCGGAGTGGGGCTGGTGGCCGTGTTGCCAGATGCGTACCCATTGACGAACGAGGGTGGCGTGCGGGGCTACGAATACACGGGACGATTGCTATCCTACCTGGCCCACCGGTCCGGCAGTCCCCAAGCGCCGTGGCGCCAGGCGGTGACGTCGCTGTTGGCGTTGGGCTTGCTCGTTACCACGTTCCGGCGGCCGACCCCCACGCGCGTTCTCGGCGTGGTCGTGCTGTGGGCCTTGTCGCAGACGGGCAGCGAGGCGTTCAGCCGTCATACGACCCGCGTGCTGCCGGACGGACGGCTCGTCCAGCTCGACGGGCCGACCTCGGCGAGTCGCCTGGCGTACATCGACGCGGCCCACCTTTCCCCGTACAGCGACGCCCCTTGGGGTTTTGACGGGATCAACGGACTGTCGCTGACGCTGATGCGCAGTGGGTACCTGACCTTGACGCTGCCGGAACTGAGGCGCGAGCGGCTCCAGCGGGCGGCGGTTTTTGTGTCCATCGCGCCGGCCCGGCGGTTCACCGCGGCGGAACGCCAAGAACTGCGCGCGTTCGTCGAAGGCGGCGGGACGTTCTTCTGCCTGGTGGGTGCCGAAGAGGCGGCTGCCGGCAACACGCTGTTGGCCGATTTCGGTATTCAGGTGCCGCCATCGCCCGTGCCGACCGTCGGCCGCTGGCGCGAACCGGATCCGCTGGGGCACGTGCGCGCCGTGTACTGGGACGCGAAACAGCACGGCGCGGGCGACCGGCAAGCCAGCGTGCAGTTCTACGCCGCCTGGCCGGTCGCGGTCGAGGGGGACCGCGCCGAAATCCTGGTGTCGGCTCCCAACGGACAACCCGTCGTCGTTGCTCGCCAGGTCGGGCGAGGACGCGTCGTGGTGATCGGCGACACGGGGTTTGCCCTGAACAAGAACCTCGAGTACATCGGCGGCGAGCCGTTCGACGGGCGTTACGACAACGCGCATTTCTGGCGGTGGCTGATCAGCCGCGTTACCAACCGCGCCGAATGGTCGCCGCCACCAGCACCGCCGGTCGAGACGGCAGGGGCCAGTCAGGAGGCGCAGTGATGAAGCGGGCTTGGATCGCGACGGCGCTGTTGGCAGGCTCCTGGCTGGTCGGGCTGGGGTATTATCAGCCCGGCAGCGTGGCTGTTTGGTGCGGGCTGGTGGTTGCCGCTGTGCTGCTGCTGGGCCATATCAGCCCAGGCTGGTCCGGGCGGTGGCAGGCGGTTCTGGCAGCGGTCCTGTTGCTGCCGTCCGTGTGGCTGGCGCCCTTACCCTACAAGGCGATTCCGATCTTGTTGGCAAGCGGTTTACTGCTGACGGTCCTGGACATTCCTCGTCGGTGGCCGCGGCACTTGGGGCAAGGCGGTATCGCTGCGGCGGCCATCCTCCTCGCACAGTCGTTGGCGATCGAGGCGTATGCGGCGCTCACGGCCCGCGCCCACGAACTGCCGATGCCGCTGGCACAACTGCTGGCCGCCGTGACGCGCAGCCTTGGCATCGAAACGGCGCTGGACGGCGGTTGGCTCGTGCTCGGCAGCCTGGAATCCCCGCAGCGCGTGGGGGCAACGTGGGATCTGCTCTGGGACGCCGGCAGTGTTGCTTTTCTGGCGGGCGGGCTGGTCGTGCTGGGGCTGACGATGGAGACCGCCGCATGTCCAGCAAGCCGGTTGCGAGGCTGGCTGAGCGATGCGGCTCGCCTGGTCGCGATTCAGGCGATCTGGTCGCCCCTGCGTGCGGCCTTGCTGATCGGTTTGTGGCTGCAGCGGGCGTTCAGGGCGGACAGCCTCTGGGCGCCGAACGCGGCCGATGTGTTTGTCAACGGTTGGCTGTACGTGGCGTTGCTGGCGGGACCGGCGTTGCTGGCCATCTGCGTTCTGGGCAGACGGCGATCGACGGAACACCCCAACTGCTTGCCCCCATCCATCCCGGCAACCACCGGTACGTCCCCGCGCCGGTTGATCCCCTCCGCGCTGCTGATCGCCGCCGGGACCGGTTTGCTGGCCTTTCTCTTGTCTTGGGAACCTGTGGGGCAGCCGAAGGCGGGCCGGGTGATGGTCGTCGAACGTCATTCGACGTGGGAGCCCACCACCGTGCCCTATGGGACGACCGTCTATGGCGAGGCCGGCTCGTACAACTATGCGGCGGCTTACGACTACTGCGGCCAGTACTTCCAGATGTCGCGGCTGCTGGAGACGGAAGCGATCACGGATGCGACGTTGGCGAGGTGCGACGTGCTGGTGATCAAAACGCCCACGTCGCGGTACGCGGAGGCCGAGATTGCGGCGGTGGTGCGATTTGTCGAGCGGGGCGGCTCGCTGTTGATGATCGGCGATCACACCAATGTCTTCAACATGAACACGTGTTTGAACGACGTGGCACGCCGTTTCGGATTCACCTTCCGCAACGACCTGCTGTTCCGTGTGGGTACGCCGTACGAGCAGGAGTACCAGCCGCCGGTCGTGGCTCACCCCATCGTGCAACACGTTCCGCCCATGAATTTCGCCGTGTCCTGCTCCATCGATCCGGGCCGCAGCCTGGGGCGGATGGTGATTCGCAGTGCCGGCTTGTGGAGCCTGCCGCCGGCTTACCACGAATCCAATTATCATCCGCAGGCGGAGTACCGGCCGCACATGCAGTTTGGCGCCTGGTGCCAGATGTGGTCGACCGTCTACGGCCACGGCCGGGTGTTGGCATTCGCGGATTCCACGCTGTTCTCCAATTTTTGTGTGTTCCAGCCGGGCAAGGCCGAGTTGCTGCGGGGCATGCTGGACTGGCTGAACCACGGCAGCGTCCTGGATCGCCGGACAGCGCGGCTCGGATTCGTGCTGCCGCTTGGCTTGTTGGCGGTTCTGCTGCTGGCGTTCGGTGCGTGGAGGGCACGAGCCCATCCAACCAGTTGCACGTTGTGGGTGGCGTTTGGCTATGCCGGGTGGACCGCGGCCGCTGCGGTCGCCATTGCGGAGCACCGCCGCGGACTGCCCGTGCCAGAGGTCCGCCGCGCCGCGCCCCACGTGGTGATCGACCGCACGGTGTCGGAAGTCCCGTTGTTCACGGGAGCGTTCGCCGATGACAAGGGGGGCTTGGGTTACGGACTGTTCGAACAGTGGATTCCGCGCATCGGCAACTGGACCTCGCGGCGGACGGGCCACGAGGCGACCATCGGCGATGCGATCGTGATCGTCTGTCCGACTCGATCCGTCGCGCCGGAGTATCAGCAGCGTCTGTTGATGTTCGTCGCGGGCGGCGGCCGGCTGTTGGTGCTTGATTCGCCGGACGTCCAGGGCTCGACGGCCAATAGCATCTTGTGGCCATTTGGCCTGGAGTCCATCTCTGCCGGGGCCGAGCAGAACGCCGGCCGTCTGACGTGGAAGGAGGAACTGTCGGTTCCTCCGACGGAGTTGCAGGCCTGTTGCCGGATGGACGGCGGCGAGCCCATTGCGCGGATCGGCCAGACCCCGGCGGCGGCTCAGGTTCGCTACGGCCGTGGCCTGGTCACAGCCATCGGTTTTGGCTCGTTGTTCAACGATGCGGCGATGGGGACCCATTGGCTGCCTGAGCCGGCGGAGGACATTTTGCAGCGCTACCAGGTTCTGTACGGACTGCTGCGAGCGTCGTTACCGTATCGGACCAGCGACGGTTGAGGAGACACCCGGCTTTTCGAAAAAGCCGGGCCTCAGCCCAATGCTCGAATTCTTGCGAATTCGACGACGCGCCAGAAAGCGTGGCCAGACACCAAGCTGCCGCCTGTTTGCGTCGTCGCCCGGCTTTGGTATAACCTACAGACTGCGCGGAATAGTCAAGGTTTGACGGATGCGCGGGCCGCACGGCGTTGGACTGCGTTGGGCCTGTCGAAAGGCTGTCGCCTTCGTGCGCCCAGCGACCTATGAACCATTAGGACGCGATCTGGACCGCTGCGTTCCACTACCTGCAGCAACCGCCTGGCGAAGAGTATGGTTTCGACTCACGAATCGCTTCTGCACGCCCTGATGCTCGACTCGATCTCGGACGGTTTCATCGCCGTCGACGAGTGGGGGAGGATCACGTTCTTGAATCGGGCGGCGGAGCGACTCACGCTCTGGCAGCGCGGCGAGGTGGCGGGCAAAGTGTGCGAGGAGGTGCTGGGATTCATCGCCGACGACGATGCCTGCTTGCTGGAGGAGACTTGCCAAAGCGTCCGGGGGACGGAACAGCAGCCGGTCTGCCTCCGCGACCGAAACGGACGCCGCCTGGCAGTTACCGTCACGACCACCATTTTGCGTTGGCCGGACGGACGGTTGGCCGGCAGTCTGGCGACGGTGCGTCCTCTGACCAAGGTGCAGCCGGCCGCCGATCCGGCGTCGGCCAACGGCGCTTTGGCCGATATCATCGGGCGCAGTCCGGCGATGGAAAACTTGTTTCATCTGGTGCCCCAATTCGCTCACAGCAGCAGTACGATCTTGATCGACGGCGCCAGTGGGACGGGCAAGGAGTTGTTTGCCCGCGCGATCCACAATCTGTCTCCGCGCCGCGACCGCAGTTTCGTCGCGGTCAACTGCGGGGCGCTGCCGGACACGCTCTTGGAGTCGGAGCTGTTCGGCTACAAAGCGGGCGCGTTCACGGACGCGCGACAGGACAAGCCAGGCCGCTTCGCCCTGGCCGACGGCGGCACGATTTTTCTGGACGAAATCGGCGATGTCTCCCCGGCGATGCAGATCAAGCTGCTCCGCGTGTTGCAGGAGCGGGTTTTCGAGCCGCTGGGGTCGGTCGAGTCGGTCAAGGTCGATGTCCGGGTGATCGCCGCGACGAACCGGGACCTCGGCGACCTGGTGCGTCGGGGCGCCTTCCGCGAGGATTTGTACTATCGGATCAACATCGTCCGCCTGCAGTTGCCGGCGTTGCGCGAGCGCCGCGAGGACATTCCACTGCTGATCGAGCATCTGATCGGCAAGTTCAACCGACTGCAGGGCAAGTGCGTCACGGAAGTCTCGGACGACGTTTTGGCGATCTTGATGGCCTACGATTTTCCGGGCAACATCCGCGAGTTGGAAAACATCCTGGAATACGCCTTTGTCTTGTGCCGCGGCGGGCGGATCGAGCCGGAGCATCTTCCGCCGACATTGCGGGAAAAGCCGCCGCTGACGGGCAAACGCCTGCGGGACGGCTTGACGCTGCGCGATCTGGAGACGCTGCACATTCGCGACGCTCTGCGGCGTTGCCGAGGCAACCGGGCCGCCGCCGCCCGCGAATTGGGGATCAATCCCAGCACGCTGTTTCGCAAGCTCAAGTCGCTGCGAATCCCGCTCACGGAGGGCGATGGACGCAGTCGGAAACCGCGGTAGCAACCCATGCCCATTCTCGCGAACATCTCCTGCGACGTGGATCCCCAGCCGCTGATGAAGCGGGCCCATATCGCCCCCGGCTCGGCAGACGCCGCGGACTTTGAACGACTGGTACAGACGGCCTGCGCCGCCGGCCGGCCGAAAGCCGCTTACCGGGAAGCGTTCATCGACGCCAAGGGCGAACAGACGGTCTCGATCGAGGGGATTACGTTCACCAGCCGGATGCTCCGCAAGAATCTGGAGCACGCCGAGCGGGTGTTCGCGTACCTGGTCACCTGCGGCCGCGAACTGGACGAAATCGCGCCGAGCAGTGACGATTTGCTGACGGCGTTCTGGTGGGATTTGATCAAGGGCGAATTCTTGGCCATCGCAGTGAGGCACTTGACGGAGCACTTGGACCGCAAACACCTTCTGCCACAGACATCGACCATGCACCCGGGCTCCGGGGACGCAGCCGTGTGGCCCATCGAGCAGCAGCGGGAACTGTTCGCCCTGCTCGGCGATGTTCCCGATCAGATCGGCGTCGAGCTGACCGATACCTGCCTGATGATTCCCAACAAGACCGTCTCCGGGATCCGGTTCCCCACGGAGACCTCGTTCCGCAGCTGCCAGGTGTGCCGGCGCCCCGCGTGCCCCAACCGCGCGGCCGCCTTTGACGAAGCCTTGTGGGCGTCGGTCTGGCACGAGTAGACTCAGGACTCTTGACCTCCTGGGAAAATGCTTGATCCCTGTTTCGCGTTTTCAGG
>CAYPGE010000447.1:0-7196 GCA_964409865.1 uncultured Pirellulaceae bacterium
GAGCGTGATGGCTACTTTGAAATCGCGACAGTTATTGATTCGCCGATCCTTAGCGGTTCTTAGACTAGCGGCAGGACTAAAAGTGCTCGACGGGGAACTCGAATTAGACGAGCCGGTTCCTTTGCCGCCTAAGACTCGGGTGACGGTCACGATCGAGCCGATCTCGGATCAGGATGCTTGCCGCCTCCGCCCGTGCTGGAATTGAAGTCAGACTCATGAGACAATCGCCGCGGTGAGGATCTGCCTCAGCCGCCGACTCGCTGACTTGATCCAAGGAACTTGCCATGAGCACAACGTCGTCACATCGCAGCTTCTCGGGAATCGCTGGCCGCACCTTGGTTGCCTGGAGCCTCGTCGCCACCGTCGTGTGCGGGACCGGCCGGACGCTTTGCGGTCAAGACCTCCCGCGCTTCCGCGAGCAGACGATCAGCAAAGAGGTGAAGTTCGGCTATCAGTTGGTCGCCGCCGACCTCGACGGCGACGGCAGGAAAGACTTGATCGCCATCGACGAAGCAGCGACGCAACTCGGCTGGTTCGAGAACCAACACCCGACCTGGAAGCGACACGTGCTGGCGGTTGATGTGCCGCGGCAACTGAACGCCGACTGCTGGGACGTCGACGGCGATGGGGCGCTGGAGGTGGTGTTGGCGTACCGCTTCGAGTCCAGCCCGGAAAGGAGCGTCGGCAATGTCGTGCTCCTCCGCCGCGGCGCGGACGTGCGACAGCCGTGGACCGCGCACGAGATCGACCGCGTGCCCACGGCACACCGCGTCCGTTGGATCGATCCCGAAGGCAACGGCAAGAAGGTCCTGCTGGTGGCGCCGATGGTCGGCCGCCGGTACCCGCCGGCTTTCGACGACCCGGTGCCGATCTATCTCTACCGCCCCGGCCAGTGGAAACGAGAAACGATGTCCAGCCGGCCGCAGGGGATCCTGCACGCGATCTATCCGATCAGTTGGGATGGCGGTGCCCGGCAGCAATTGCTCACGGCCAGCTACTTGGGGCTCGATCGGCTTGAGTTGGCCGATGGCAAATGGGCCGCGACGAACCTCACCCAGGGCGATCCCGCGCCCTGTCCCAAGTGCGGCAGCAGCGAGGTCCGCGTTGGCCGCCTGGGCAACGATCGTTTTCTGGCGGCCATCGAGCCCTGGCACGGGAACCAGGTGGTGGTCTATTCGCCCAAGGACGAGCAGTGGAGCCGCTTGGTGATCGAGGACCGCATGACCAATGGTCACGCCCTGGCGGTCGGCGACCTGGACGGCGACGGACGCGACGAGATCGTGGCCGGCTTCCGCGGCAAAGGCTGCACGCTCTCGATCTATCAGGCCACAGACGCCCGCGGTCAGAACTGGCGCAAGACGGTGTTGGACGACGGAGGCATGGCCGGCGCCGACTGCATCATCGGTGACTTCACGGGCGATGGCAAGCCGGACATCGTCTGTATCGGCGCGTCCACCGGGAACGTGAAGCTGTACGAGAACCTGGGCCGGTAGCACCTGGGTGAACGCTGTCGCAAGCAGAACGTCCCGCTGACCGCGAACCGTGACGCGAGTCATGGGAGGAGCCGGGCTGGTTGACGAAGTGGACCGCGTATGCCGGGATCTCCGCCTGTCGGACCATGCCGCCTGACGCCATGAGGCGATTCCGCTCACGGAGTGAGCGGTCTACGGTGGGAATTTCTCGGGCACGTACTCGACCATGCGGCCGACGTAGTCTTGGACGTGTCCCTTCGCTTGTGGCTTGGCTTGCTGGATCGCCTGCAGGGCGGGGCGGGCCGCTGGGCCGAGTTGGTCCAGGACGTTCAGGGCGCGCAGGCGGATGACGGCGGAATCGTGCTGGAGAGCTGCGATCAGGACGGGCAGCGCCTCGGGCAAACGGCCGACGTGGGCCAATGCCTCGGCGGCCAGGACTCGGACTTCCGGCGATTCGTCTTGGGTTGCGGCCAGAAGCTGTTCGGTGGCGGGGCGGGCTTTCGCGCCCAACGCCGCCAAACCGGTTGCACCCCAGACGCGGACGGCCGGATCGCCGGCACGCAGTAGTTCGAGCAGCGCGGGCATGTCACCGGGAACCATGCGGTTGGCGACGGCGGCGGCAGCCAGCAGTCGCTCCAGAGGATTCGCCTGCGCGTCGTGGCCCACGTCCCAGGGCGTGCGGCCTGCGCTGCGGCGCTCCAACTCGTATTCGGACAGCAGGCCCAGGTCGTGCGTCCGCAACATCCACTCGCGGCACTCGCGACGCATCCGGTCGAGCACCTCGCCGAACCGAGGATCGCCCGCCAGGTTGTGTACGTGATGCGGGTCGGCCGCCGTGTTGTACAATTCCTCGACAGGTTTGGTCGGCTGGAAGTAGCGGGCCTGGATCGCGTTCAATTGGCCCGCTGCGGCCTGGGCACGCCAGACTTTCATCGTGGGCATTTCTTCCGTGTAGCTGACGAACTGCGACCAACTGCGATGCGGCTGGAAGTTGCGCAGGTACTGGAACTGCTTGTCGCGCACCACGCGCACCGTGTCGAACCGCTCTGCCATGCGGTCGCGGATCGCGTAGACGTACTTCCTCGGCTCGTCCGCTTTCGGTCCCAGGAAGGCGTGCCCCTGCACGTGCGGCGGAATCTCGACTCCGGCCAGACTCAACACGGTCGGTGCGAAATCCACGAAACTGACCAGCCGGTCGCATGCACTGCCGGCTTCGCCGGGCGACCAGCTTCCGTACTTGGCGGGAAACCGCACGATCAGCGGCACGTGCAGGCCGTCTTCCCAGACCCATTTCTTGCAGCCGGGCATGCCGGCGCCATTGTCGCCGAAGAAGAAGACGATGGTGTCGTCCGCCAAGCCGTCCTCGTCCAGTTGCCGCAGCACGTCGCCGGCCTGGTAGTCCATGGCGGTGATCAAGTCGTGGTAGCGGGCCCAATCGCGGCGGACTTCGGGCGTATCGGGATGGAACGGCGGGATCGAAACGCCCGCCGGATCGTGCCGCTGGTCCGGTGTCAGCCGCGCGGTGTTCTTGGCAAAGCCGGCGTCGCTCTGGCGGATCTGGCCCTCGTGGCAGACCGTAAAGTTGAACACGCTGAAGAACGGCTGGCCCGGTTGACGCTTTCGCCAATGCGCCCGGTTGCTGTTCTCGTCCCAGGCGGTCTTGGGAACGGCGAAGTTGTAGTCGGTCTTGACGTTGTTCGTACAGTAGTAGCCAGCCCGGCGGAGGTACTCGCTGAAACACTTGATGGAATCTGGCAAGCGCGTCGTACACCGCATGTTGTGGCTGCCCAGCGTCGAGGGGTACACGCCGCTGATCAGGCACGAGCGGTTCGGGGCACAGACGCCTGTGATGCCGAAGGCGTTGGTGTAGCGGACGCCCTGAGCGGCTAGGCGGTCGAGCACCGGCGTTCGCGCATAGGTATCCCCGTAACAGCCCAGGTTGGGACAGATGTCTTCGCAGGTGACCCAGAGGATGTTGGGCCGTTCAGTCCGCTCGCTTGCATCCCGAGCTACCGTCGCCTCGCTTGCGCTTCGGGCTTGTGTGTGTTGGCCGCTGGCCGCCCCAGCGCACAACAGGCAGATCGCCGCAATCCAGAACATCGTTTTCACGTTCATGACTTCTTGCGTAACGACGGACATCGGCACCTCCCTTCTTCGTGCTCTCAGTTTACCGCAGGACCGATGCGGTGGGAACCCGAAGCGTAAGCGAGCGGTGCGGGAATTGGGCCGTTCCTCGCTCACGTTTCGCGTTGCCACGGCAAGTTGATTATTCTCGGCGCCGAACGCCCGTTACAACGCATTGCACTAGCACAGCGTATTGATATAATGAAAACGACGGGAGGGCCAGGCCGTGGCATTCCACCGATTCATTTGGGACGATCCGGACGATCCCGCGGGGAATGTCCAGCATATCGCCGAACACGGATTGACGATCGACGAAGTCGAATTCGTCTTGCAGAACCCCGTCAGTGCGGCGAACAGCGACTCCAGCGGTCGTCCCTGTTGTTTCGGCTACACGCCGGCCGAGGAGTACATCATCGTCATTTACGAGCAGATGGACGATGATGGCGTCTATCCTGTAACTGCCTATCACGTCCCCGAACCGTGAGGCGACAAACTATGGCCCAGAGGTCAAGTCAACGGGTTTTCAGAAAAGGGCGGCTGTCGGCCCAGGAAGCCCAGCGGCTGAACGAAGTCCGCCGCAAAGCGATGAAGGACTTTCCGCCCGATCCCAACCGTCCTCGCCCCACCCGGACCGGGATCGGCGCTCGAATCCGCGCGGCCCGCGAAGCCAAGGGGATGACTTGGTACGCATTGGCCAAACAAGCGGGCATCCCCAACCCCGCCACTATTCGCGACATGGAATACGGCCGGGATGTCAAGCTCTCGAACATTGAAGCCGTGGCAGCTGCACTGGGCCTCGTCCTGGAACTCGTTGAACAAGACGCCTAGGCAAAAGCGTTTCGGCCAAGAACGCGGCGCCGTCGCCTCCGCTGGCCGGCACACGCGGTTGTTTGATGCCTTGGAGGACGAAGAAATCGTCCGCAACAGGCGGTTCAGTTCGCCCTCGCCGGACCGAAGCTCAACCTAACCCTACCGAACTCCGGCCAGGCGGAAGCCGCGGTTCCGGACCCGCGTCGCCGGGGCGCTCCAGAAGCGAGACGCCGACCGGCAGTGCTAGCCGAGGATGCTCCAACTGCCGCCACGCGGGGCCTTCGTGCGATCACGGCTGCTCGCTCACGAATAGGTCATCAAACCAGGCCGTGCCGCTGTGGCCTCGCAGCAGCAGGTACACGTTCACGTTCCGGATCGGTTTGGCGGGCTCGATCACGATTTCGCCGTACTGCCAGTCGGTCGTCCCCGTCTGCCAGTCGATGGTCCGGCCGTACAGGGGCGTGCCGTCGGTGTAGTAGATGTCGACGTACACGGCGAACGTCCGGTTGGAATGGCCGCTGACGTTCTCTGCCTTAGCGTGACCGCGAACGACAATCGGGCGCGGGACGGTCTGGTTCAGGGTGATGGTTTGCGAGGCGCTGCCGCGATCCTGGACGGTGGCGTTGCGCAGCCGCAGACTATGCCGCCCGCTGTGGGCTTGCGCATCGTCGATCTGGTACCCGGTTTCGTTTTTCGACCAGTTGGCGTCACCGGATTCAAAGCCCGGATTCCGCAGCCGATTGAGCGACGCCGGCAAGAACCGGACGACGTGAGTGAACTTCAGCGGCGCGGGGAGTCTCGGCGACGTGAGTTCCACGGCGACGTTCGCGTTGCCCGGTTGGGAGTTGGGGCCGGGCGTCACGCAAAACGTGATCTGTTGCTGGGATTTGGCGCCGATTGCGCGCGTTTCCAACGGATTCTGCTGCTGCCAGCCGGGAGGCAACTGCGCGCGAATCGCCACTTCGGTTGGCGACGACGCGTGGTTCGATACGTCCAGTGAGAAGTGGAACTCGCCGCCGGACGGAGACAGGTCGCGCAAGCGGAGGGCCGCCTCGATGGCGGGCACGATTCGCACCTGGGCCGAGGCCAGCAGCGGTAGCGACATTCCCGGCGACGATTCGATGGTGGCCGTGGCGACCAGTTTTCCGGTGGTTCCCAACGCGTTTTCGGGGATCGAGACGCGGAAGGCCCCGTCGCCTGCCGGCGCGACCGGCCAGCCGTCCGGCGGCGACAACGTGTAGGCGACCTTCGCCTGCGGAACGCCCTCGATGCCCGCCCGCACCGTGACTTCCTCGCCGGGCACCGCCGTCGCCGGCACGTCCAGATGCGGTCCGCTGACGCCCATCAGCGTCGTGCTTGCCAACGACAGCCTGGAGGTCAGATCGTCGATCTCGCGCACTGCGCGGCGACAGGGATTGTCCAGTTTGTTGTCCTGGATCCACTGCTTTAGCTGCGAAGCGGTTTTCAAGACCGAAAGGCAGGCGTCCAGAACGGCCGCGGGATCGGCGGATTCGATCCCGGCCAGCCCTTGACGAACAGCCGAAAACCGGGAATCCACTTCCGCCCACTGAGCACTGCTCGGCTGCTCGTACCACTGGTCCATGCCGGGATCGACCACGTACTCATGGTCCGGTTGGCTGACGGACGTGAGGGAGACTTCGTCGATCCAAACCGTCCCCGCGCACTTCCAGAGATACAGCGACAGCTGGATGCTGCGCAGCGGCCTCGACGGCTGGATGACAATCTCCTCGGATTGCCAGCCGTGCGAAATCGACTTCAGTTCGTAGCTTTCCGTCTTCCGTTCAGTGAACTGGGTCTTCATATTGACGTGACACAGGACGGCATCGATGCGGACGCCGCCGGCGCGGACGGGCGCCGCGCTGTCGGACCTCAGCCGCAGCCGCAATTTCAGCGGCTCCGGGGTCTGTTGATAGAGCATCACCCATTGGGTCGCGCCCCGGATGCCGTCGTCCGAATCATTGGCCAACTTCATCACCGCCGCGCCCTCGACGCGATCTGGCGCATATCCGCCGTGCCGCGCCGGCGGCCAGTGTACCAAGCGTTCCGGACGATCGCGGTCCAGCTCCGCCATCTGTTGGCGGAAGTCCACGCTGCGGGCGATCTGCCGCGTGTGACTGCGAAGGAGCTGCTGCCGCGGCGCGGCGTGCAGCACGGCCAGGGATTCCGGCTCCAGGTGTACGGGAACCTCCAGGCTTTCACCCTTGACGGCTGCCTTGGCCAGAGGCCGCGAGCCGACTTCCTCCACGACCACGGAATCCGGCGGCAGGGCACTGACGGGAATCGACAGCAGGGCGTCCACCGGCACCGGCTCGTCGTTCAGCACGGTGAAGAAGACTTCGCCGGCTGCCGCCGTGCCGAAGCGTTCGACAACCAAGGCGGCATCGGAACTGCGGGCCAGCGTCAAGGGTTGCCAGCCGGCCTCGGCCAGCTGTTGGCACAGCGCCTGGTACTTGCGGTGGTTCAGGCGGTCCCGTTCGTACCAATCGGCATGGTCCCAATACCGCGAGCCGGGTCCCAGACCGCTGGGCGGCCAGTCGAAGAAGCCGGGGAACACGCCGAACGCGACGCAACGCTTCATGAACCCGGCAAAGTCGTCCGCCGTCAGTTGGCTGAAGTTCCCCTTCAGCAGCGTCACGAACGGTTTCTGCCAGCAGATGGTGCGGACGTAGTTGAAGCTGGCCCGATCGATCCGCAGGCCGGTTTCTGCGCCCATCACGTCCAGCTACTACACCGCGCCGTACCTGGACGTGATGGGCGCAGAAACCGGCC
>CAYPGE010000448.1:0-7180 GCA_964409865.1 uncultured Pirellulaceae bacterium
GAAAGGGCCGGGGACTGCCCCGCTTGATCGACGCCTGGCAGCCGGTGGCGAAGCAATGGCCCCAGGCGCGACTGTGGCTGATCGGCGACGGCCCCTTCCGCGAGCCACTGTACGCGCACCTGGGCGACCTCGACCTGCGGCTGTCGGTCTCCATGCCCGGCTCGTTTGACGACATCAGCGACACGTTGGCCGCCGCGAACTTGCTGGTCGAACCCAGCGCCGAACCGGCCTTGCCGCGAGCCATGCTGGAAGCCATCGCCCTGGGACTGCCCGTGGTCGGCTGCCACACGGAAACGCTGCAGCAGACGTCGGCATGGGAAGCGGGAACGGCGCGGTTCGCGGCCCCCGATGACACGGCCGCGTTGAGCCGTGCCATGCTGGAGTTGCTGAATCAGCCGCCTTCGACGGAAGCACTGGCGGTTGCCCGAGGTCGAGCGCTCGCGGAACACGGGATCAGCCGCATGATTGACGAGCACCTACAATTGTTCGAGCGGCTCGTACAGGAAGGTCGTCATCAGGGGTCTGCCTGACCGCCATCCTGCAAATCACGGCGATTCCTCCAGCAAATGGAATGGAAATGGCAACGCAGGACATGGATCGAACCGGAACCGAACCAACCGACGTTACGCCTTGGCAGCACGAGCATGTCTTCGGACAGGATCGGAAAATGCCCGGCGAGTTTCGCACGCTGATCGTCATCGTGATCACGGCGGCCACGATGGTCCTGGAGATCGTGGCCGGCGTCGTGTTCGGATCGATGGCCTTGTTGGCTGACGGTCTGCACATGGCTTCGCACGCTTCGGCGCTGGCCATCTCCCTGTTTGCCTACGTATACGCCCGGCGTCATGCCCACGACGAGCGCTTCTGTTTCGGCACCGGCAAGGTGAACTCGCTGGCGGGATTCACGGGGGCCGTACTGCTGGCGCTGTTCGCTTTGCTGATGGCTTGGGAAAGCGCCGCGCGGCTGCTGACTCCCGTGACGATCGCCTTCAACCAGGCGATCGGCGTGGCCGTCCTCGGCCTGATCGTCAACGGGCTCTCCGTCTTCGTCCTGGGCGGCGGCGACCCGCACGACCATCGCGACGACCATCACGACCAGTCCCATCCTACGGAGCATCACCATGAGCATCACGATCACAATCTTCGCTCCGCGTATTTGCACGTCTTGGCCGACGCGCTCACGTCGCTCTTGGCCATCTTCGCGCTCTTGGGCGGCAAATACCTGGGACTGAATTGGCTGGATCCCGCGATGGGTGTCGTGGGTGCGATGCTGGTCGCTCGCTGGTCGATCGGTTTGCTGAGGACGACTAGCCGAGTGTTGCTGGACCATCAGGGCCCCGATGCGATCTGTCGGGCGATCCGGCGGAATCTCGAAGAACTCCCCGGCGTCACCGTGGTCGATCTGCACCTGTGGCAGATCGGCCCCGGAATCTACGGCCTAGCCGTTTCCCTGGTCACCACCGATCCCATGCCTCCCGCTCATTACAGGCACTGCTTGCCGAAAAACGCCGGCTTGGCACACGTCACGATCGAAGTGCATGGTGTCACGTCCCAAGAGGCGGAACGGACGGTCAGCAGTCACGATGGAACAGGCACTGCCGCCTGACTCGACCTGCTGCGGCGAACCCGAACGCGATGATCGTGAAGCCCTCCGGCATCGCAGACTCCACGCCCGGTTTTTGGCTGCGAAGGCTGGACGGTCGACTCAGCTTGATGGAAGATCTGGCGATCCACTTGATCGAGCTTCCGACGTTCCGCAAGGGGCTGAGAGAACTCGAAAAGCCGCTGGACTAAAGGCTGAACTTCCGCCAAAATGGAGACAAGTTGGACGCCGACGCGTTGCCGAGCCGGCTGGACGTACGACAAGGAGCAGTTCCCATGAGCCACCGTGGACAGGGCACCAGAAAAAGGGGACATTCTACTTTTTCGAAAGTAGGCCGTCACTTGCCCTACCTGGCGTAGCCAACCTCACGTCGTACCAACTCGTCGATAC
Source organism: uncultured Pirellulaceae bacterium (assembly GCA_964409865.1). Lineage (GTDB taxonomy): Bacteria > Planctomycetota > Planctomycetia > Pirellulales > Pirellulaceae > Anammoximicrobium. The sequence goes on from CAYPGE010000448.1 coordinate 1,994, forward strand.
CAGCTGCGTTCCGGTTTTGACCTTCTTCCGGTCCGAGATCATTTCCCGCTCAACAACTGCTGTACCTCGGCCTGCGTGTGGAACACCCCGGCCCGCATGCGTTCGCGGATTTGCCGGCAATCGGCGACGAATTGCGGGTTTCGCTCCAGCAAGTAATCGAGCAAATCGTCGTCGAGGGGAAGAAGGGCATAGCGCGACTGGCCTCCGCTTTCGATCAGCAAGCCTTCCGCGTTAGCCGCCTCGAGAACCTGGCCGATCGGTGTCTCCAGATCACTCACGTGCTGGATGGTCATGGCGAATCTCCCAGATAACGGATGGCCTGCGCCTTCGACAGAATTTGGATGATCTGGACCACTGCGCCTTCGACGTCGTAGAACACACACGAAAGTCGTCGACTCGCAAGCGATATGCGGTTGCCGCGGGGGGCCGTAGTCGCTTCACGCGAGCCTTGCTCTCCAGCGTCGGGTTCACGCCGAGCACCTGTTCGATCTGGTCCAGAATCGCCACCTGCTCGAAGGCCCGAACCTGCCGCAGTTGCTGCAGGGCCTCTTCTGAGCGGCGGTAAAGGGGACATTCTACTTTTCGCGGGTTTACCATCGTTGCCTTGCTGGTCGCCCAGAGGCGGTCAAGCGCCGACCAGCGGGCTTTCCCTTCAGCCCGCGAATGATCTTGTTCCCGATTGGCCGCATCGGGCGGGGATTGCGTGTTCTCCGGGCGGTTAAGCGTCTGGAGCCGAATTCCCGCGCGCCGGGCCACGTCGGGTTGCGTCAAAGCGGCCATCTTCCGACGGCGGATTATCTTGCGAGGCAGGGACACCCGAGCATGCGGCGCCCGCGGGGTAGTTGCCGAGGCAGTCAGTCAGGCTCGGGCAACTTCGGCAGATCGCCGTCCTCCGCCGTGCGCACCCAAGCCTGCAACGGCTCGAATTCCGACCGCTCCCCAATCTCGAACGCCTGGCCCGCCAGTGTCACCGTTTGAATCTCGCTTGCCGTCCCTCAGCTCGTACCCCTTTTCTTCTCTAGCGAACCGCAGACTTCTTCGCCGACCGAGACCGCGCCGCCTTGCCGACCGTTCCCCCGCGCGGTGACTGCTTTCGCGCCGCTTGCCGCTGCTCCCGTTCTCGGTCCATTTCTTCGAGCTTGGTACATAAGCCATGCAGACCACCCAGTTCCCGGAGTAGGTGTTCGCGGGTTTCGCGGGATTCTTCGATCAGTGAATCAGGCATCGGACTTCCTCCGAATCGTTTGATTGAGGCGTACTTGGGGGATGGACTCTGGCGATACCAACAGCGGACTGCGCCATTGCCATTTTAGCAGCAGGCGTTCGGATTTGGCCTGGGTCACGGGATTGGCCAAGTGCGCGTAATTCCACGTGAGCAGGTAATCGGCCTGATGCCCCGCCGCCAACGCCAATTGTAGAGCGTCGGCCGGCTTGGAGTCGGGAATGACTCCGGCGGTCAAAAACTCCTCGGCCAGACGCCGAATCTCCTTGGAAATCGGCACGTGCTTCAGCCGACGAACGAAGCGAAGGCAGTCGGCTTGCTGTCGGTAGACGCCCTGAGCCAACTCAAGTTCCGTCAAGGAGGACACCCAAATCGAAAAGTGCTCGTGTTCCCCCTCCCACCAATCGCGCGTCGCCATCCGCCGCGACAGCGTGTTGATGTCCGTCCCGTCGTAATGCAGGGCCGAGACGATGTTCGTGTCGAGATAGATCGTGGGTTTCTTCATGAGTAGCATCGTTGCCTTGACGGTCACCCAGGGACGGCCAAGCGACTACCATCCGTGCCTTCCAACGGCATAATTCTACCACCCAGATTTCCCCGGCCGCTTTACGTATTTTACCATACTGCCTGAGGCTACAGCAACTGGCGGGTCAGAATCACGTCGCGACTTGCAGCCGACATCCGCATTGGCCTACGGCTACACTCCTCCTCGTCCGAACGTTCGTCAAACGCCAGGGGCGGTCTCGGCGGTCGCTGCGGCCAACTGACTCGCCCTGCTGCAGCGGCGGAATTTCCACTCTTCCACCCAGCAGTACACGCAGGGCACTATGAACAACGTGATCAGCTGCACGGCCATGCCGCCGACCGAGGGAATGGCCATGGGCTGCATCACGTCTGAGCCCCGGCCTTCAGTGAGGAACACCGGCAACAGACCCAACACCGTGGTGGCGGTCGTCATCAGACAGGGGCGGATCCGCTTCATACCGGCCTCGACAACGAGTTCCCGGACTTCGGGAATGGACGCCGGCGCTCGCTGGTCGAACAGCTGGCCGATGTACGTGGCCATCACGACGCCGTCGTCCTCGGCCACCCCAAACAACGCGATAAAGCCGACCCAGACCGCCACGCTGAGGTTGAAACCGTAGAACAGCAGCATCAGGAACCCGCCGGAGGCGGACACGATGATCCCGGAGAAGACCAGCAACGCCACCCACCAGCGGCCGAAACCCAGGTACAAGAGGACGAAGTCGATCAGCAGGCACAGCGGGATCAGCACCGCCAGGCGCTTGGTCGCCCGGACCTGGCTCTCGAACTGGCCGGCCCACTGGTAGTAATAGCCTGGCGGAAACGTGAGTTCGCCCTTGGCCACCTTGGCTTGAATCAAGGTGTCGGCGTCCTCCACGACGCTCACTTCATCCCGGTCGCGCGTGTTCAGTGTGACGTAGCCGACCAGCAGCGTGTTCTCGCTCTTGATCTCCTGCGGGCCGACGGTAAAGTGGATTTCGGCCACCTGCGAGATCGGAATCTGTGCGCCGTCGGCGGCGGGAACGAGGATCCGCTGCAGTTCTTCCAGATTATCCCGCAGTTCGCGCGGATAGCGGACACGGATCGGATAACGCTCCCGCCCTTCGACCGAAGTTGTCAGGTTGTCGCCGCCGATGCCGGTCTCGATGATGTCTTGCACGTCGCGGACGTTGACGCCGTAACGCGCCAGGCGCTGCCGATCGATGCGGAACTCGATGTAAGGTTTGCCGACGATCCGGTCCGCAACCACGTCGGTCGCGCCGGGGACTTGCTTGAGGGTTTTCTCCAGTTCCAGGCCCAGTCGTTCGATTTCTCGCAGGTCGGACCCAAAGATCTTGACGCCCATCATCGCGCGGAAACCGCTCTGGAGCATCACGATCCGGGTCTGAATGGGCTGGAGCCAACTGGGCAGCACGCCGGGCATGTCGGTCTTCTTTCGGAGTTCGGCGAGGAGTTCGTCCTTGGTCATCGGTCGCTCCTTCGGCCAGACATATCGCAGGGGTGTCTGCAGAAAGCTCGGCCAATCGTCGTAGAAGCGTTCGACGCGCAGCCGACGCCACAGGTCGCGCGGCTTGAGCATGATCACCGTCTCGATCATGCCGATCGGTGCCGGGTCGAGCGCCGAATCCACCCGGCCCACTTTGCCGACGACGCTCTCCACCTCGGGTACGCTGCGGATGGCCATGTCTTGCTGGGCTACGACTTCCAGCGCCGCCGTCAGCGACCCGGCCGGGACAAGCGAAGGCATGTACAACAGCGAGCCCTCGTCCAGGGCCGGCATGAACTCGCGTCCCAGCCCCGGCAACTCGTGTTTCAAGTAGCTCCAGGGTCCCCAGTGGTTGACGTTCACGCCGGCCTGGGCCAGACCGGCCTCGATGGGATAGGTCACCCGGCCCCAGCCGAGCCAAATGCAGAGCCCCCACAGTACGAGGCTCAACGGCAGACTCAAGAACAGGGCCTTATGCGCCAGCACCCAGCGCAGCGCAGGGACGTACACGCGGAGGATTCCCCGCGAGACGACGTTCGCCTCCAGGGGCAGCAGCCGTTCGCGGGCCATGCGGAAAACGGCCAACGTCGTGATGAGGCCGGTGGCGGCCGCCAGGGGCCAGCCCTGATGAGGGGCCGCGGACGAAGGCAAGAAAAAGGCCCGGTACGTGAACCCGGCGACGATGCTCATCACCACCCCCGCCAAGACGGCGATCCAAACGCTGCGCCGGCGGCTCAAAGTCACCGGTTTCAGCAGGTGATAGGTCAACGTGGGTACGACGGTGATCGATAAAATGGCCGAGGCCGTAATCGCAAAGGTCTTGGTGTAAGCCAGCGGCCCAAACAGCTTTCCTTCCTGATCGGTCAAGGCGAACACAGGGATGAAGGACACGATCGTATTCGAAACCGCCGTCACGATCGCCGTCCCGACTTCACAGGCGCCTTCCTCGACGCACTGATAGTACGTCTTCGAGCCGTCGTTGTTGGCGATGTGACGGTAGATGTTCTCCGTCATGATCAGGCCCATATCGCACACGTCGCCAATGGCAATGGCCAGCCCAGCCAGCGACATGATGTTGGAGTCGACGCCCAGGGCGTACATCACGAGGAAGGAGATCCCGACCGAGGTCGGCAGCGTGGCGAGAATGATCGAGGCCGAACTCCGCAGGTGCAGCAGGAAGACGAAGACGACCAGTGCCGCCACCAGCGCCTCTTCCGTGAGGGCCTCCTTGAGCGTATCCATCGTCTCGTGGATGATGCCGGTGCGGTCGTAGAAGGGGACGATCTTGACTTTCGCCGTGCGGCCGTCCGGCAGGGACTTCTGCGGCAGACCCGGGGTGATCTGAGCGATCTTTTGTTTCACTCGCTCGATCACCTCCAGAGGGTTTTCGCCATAACGCATGACGACCACGCCGCCGACGGCCTCCACGCCTTCCTTGTCCAGCGCCCCGCGGCGGAACTCGGGTCCCAAGCTCACCGTGGCGACGTTCTTGACGTACAGCGGCGTGCCTGCCTCGGCACGCAGCACCACGTTTTCCAGATCCGCAGGCTGCTTGATGAAGCCGACGCCGCGAATGAAGAACTCCACTTGGTTGATTTCAAGGACTTGGGCGCCCACGTCGACGTTCGACTTGCGCACGGCCTCCGTAATCTCCGGCAGCGTGACGCCGTGGGCTCGCATCTTTACCGGGTCCACGTCGATCTGGTACTGCTTGACATAGCCGCCGATCGAGGCAACTTCGGAGACGCCTTCGACGGAGTTGAGTTGGTAACGGATGTACCAGTCCTGCAGCGACCGCAGTTCGGCCAGATCGAATCCTTCCCCTTCGACTGTATACCAAAACACCTGGCCCAGCGCGGTGGCATCCGGCCCCAGCACCGGCTCGACCCCGGCCGGCAGCCGTGCGCGGGCGACGTTCAGCCGCTCCAGCACGCGGCTCCGCGCCCAATAGTAA
>CAYPGE010000449.1:0-7132 GCA_964409865.1 uncultured Pirellulaceae bacterium
ATCGTCGGAAAGTGCTCCAGAGCCGACAGCAGCAGAGTGCCTTGTCCACACGTCGGTTCCACGATCGAGGCCGGGTTTGACCCGCGACGCTGCAGCAGGCCGCAGACCGCGTCGGCCAACGGCCGGGGCGTCTGGAAATCGCCGAATTCAGCTCGTTGTTTCGATTTGGCCACCGAGATTTCCTGATTCGCGCAGAAAGGCCGGAAGAACGGACAGAAAGATGGGGTGACAGAAAGATGAAAAAAACGGAGTCGTCGTGTTTGCGGAGAGAATTGAGGGCTTTTCCTTGTTCACTCCCGAGCCCGACATTTTTCTGTCACCCCATCTTTCTGTCAGCCTTTCCTGGCTTTTTCTGTGCTTGTCCAAGGTGCGATGGACTCACCCTCTCGACTGGCGGACCTTTCGCGAGGCGGCCTTCCGGCGAGGAGCCTCTGCGGGCGGCGTCTCCACGGGCGCGGCGAACGCGCCGGCCCGCTGGCTCTGAAAAGCCTGCTTGACCGACTTCGTGATGAACCGCGTCAGCTGGCTGCTTTCGTACACGCCGCCGCCCCAACTGCGGCCGTAGGACGTGTTGCCGTACGAGGACGCTTCGTGGCGGGGATAGCAGACGTACAGCCAATCGGCCGCACGCGTCAAGGCGACGTAGAACATGCGGCGTTCTTCTTCCAGCTGGTCGGGATCGCCCAGGCTGCGTTCGAACGGGATCTTGCCGTCCGTGGCGTGCAGCACGTACACGACCTGCCATTCCAGGCCCTTGGCGGAATGCAAGGTGCTGAGCACCAAGGTCTGCTCGAAATCGCGGCCGTCGCGGGCATCGCCGTTGGGCGGGTCGACCGTCAAGTCGGCCAGCAATTCCGCGCGATCCGTGAATTGACTGGCCATTTGCACCAGCTGTTCCAGGTCCGCCATCCGTTGCGTTGGATTGTCGAAGTTCGCTTCCAGGATGGGCTGGTAGAACTCGATCGCGCGGCGGACTTGCGTCTGCAAATCCCCCGCGCCACCGTCGCCGGCCAGGAACCCCATCAAGGACACAAAATCGGGCCAGACATCCTTGCTCTTGGCCGGGACCTTCGCCTCGCGCCAAACGTCGAAGCGGTCCCCGGCGGCCTGCAAATCGTACAGCAGGTCCCGTGCCTTCTTCGGCCCCACACCCGGCAGCAGGCACAACGCCCGCTCGCCGGAGACCACGTCGCGCGGGTTCTCGGCCAATCGCAACAGCGACAACAGGTCCTTGGCGTGCGCCGCTTCGACAAACTTCAAGCCGCCGTACTTGACGAATTGCAGGCCTTGTCTGGCCAGTTGGCTCTCCAGCAAGATGCTGTGGTGCGACGCGCGGAACAGCACCGCCTGCTGCGACAGCGGGATGCCGGCCCGCTGATGCTCCAAGATGCGGCTGAGCACGAACTCGGCCTGTTCGTGCTCGTTCTCGCAAGTGATCAGCTGCGGTTGCGGGCCGCCGGCGCGCGACGACCACAGCTCCTTCGTGTACCGCTCGCTCGCCTGAGCGATGACGCGATTCGTCGCCTCCAGAATGACTTGCGTGCTGCGATAGTTCTGTTCGAGCTTGACAATGTGCGTGCCGGGGAATTGCCGCGGGAAATCCAGGATGTTGCGGACCGTGGCCGCGCGGAACGAATAAATCGACTGGGCGTCGTCGCCAACCACCGTCAAGCCGCGGCCGTCCGGGCACAAGCTCTGCAGCAGCCGGGCCTGCAGCCGGTTCGTGTCCTGGTATTCGTCCACCAGGACGCAATCAAAGCGGCTGCGGATCGCCGGACCGGTCTCGTCATGGTCCAACAAGTCGCACCACTTGAGCAATAGGTCATCGTAGTCGAAGACGTTCAGTTCGGCTTTCCGCCGCGCGTAGGCCGCGAACAACGTCTGCAGCGCATCCGCATGCACTTGGTGCTGCGGGAACTGCGACTGGAGCACCTCGTCCAGCGGCAGTTCGGCGTTCACACCGTAGCTGTGAATCGCCAGGCACGCGCGTTTCTTGGGAAAGTGCTTGTCGCCCTGGCCCAGATCCAGCCTGGTGCAGACCGCCCCCATCAGGGCCTCCGCGTCGCTCTGGTCGTAAATCGTAAACCGCGGATGGACGCCGATCGCTTTGCCGTATTGCCGTAGCAAGCGTGTGCCACTGCCGTGGAACGTGCCGCCCCAGACGCTGCGGTCCATGTCGGCGTCGCGCAACAAGGCGGCGACCCGTTCCAGCATCTGCGCGGCGGCGCGGCGGGTGAAGGTCAACAGCAGGATCCGCTGCGGCGGAACGCCTTGCGAGATCAGATGAGCGACGCGGTGGACCAAGGACGTCGTCTTGCCCGTCCCCGCTCCGGCGACGATCAGCAGCGGCTCCCATCCGTGGCAAGCCGCTTCGCGCTGCGAGGCGTTCAGACCAGGAAAAAGGGGACGGGAGTCGTTTTCGGTCGGCTCGAAAAAGACCTCCGTCCCCTTTTTGTCGCGCAGGTACGGCGTGCGACCTTCGGCCGCGGTCAACTCGCCGGGGGCAGGCACCTCAATCGAGACTCTTTCCAGACTGACGGCGTACGGTTGAACGGCCGGAACGTCGGCGTTCGTCTCCGCCGCAACCACCGGGGCAGATGGCGGAGCCTCGCGTTCGGCGGGCGGCGTCTTCTTTCCGCGCCGGCGTTTGGGGCGGCTTTCGGGCAGCGGGCTCGCGTCGCCTGCCGGCAACGGCGCCGGCGACCTCTGGATCGGCTCCTCGGCGGTAGCGCGCGCCGGCATCGATACTGGACGGGGCGCAACCGGTTCGGGTTGGTAGCATTCTCGCGCCCGGTACACCGTTGCGCGGACGCCGTCTTCCAATTCGAACGCGAGTGACTCGCCGCCGCGCGACACCGCTTCGACCAACTCGCGCATGAAGGCCAGGCCGCGGGCGGCTTCGGGCACGTCCAACACCTGCGGCGGTGCGTCGAGCAGCGGCCGCGGAATACACACCACGCACTTGGATCGGGCGCGAGTCACCGCGACATTCAGCCGATTCAAGCCGTAGATGAATTCGGCCTCCTCGGCGGCGAACTCCGGGTCCGAGACGCCGTAGCTGACGATCACGGCGTCCGCCTCCTGGCCCTGCATCTTGTCGACCGTGTCGACCAGCGGCCGGGATTGCCAGCGCCGCTGCCGGCGCAGCTCGCGCCGAATCGCCCGGATCTGGGCACGATGGGGACTGACCACGAACACGCCGTTGCGGAAGAAGGCTGCGTCGTCGCCGTACAGTTTGCCGTCCGCCTGCCGCAACGTGCTGCGGAGTCCGGCGACCAGCTGCGCCACCAACTGTGCCTCCGGCGGATTCTCCCGCGCGGCCCAGACGCCATCCAGCACGACGAACGCCAGCGGAAACTGCGGATCCAAGCAGGCTTCGACAAACGGGTCCAAGCAGCGCTCCGCAACCAGATTCAGCCGCCGGTCGGAGACCGTGCGATCAAAGCTGCGGTAGGCCGGCCCGTACAGCAGTCCGCCGGCGAAACTGGTGAGCACGTCGTTCATGCGGAAATTCTCGGTCAGCTGATGCACCCCACCGTAGCCCTCACGCTCCGCGTGAGGAAAAGCAGCACGGCTCTCCGGTTCGGTCTGACTGGCTTTCGTCACGCGGAGCGTGACGGCTACTTTTTCCGGGCTCAGCACCGCTCCGCTCGGCAAACCCGATCGCTGGGCGATGGCCTCAAAGATGGAGCGGTGCAAAACAGGTTCGCCCGGCTGTGCCTGCGGATACACCCCCACCACGATCGGCGGCAATTGCAGATGATCGCCGGCCAGCACCAGCCGCCCTTCCGGCCCGACCAGCCCGATGGGGATCGACGCTTCGGGCACCCGCACCTGCGACGCTTCGTCGATCACCGACAGATCGAACGGCGGCAACTGGCTGTATTGCTTCAAGCACGAGTAGACCGTCGCTCCAACGATCGCTTGCGGATGCTCGTGCAACCAGGCGCCCAAGCGGCCATCCTCGACGACCTCGATGCCCGGCACGTCTTCGCCCTGCCAACTCTTTGCTTTGCCGATGCACACCCTCTGGTCGGCCGGGAGCGCGTCCCGCAGCGCGGCGAGCTTGCGGAGCAAGTTCTCGATCGCCGCGTGCGTAAACGCGGTGACCAGCACCCGGAACGGTTGGCCGGCGCGGGCAGCCGCCGCGGCCAAGGCCAGGATGGCGGACGCCAGGAAGTGCGTCTTGCCCGTCCCCGGCGGTCCCCACACGGGTGTCGCACGCTGTCGGCAGATGCGCCGGAACGCTTCCGACTGGCTATCCGTCAAGCCAAATACGGCGATCTCTTCTTCGGCAAGTTGTTGGACCGGATCGGGCAAAGCCAGCGGTTCCTCGCCTGCGGTTGGATCTCGCAGCAGTCGCAACAGCAGTCCGTGTACCTCCGCACTGCCCGAGCGCAAGAACTCGACAACACCGTCGGTCGTAAAGTCCGTGAATCGCGGGTGCAGCAGGAACCGCTCGCCGGGCTGCGGGCCCTCGCCGTCGGACCCACGCTGGGCGATGACCGTCAGCGCCGCGGGTGTGCCCAGCGGATCCCGATCCACCTCGGCAATTCCGACCAATGCCAAATCGCGCTGCTTGCGGGCTTGCCAGACTTGGGCGCGGCACGCGTAATCGCGGTACTCCAGCTGCGCCCGCCGGCCAGACGCGTCGTCCCGCACCAGCAACCATTCGGGATAACCGCCCGGCTCGACCTCCAACGTGCCGCCGACGATTTGGAACCGGTCGTCGCCCTCGGCCTCCAGTTCCAGGGCCTTGCCCAGCAGCAACTGCACCGGCCGCGGCTCGCACCGCATGTTCCGCACATCCAGGCACCGCAGCAAGCTCTCGTAGCGGGCAAAGAACGCCAGTCGCGACAGCAGCGGATCGGCGAACTCCTGCCGCGCCGGCAGGGTGAACTTGGCGGACCACGTGAAGATCGACTCCGCCGCATGATGCCGGATGCCTTGCAGCAAGGACCGCGCGGCCTGCAGGCGCGCGGTCGCTTGCTTGGCAATGTCAGCCAGGGTTTCCGTCTTCCCGCGATGCCATACGGCGTGGATCGGCTCGGCCCGCATGCCCGGCCCCAGCGGGAAATCGAAGTACTCGTTTCGCCGCAGCTTGGATCGGCATCCCAACGCGATCAACGCCTCGGGCAGCGTGTAATTGACCTCAACTGGCAGCGCCAATACCTGACCCAACGCAGCCAGCAGCACGACCAGCGGGAACGGCACTTCGCGGTCGGGATGCTCGTTGGCCGCCAGCAGTTCCGGGGCCTGGAAATGGAACAGCAGCGTCATCGCCTGCTCGGCCAACTCCGGATCGCGAAGCGAATCGAGCAGCCAGGAGATGACCAGCGTCCGCTCCTGTTCCGACAGCACGTACGCCTGCAGGCTCAACTGGTCCGCCCACTCCCTGTCCTGATTGTACCGGTGGACCTGGACGATCACTTCGTGCAGCAGGCGGACCCACCGCCGGCGCACGTCGACGACCGCGTTGGGTTGCTCGGCGATCAGCACCAGCGGCTCCGTCCGGCTGCCGTCGAACAGGGCCTCGCGGACCTCCTCGGAAAAGACCGCCTCGCGCAGATCGTTCCGCGCCGTGACGTACATTCCGGCCAGATAGATCGTTTCGCCCAGCGGCTCTTGCTGCAGCGTCAGGAACACACCGACGTTTTCCCCGCGCGACAGCGAGGGCGACGCCGCGCCGTGCGACTGCGGCCGGTCCTGTTCCAAGGCCGCCAGTTGCTGCGCCAGTCGGGGCCGCGCGCCCGCCAACGACGCACACCGGCTCAGCGTTTCGTCCGCATCCGGCCGCTGCAGGAACTCGCCTAATTCCGCCGTCGTCCGCACGCCGACGCGTTCGGTCAGGAAACGCTTGCCCCACGACGTCAGCCGCGACAGTCGCGAGAGGTCGTCACCGCGTTGCATCTGGCTCCAGCAGTGCCGGAAAAAATCGCACCACTCGCAGCGGAAGTGGACGTGCCAACGCGCGTCGTCCGCCGCCGTGCGCAGGATTCGCACCAGATCGTGTCGCAGAAAGCTCTCCATGTGCGGCCGCAGTTCGCCCAGAACAAATTCGGTCGGCGCCGGATGCGAACCCAGCCACACCGCGCCGGTTTCCAGATCGACGCGTGCATCTTCGACGCCTTCCTGACGCAGTACGGTGTCGAGTTCCAGCGCGTACAGCAGCACCTGCACGCGATGCGTCAACTCCAGCGACTCGCCGCGTTTCAAATCCGTCAGTCGCAGTTGCCGGCGTCCATCCTCGCCCGTCAGCACGGCAATCAGGTCCGGATGATTGTCGCTGATCGTGACCAGTTGCGAGTCGATGCCGTACCGCTGGTAGAATGCCGGCGGCAGGTGCAAGGTCGGCTGATAGATCATCGAACCCGGCCGCGCCGATCGCAGCAATTCGAGCGTCTGCTGCCAATCAAAACGCCGCGCATGGCAGGGCCCGTCTCCAGCGGCGATGTGGACGTCCTTCCCGGCGTACTGCTGGAGCACCGTCTGTTCCCACGCGTAGCCGCTCTCCAACAGAGCCTTGACGATCGGGCTGTGATCGAACTCCAGTTCCGGCAGTCCCTCTTGGCGGCGCAGTTCGGGACTGGCCGCCAGAAAACGTAGGAACCGCTCGCAGTCGTGAAAAAAGTACCGGGCAATCGCAGACGGGCTGGTGCGAAAAGGCGTGTCGGCCATGACAGATCCGTGTGTCCGTACGAACGGAGGAAAGAACCGCAGTCCCGCGGGCAAGCCGTAACTCGCGTAATGGACGCGGCTTGCGCGCAATTCCATTCTAAGCCTTGGGCAGAACGAGCAAAAGACCAAACTGCCCCTTTGCGGCGCTCGTGCCCTGGAAAAAACCAGGGGTCTGTCGTTCCAAGCGCAGTTTTCGCGGCTCGTTTCTCGAACGCTGCTTACGTCGGCGCCGGAGCCGCCGCCGGTTCGATGCAGACCGCCGGTTCCGCGAGCGAGGAGAACTGCTCGGCCGGCCACTCCAGCACGGTTTCGATCAAGTAGCGCAACAAACGTTGCAGTGCCAGCGGGGCCATCTCGCCGGCAATGGCCGCCGCGCGCTCCTGGTACCGGTCCACCAACGCATGCGCCTTGTCAAAGACCCCCGCTGAATCGTACAGCTCGCGTGTCCGTTGGA
>CAYPGE010000450.1:0-7126 GCA_964409865.1 uncultured Pirellulaceae bacterium
GCCGTTCCTGTCGAACTCGAACCGCCGCACATTGCCAAAGGCGTCCTCGATCGTCACCGTCTGCCCGTCGACATACGTGTTCCCGTCGCCGGTCACGCGGAGCACGCGATCCAGCGACCGCGTCTGGAACCAGAAATTGAACACGCCGCCCGGCACGCCGTCGGCGTCGCCGTCCAGCCGTGTTCCCGGCCGGTTCTCGTCGCTGCGGTCCAGGTCGCTGATGGTGTTATCGTCGTCGACCTGCGAGCGGAAGTTCAAACGCAGTTCGTACTTGCCTTGCGTGGTGCCCCCGTATCCGGTATCCTCGATCACGGGATCGAAGTCCGTGTTGCCGCTGGCCGTCACGGCGAGGTAGTACGTGCCGCTGGCGAGTTCCAGGCTGATGTACGAGTCAGAACTGTAGTAGTTGTCGTTGCGGGAAATTAATTCCCGCTCGTAGCCGATGACCGCGCCGTTCTCGTCGCGGACTGCGACCTCGCGGTACAGCGACAGCACCGTGTCCAGCTCGCTGGAATTCGCCAGCCGCTCGGCAAACGATTCCGCCGTGAACACCCCCTTTTTCTTCTCATCCAACTGCTGGTCGTTCAAGTCGATCGTGAACCGGTAGAGGTCGATGTCGTTACTGTCCGGCCGGTGAATGTACTGTCCGTGAATGATGTCCGCATTGCCGGGGAACACGGGCTCCGAGGGGCGGCTGCCAAAAAAACTCGTCGCCGCGCTGCCAAAACCATCGCCGGAGAAGTTGACAAACGGCTCGGCCGAATCGAACGCCATCAGGTTGGTAACGGGCAAATCGTTGGCTCGCTGTAGCCCCAGCATGGCACCCAGCCCCACCATCACCCGCTGAAACCAGTCGCCGCCAAAGTCGCTGTTCCACTGCCGAGCGCTGTCGAGGATGATCATCCCGTTGGCGTATGTCGGGTCGATGCGGACGATGAAGTAATAATCGTCCCCCGCCGCCACGTTCAACGCGTGATCCAGCACGTTGGGGTCATTGGGGTCGAGCGCACGGGGGTCGCCCGTGACGAAAGTCAAGCCTTGGTCGGCAGTTTCCAGGAACTGCACGCCGATGTACTTGGCCCACATTTCGACTGCTTCCCGGACCCGCGTTTTCTGCTTCTCGGTGATCAGGTTCGACAGGGCGTTGCCCTGCGCGTCGTAACCGTACACTTGGCGGAAGTTGTACGGGATGGTCGTCACGCCGTCCTGCACGTCCGGACCGAAGTTGGGATTGATGTGCTGCTCGAAACCGCTGCCCACCTCTGTGGGAATGTCGCGATGCCCCGGTTCGTCTTGTCCGCCCGGCAAGTCCAGGGCGAAAGTCTGCGGATCGATCGACGAAGGGACGAGCAGACTCTGGGCGCCGAGTTGGCCCAAGTCGTGAGCCGTGTCAAAACTTGATCCCAGCCCCAGGACGCGCAGCGAGCGGGGGCCGCCGCCGATGACGGGGGTCGTCCCCACGCCGCTGACCGACGTGGCGATCAGCTTGCGTGCGGCCGGATTCGCATTCAGCGCGGCGGCCAACGCGTCGGCCGTCGTCCCGCTTCCGTCCGTGTTCAGGACAACTTGAATGGCGTTTCCAGCCACGACAATCTCGGGCCCCACGCCAATTCCCAGGGAGGCTTCTGAGAAGGTCAGCGCGACGGCCTTGCCAAAGTCGCCTGTCGCGGTGAAGGAAACGAAAACCGCTCCGGCCGTTCCGAAATCGGTCGTACTCTGGATGGCCGGCTGGTGCGTGAGGGGCGGGAGCGGCAACGCTTCATCCGTGCCCACGCGCAAACGCCACGTGCCAGGACCGATTGGATCGCCCGCGTTGGGCTGTCCCGCCGGGATCGGCAGCGTGTCCAGGTCGCCGGCAAAGGTCAGCGTGGCCGAGTCCGTGGCCGGACTGTAATCTACAGCGGCTGGGAAAAAGGTGATATCGTCCGTGTTCTCGACTGTATCCCACGTGTAGATCAAGCGATAGAAATTGGGATTCTCCGCCGAGCGTTGCGTCGGCCTCCCTGTGGCGTCGTCCTCGACGAACAAGTCGTCGTCGTTAAAGTAGACTACGATTTGGTCCCGCGCCTGTTGCAGGATCGAGTTGGCCGGATTCGCCGGGTCGGGAACTCGCGTCAGGGGTTGCGGAACGACCGCCAGTACTTGCGGGGCCAACTCCAACTTGAAGCCGACCACAAGATTCGTCCCGTTGTCGGCCCCGTCAGCCGTCAGGTCCCCGAACGCCTCGCCGCGTGTGTTTCTCAGCGCCGAGATCTGCTGTACCGTGTCATCAATTCCATACAACTCGATGCGGTACAGGTCATCCGGCAGGTTCTCCTGGAAACGCACGATCACCTGGTTCAGGTCGGGAGCATCGCCAACGCCGATGTAGCCCGGTGTGACCTCAACGAAGCCGTTCGAGAAGTCCCCGTCCAAGCCACTGCGAATGATCCGGATTCCGCCCAATGTATTGGGGTCAATTTGCTGATTCTCGTCGAAGCGGAACGTCAAATCGCGCGGAGCGATGTTGCGCATGCCGCTCCCGTCCAGCGGCAACAACTCACCGTCCGTAGGCTGGATGCCAGACAACCTCGGCCCCACCACGGTCAAGAGCGTGCGTTCTTCCAACTTCTCAAGCAGGAGCCCACGCTTGGCGGCTCGTTTGCGTTTGGTTCGAGTCTGTTCACCCTGCTTCCAGGAACCGCGAGAAGATCCACGAGAGCTTCGGTTGGCCATAAATCAGCCCTTCAGGTACAGACGACTAAGCTTACCCTGATTGCGCAAAATCCCCATGCCTCGCAACCATAAGTGAGACTATCGGTATCGTAATCTAAACTAGCTCAGTGCAACTTAGCCGCAACGCAAAATCAGCGCAAGCTGAATCAGATCAGCATTTTTCAACGATTATAATTGTTACGGTGGTCAACACAAGAAAATGGTGTGTTTAGCCAAATCTGCCGCCTGTCAGGCGTTTCCGGTGCAACTCAGTCATCACCGCCGTACCGTGTGGGACAATCGCAAATCGTACCACAGCACAAGAAAGCCGCACTAAGCCGCATTACATGATGACTTCTGTCGCCGAAAAGTTCCCCCCCGAAGGCATCCGACCGGCTCTTTCGATTGGCACAAATCATCACACACCAATCATCGGGCGGACGATTTCGCAACAAACGATGCCTCCACACGAGAGCGAGACTACCCAGATAACTCCGTCCTAACTGGGGGTGCAATCGCGTGTCGGCTGGCGCGAAGTATTGGTGACATCATCTGCCACCGGCCTGCGCAAACACTTCGTCCTTATTGTTTCGCAAGATTAGCTATTGAAATTCTGGGGTGTTTGGGTAATCTGGGTAATTATTAACTAAGTCGTCCACGCGGAATCCATGAATGGTTCGTGCGGGCGGCTGACGCGATGCAAGGTTTTCCGCCCGATAGCGGGCAGCGATTGGATCGAGTCCAAACAAAGCCAAGGCTCTTTCTGGAAAGAGGTTGCGCTGTTTTTTTGCGGGACTGGCCTTCGGACACTAGTTCCCGTTCAGTCGCCACTAACGACGGACGGGGGCATCGGCCCTGCTTTGGTGGCGGCCTAAGGCCACGTTAAGTACTTGTCTGTGTTAACTATTGGGGACGAAGGGTTCAACGTGACTCCTGAAGTGACCGGGATTTCGGCTGATTTCCCACCCGATGCGATGGCGAGGGGCTCCGTGTTGAGCGACAAGGCTCTGGTCGTCAGCCGCGATTCCGTGCTGGCACAGAAGCTACAAGGTTACCTGCGACAAGACTTCGGCTGCGAGGCCGATTACGTGAACAGCTACTTCGCGGCGGAACAACGGTTGCGAGGCAGCGGTCGACAATGTGTGTTTCTGGATTTGCGTCCAGACCACTATCAAGAGGATCCGAAGTCGCTTCTGGACTTCCTCGTTCGTCAGGATCGGCGGAAGAATCCGGTGGTTTCCATCGGCTGCGATGGCTATCGGTGCGAGTGGGCGGATCTTGCAGATTCGACGGTTGGGGCGCATCTTCGCTTGCCGTTCGATCGCGATCAACTGGACCGTGTGGTTCGGCAGGATTTGGCGGCAAGTCTGCGGTCAAAGCCCCTGTCCACGGCCGACTGCCGTCAGGTGCAGACGCCGCACATCACCTACCGCACTTACACGCCACAGGTATTTCAGATCCTAGAACACCTCACCCGCGTTGCGGTCCACGACGTGACCATTCTCTTGGTGGGCGAGACCGGCACCGGCAAGACGACGCTGGCGCGGATGGTTCATGATCTCTCGCCGCGAGCGCAAGGCCGATTCTACGCCCTCGCGTGCGGAGCCCTGCCGCCGGAACTTATTGAAAGCGAACTGTTCGGGCACGTTAAGGGCGCGTTCACCGGGGCCGACCGCAACAAAGAGGGCAAATTCGAAGTCGCAGACCGGGGAACCCTGCTGCTGGATGAAATCGACTGTCTGGATCAGAATCAACAGATGAAGTTGCTGCGAGTCATCGAGACGGGCGAGTTTGAGCGCGTGGGGTGCAACGAAACTCAAAAGACCAATGCGAGGCTGATTGCCGCTTCCAACGTCGATCTCAAGAATCTCGTCGAGAACAACCAGTTCCGGCCCGACCTCTATTACCGCTTGAGCGTGCTGGAATTCAAGGTTCCCCCGTTGCGAGACCGCCCGTTCGACATCGTGCCTCTGACGCTCGCGTTCGTCGAGGAATTCCGCGAGAAACACGGAATCACCATCCGCCGCATCCATCCGGAGTTCCTCCAACGACTTCGTTTCTACGACTGGCCCGGCAACATTCGGGAACTCAAAAATCACGTGGGCCGCGCTGTGCTGTTCAGCCACAACGGCCAACTGACGCCGAACGACTTGGCGCCACCCATCCTGGAGGCCACGGAGCATGGCCCTGTCGCCAAGCGATTTTCGCGAGCCGGAAGTACACTGTCTGAGAAGGTGGCCAGCACCGAACAAGAGCTATTGCTGAGGGCGTTGGAGGAGCATGGACAAAACCGTACGGCGACGGCTCGAGCGTTGGGAATCAGCCGGGTCGGACTCTACAAGAAGATGAAAAAGTACGGCCTGCTTGACTCCAGACGCGCTCGAAACTCGCTGCACGTTCTCGAGTGATGCAGTACTTCGACTTCAACCTTTGGGGTCCTACCCGAAAGAGACAAAAAACGCGTGGCGACAGTCGAAACGATCGGCAGCCCCCCACGGATCGAGCACATGAAACCGGCATCCGCAACGGCGTATAAGAATGGATGCAGCACGCACCGTATGTGTGCGCCGGTTATCACGATTCTTCCCAGCGGGCGATCTTTTCGGAAAAGGCAGGTGTGAGCGACAAGTCCAGAGGGGACAAGCCCATGCGCTTGAGCAAAATCACGACGAAGGCGGGCTGGGACGGTGGTCAGGGAAAAACTTACTTGCCCGGTATGGGATGTGCCTCAATTTCCCGTGGATGCGTACGCAGTCAACGTGGATACAAACCAATAGCGGAGCGAACCATGCAACATTTCTTCTTCCAGATCACGCGACTGGCGGCTCGGCTCCGGCGGTTGCGGAAAGACGTCGATGGCTCGGTTTTTGTCGAGTACCTGCTTTTACTGACGCTGGTAGGCATCGGTGTGATCGTCGGTTTAGCGGCGGTGCGTACCGCGTTGATCAATGAACTGCTCGACTTGGCCCACGCCATTGACGCGATCAACTGCCCCTGACAACCAACGCAACCTGGGCGGCCGTCCCGGTTTGTCCCGGTGGATACCCGATCGGTGGGCCAGCGCGCGGGTTGCTCCTCGCGCCTCCACGGAATGGACGTCCTCATGGGGCGGTCAGGAGGCGGTACCGAGACTTTTTCAACGCAACTGAACAACAAGCGAGGATGAGCGTGTCCGCGACCACGGAACTTCCAGAAGTGTCTTCGATGGCACCAGCCCCGTCGCTACTTAAGGAGCGGCTTTCTGTCCCTTGGACAGCCATTCCTGTCGTGACCGCCTGCGCGGCATTTTTCACTTATTTGAACTACATCCCCCTCTTCTACACGGACATTTGGGGCCACGTGGGATACGGCAAGTGGATGTTGGAGCATCGTGCATTGCCGACAGAGGATCCCTGCCTGCCCTTGTCCGCCGGCGTTCCTGTGGTGGACACTTCGTGGCTCAGTCAGTTGTTGTTCGGCTGGCTGGCGTCCGTGGGGGGGGCGGAGGCATTATCGTTGGTCTTCACGGTAACGCTTTGGTGTACTTATTTTCTTTACACCCGTGCGTTCTACCTGTTGAGCGGCCGCATCTGGCTCGCGCTGATCGGCACTTTTCTGACTTGGTTTCTGGGTTTTGGCCGGCATTCGATCATTCGGCCGGAAATCTTCGGCGGCCTTTGCTTTGCGACACTCATCTGGATGGTCGTTCATGGGGAACCATGGCGATCCCGTTCTGCGAAACTCGCTTGCGATGAAGAGTTGGACGCGCGTCCGCCTTGGTTGCTTTGGATCGGCATCCCCGTGCTGTTCTTGGCGTGGGCCAACCTGCACGGCTCGTTCATGATCGGTTTGATCGTCTTGGGCTGCCACGCCGTTGGGCGAACGCTGCAGGTCCTTTGGACGCGGCGCAGCCTGTGGGAGGTGCTCCGCGATCGTTGGGTGATTCGCTGGACGCTGCTGACCGAACTGGCGTTGGGAGCGACGCTGATCAATCCTTACGGCGTTGATTTGTTGATCGAATCCGTACTGTTCGGTCGCAATGAAAACCTAAAGGACATTTTGGAGTGGTACGAATTGAAACTGGTCGATGCCGAAGGGATTCAGTTCTCCGTGGCGGTGCTGCTATGGCTTGGACTCTACCGCTTCAGTCGCCAGCGGGTATCGCCGACCGACATCTTGCTACTGCTAGTCTTCGCTGCCGGGATGGCGCTGGTCATCCGCATCATCGGTTGGTTCGCGGGCGTGTTTGCGCTGTGCATGATGCCGCACATCACGGAGGTGGGCTCTCGCCTGCAGGATCGTTGGGCGGCAAGACGCAGGCGAGGAGCGGAGTCCGACCGGCCGGAATCGCGTCGCTTTGTCTACACTCTGGTCTGTTTGCTGGTTGCGTGGAGCGCCTTTGCGCTGGCACCCATGGGACGACAGGTTCTGGGCGGCCAACCGCGCCCGCCCG
>CAYPGE010000451.1:0-7119 GCA_964409865.1 uncultured Pirellulaceae bacterium
GCCGACTGGCCGGAACTCGCCCTGTTGCCTGACGTCGGGGAGGCGCTCGCGCGTCGGATTGTCGAATCGCGCCAGCGGGACGGACTTTTCACGGACCACCAGGATCTGCTTCGCGTGCCCGGTATCGGCCCGCGCACGCTGGAAGCCATGCGCCCTTACCTGCTTCCCTTGCCGAGTGCCGAGGACGTGGTCGGGGAATAGCCTACTCGAACAATCGCGGCTGCGAGTCCGCGGAGCCGTCCGCCGCGGGTTGCACCTTCAGGTGCTGGTAGCCCTTGGCCGTCACGACGCGACCGCGGGGGGTGCGGACGACCAGTTCGCTGCGCAGTAAGAAAGGCTCCACTTCGTCTTCCAGCGTGTCCGAGGACGCGTTCATCGTGTGCGTAATCGCTTCGATGCCGACCGGGCCGCCGCCGAAGACGCGGATGATGGTCATCATGTAGTCGCGGTCCAGCTTGGCCAGACCGAGTTCATCGATGCCGGCCATTTTCAGGGCCGCCCGCGCGACGGTCAAGGTCGCCCGTCCGTCCGCCTTGGTCTCGGCGTAATCTCGGATCCAGCGGAGCCGGTTGTTGGCAATCCGAGGCGTGCTGCGACTTCGCGCCGCGATTTCCTGGGCCGCATCATCATCCAGGGGCACGGACAGCTTGCGGGCGTTGCGCCGGAGAATTTCCGTCAGCTCTTCGACCGAGTAGAAGCCAAGGTGCTCGCGGATGGGAAACCGGTCTCGCAAGGGTCCGGAGAGCATGCCGGCTCGAGTCGTGGCCCCGATCAGGGTGAAAGGTTTCAGCCACAAATTGTGCGTGCGGGCGTTCACGCCCTCGCCCAACACGATGTCGATGCGGAAATCCTCCATGGCCGTATACAGGTACTCCTCGACGGCTCGCGGCAGACGATGGATCTCGTCGATGAACAGAATCGATCGCTCCTCGGCGTTGGTCAGGTAGGGCACCAGGTCCTTGGGGGCCTTGATGGCCGGACCGCTGGCCAGTTGCACGCCCACGCCCAGTTCGCGGGGGATGCACAACGCAAAGGTGGTTTTCCCCAGGCCGGGCGGTCCGTCAAACAGGATGTGACTCAAAGGCTCGCCGCGCTTGCGGGCGGCATCGACGACGATCATCAACCGCTCGTAGACCTCGCGCTGGCCGACCATGTCGGACATGCGCTGCGGCCGCAAGTCGCGGTCTTCGTCTTCCTTGCTTGAGTAGCTCTTCAGGATCGTTTCGCGAGCCATGACGCCTCCGTGTTACGCCGCTGCCAGACCCAGAAAGATCAAGCATAGCATGAAGGCGAGCAGCGCAACAACGGCGATTGCCGCGGCAACCTTCTTCCAGGAAACCGGCGCTTGGCCCGTCGCCCGGCCTGTCTGGCCGTTGACCAGGAACCGGTAGACTTGTTCCCGGTAGCGATAAGCCATGATCCAGACGGGCAACAGGACGGTGGAACTGGACAAGCCCTCCAGCCGCACGTTGACCTTCAAATTGCGGCAACGTCCCGGCACGGACGGCTGGCAGGCGGCTCGCTCCAGACGTTCCAAGCCCTGATGCGCTAACGGCCGGGCGTATTTCCGCTGCACGCGAAACTGCTCCACGATCACGTTGTCCGTATCGACCGCGGCGTAAGGCTGCGCCGCCGCCAGATCAAACGGACACAGACTTTCCGTCTCGGCCGGCGTCAACGCCCCGCTGGCGCCGATCAGCAGTCCGGCGTAGTTGCCGCGATGCTCGCCGAACACGGGCACCCACTCCCCCCGCGCTCCGGACGGCGTAGCACTGCTGTCGGCGGTCCAATAGGTGAACGTGCGGGCTTCGAACACCCAGTAGGGCACAAACACGGCCGTCACTTTGGTGAGCACCGAAGCGGCAGCCAAATCGCCGGGACGCCAGAAGCCGCGCCCCAACCAGCGGCGGAGCAGACCCTCGGCGGCCGCACGATCCACCGCGAACGGGACCACCCGCTCGGCGGAGAGCAGCTTGGCGTCGCGCTGTTGCTGGAGCTGCTCCGAGCCGCAGAAGGGACACCGCAACGTCTGGGCCGAGGCATCGTAGCTCATGGAGGCCCCACAGCCCTGGCAGAGAAAGTTGTGCGTCAAGGTATGCGTGGGCAACGGCTGCGCGGCGCCCGCGTGCTGCGCCGACTCCGTCCCGCAATTGGGGCAGAAAAGGTCCTCTTCGTCCAGCAGCGCGCCGCAGATGGTGCATTTTGCCAGATGCTCGCTCATGTTCCGCATCCTCACCGTCCCAGCCACAGCAACAACAGGACCACCACCAGCAGCACGCCCACAGCGACGCCGGCAGCCAGCAGGATGCGGCGCCAGGAGACCGGCTTGTTGCCAGCGACTTTCCCCGTCTGGCCGTTCACCAAGAAGCGATAGGTCTCATTCCTGTAACGATAGGTCAACAGGTAAATCGGCAACAGGCAGAGGTCCGAGTTGACGTGCGAGAACTGCGTCTCGACGTGCAAGTCGCGATGCGTGTCGCCGGGCAAGAACGCCGCCACGTTGGCCTGTTCGCGACGGAAGAACTCTTGCCGGCAGACTGCTAAGGCTTCGTCCCGCGACACCGAGTATTCCTCGCACAGCCAGCCCGCAAGGAAATACGGCTGGAAACGCTTCATTGCGGGCAATTGGAACGGCATGATGCCATCGGCTTGCCGTTGCGGCAAGCCGCGACTGGCCGAAACCAGGTAACCGCTGTGGTAGCGGTGGTGCCGACCGGCCAGCGGCCACCATTCCGTCTCGCGGACCTGGCGCGTCCTGGTGACAAGCCTGCCCTTGGAATCGCGCGTGGTGTAGGTCTCGGTGCGGTACCAGTACTCGCCGATCGTCGCTTGCCACTGGCTCTGAGCCAACATCGAAAAAGACCAGAACGGCAAGTAGATGCCCTTCTGCCTGTCCACAATCTGGGCGGCCCGCAAATCTCCTGGCCGAAACCACGAGTTCCGGCGAATCCACTGATAGAACTTGTCCCGCGCTTGTTCGGGCGTCACGGCAAAGCCGATCACGAATTCCGGACGCTGCCGACCGGTTTGCTCCGGCGAGAACTCGGCGACGTAGGTGGAATCGCAGAACGGGCAAACGTAGCTCCGCTGTTGCAGGTCGGCCGCCATCTCGCAGCCACAGTTCTGGCAACGAAAGAAGGCTTGAGCCGACGCCGCAGCGTCCGACGTTTCGGCTGCCTCGTTCGGGTTCGGACGGCCACAGGCCGGGCAAAACCTGTCTCCCGCCTCGACGGGACACCCGCACGCCTCGCAGGGCACCCCTTGCGGTGCCGTCGAGTCGCGGTCGACTAGCCCCACGGAGGCATCCACCTCCGAAACGACCTCGGCGGATACGACTTCCAAATCAGCCATAAAGCTTGCTTGCGCTGCGCGCTTCTATTTCAGGCATCAAAACCCTTTACGGAGTTGCCTGAGAGGACTGCTGCAGGCTACCCCCTTCCGTCCGTAAGATTTCTACCATAGCCCTTGGCCGCGAGAGATCAACAGGTATGGCGAAAAAGCTGGCTTTCCCCTAGATTGGGATACCACCAACCCCGTCACCCCCCTTTTCGGCGCGCGCAGCGGACGCTATCATGGACAAAGTTTTGGGCAGGTGCCCGTCGAAGTGGGGAGTTCTGGAGCTTACAAGAACGTCGATCGGGACGGGATGGATGCTGAGCCGCTACACGCTACCCCTTCGGCGGGCGCGGATTTGGGCGGTGGTTCGAGCCGCGAGGACTGTTGATTCAAAGTCACTTTTCAACCCAGGAAAACGAGTCATGGCCATTCGAGTTTTGTTGGCCGACGACCACGAGGTCGTGCGGCGTGGATTGAGGAGCCTGTTCGAGAACACGGATATTCAGGTTGCGGCGGAGGCTTCCAGCGGCCAAGAGGCCCTGAAGCTGGCCAAAGACAAAAAGTTGGACCTGGTCCTGCTGGACGTTCGCATGCCCGATATGGACGGATTGAACGTCCTCGGCCGCATCAAGTTGGACCACCCGGACCTCCCGGTGCTGATGATTTCCACCTACGATAACCCGACGTACGTCGCTCGGGCGGTAGCCCTTGGTGCGGCGGGCTACATCCTGAAGGACTCCGACCGGAATAAACTGCTGGCGGCGGTCCGCGGTGCGGCCACCGGTGAGGCTGTCTGGACACGTGAAGAACTGCGGCGCGTGACCGGCGCGTTGGCGACGCCGCGGGCGAGTTCCGATGTGGAAGTGCCCTTGACGCAGCGCGAGAGCGAAGTCCTCAAGCAATTGGCGCTGGGCCTGACCAACAAGGAAATCGCGCAAGTGCTTCACATCAGCTACGAAACAGTCAAGGAACACGTGCAGCACATTCTCCGCAAGATCGGCGTCACCGACCGGACGCAAGCCGCCGTCTGGGCCGTACGGAAGGAAATGGTCTAAATGCCTCGACCCACCGATATTACCCTGCGGCGAGTCTCGACCTCGACTCAGCGATTCGCCTACCGGACGCCGATCAAGTTCGGCGGTCGAGTGGTAATTGACGTCGTGCTGCTCGATGTCGAGGTGGACGTCGAGACCCGCGACGGTCGCCGGGGCACCGGGTTCGGGTCGATGCCGATGGGCAACGCCTGGGCCTGGCCCAGCCGCGAGGTGTCCTCCGACGACGCACTGGCCGCGATGGTCGCGCTGGGTCATCGTTTGGGAAGGCTCGCCGATGGTTACACCCAGGCGGGCCACCCCTTGGATGTGACCCGGTACCTGGCGGAACACTACCAAAGCGAGGCCGAGGCGACGATCCGCGAAGCGGGTCTGCCGGAGCCGATGCCAAGGCTGGCTCAACTCGTTGCGGCCAGTCCGTTGGAGGCGGCCATCCATGACGCTTACGGCAGGGCCCTCCAAGCGAACTCCTACAATCTGCTGGGACAGGAATTCGTCAACCACGACTTGGCCCATTACCTGACTCCGGAGTTTGCGGGCGAGTACCTGGATTGGTACACGTTGCGTGAAGTCAAGCCCGAAATGCCGCTTTACCATTTGGTGGGGGCTTTGGACCCGCTCTCTAACGCTGATCTCACCAAACCGGTGGGGGACGGCCTGCCGGAGACCCTGGGGGAATGGATTCTGGCCGACGGGCTCACGCATCTAAAGATCAAGCTGGCCGGCGACGACCTGAACTGGGATGTGCAGCGGGTCGCGGAGGTCGAACGCGTCGCGGCCATGGCGCAACAGCGTCGCGGCTGTGAAACGTGGCACTATTCGTTGGATTTCAACGAGCGTTGCGCCAACGTCGACTACGTGCTCGATTTCCTCGGCACACTCCGCGGGATTTGCCCCTCCGCGTTGGAGCGGGTCCAGTACATCGAACAGCCGACGCATCGCGATTTGCGAGCCAATCCCGAGAACAAGATGCACGCGGCGGCGAAGATCAAGCCGGTCGTCATTGATGAATCGCTGGTGGACCTGGAGAGCTTGCTCTTGGCACGCGAACTGGGCTACTCCGGCGTCGCACTCAAAGCCTGCAAAGGGCAGAGCGAAGCCTTGCTGATGGGCGCTGCCGCCCAGAAATTCGGCTTGTTCCTGTGCGTCCAAGATCTAACCTGCATCGGCCGTTCCTTCCTGCACTCGGCCAGCCTGGCGGCGCGGGTTCCCACCGTGGCCGCCATCGAGGGGAATGGAAGGCAGTACTGTCCCGCGGGGAACAAAGACTGGGAAGAGCGTTTCCCCGGCATGTTTCGCATCACGCGAGGAATCGTGGAAACAGGGGAGTTGAATGGTATTGGGCTGGGCTTCTGATCCGCGACGCGGTCCAGGTGCCCAGCCCCGTTAGGGTTCACGCTCAAGCGTGAATTCCAAGGCGGGGCGACGCCACGCCCGATCGGAAGCCCGTGTCTGCGGACTACGGCTTGGGTATTATCTCCGGCGAGATTCTGAGGCGGTGGCCCAAGCGGGGGCTGCGCCAGAATCCGAAGTTCTGCCCGTACGGCTGCGTCTCTGGGGTGTGAAGGAAAACCCCCAACGGCCCCCACTTGCTCTCCACGAGCACCATGCCATCCTCTCCCACAAAGCGAACGAGTCCCGTGTGCTGCGGACTGCCCGAATCGTCTCGATAGATGACAAGGTCCCCCGCCTGGGCGCGTTCCACCGGCACGTAGCCGTTGTCCGCCACAATCGTATCTACCTGCTCGCTCGGAACACCGAAGCTGCCGCCCGTGAAAACCCAACCGTGGCAGTTGCAGGTCGGATTGGGACCCTCGATTCGGATGACCTCGTGGGTGTATCGCTCCAGTTCGAGCATGGAAGCTTCCAAAGCTTCAGGAGACTTCATTTCGCCATAGCGGAACAGCTCGATCTCCCGCCCCAAATCCGTCAGGGCGATCGGGTCGGTTGCCTCTTTGCGTCTGTCGGGAGTCGGCTCCGTGAGGAATGCAGGCAGAGCATCCGGTTGATTGAGATAGTGGGCGTAGACCACCGCGAAAATCGGGCTCGCGATCAACAGGAACGTCCAAATACCCCATGGCTCCAGAACTCGGCTTGCCCACCGGCGCACCAAGGCCCCCTGCATCAGATAGGCGGCCAAACACGCGGCCGCCAGGGCCAGAATCGGACCAACGACACCCGCTGGCTGATCACCTCTCCACAAAACCCCTGCCAGGACACAAAGGAACAAGAACAGGATTCCACTGAAACCGCGTCTGGCTCGCGGTCCCTGCCGCAGTTCCAGCCAAATGCCGATAAGTGCCAGGACCGACCCACCGATACCGACACAGAGGATGGTGAACAGAAACACAAAGGGATCGGCGCTTCGCTCGTGCATTCTCGATCAACTCTGAGGTGAACCCTGATCCGATCCGTCCAAACGGGGCTTGGCAACCTGCCAACTGTCCGAGCAGAAGTTGTGGCGAGCCAGAAGCCCGGCTCTTGCCACAAGCCGGGCTTGTTTTCAGCGAAGGACTTCTGAACGCGCAATTACTAACTGCGGAGTAGGACGCGATCGTGACTGCCAGGCGGGCGCGCTGGCTGGCATAATATACCGCACGCGGTTGGGGATGGTACAATTCATGCTAGCCCGAAGCGCAAGCGAGGCAACGGCTTGCCTCCCTCCCTTGCGCGTCGGGCTAGTGCGGCGTCCAGGCTAAATGTTGGGGTAGCAGAAGTGGCGTAAGCTTCC
>CAYPGE010000452.1:0-7115 GCA_964409865.1 uncultured Pirellulaceae bacterium
GGTTCGGCTTCGACGAGTGGGTCTCGGTCACCAACTTCTTCGACGTCGACCCGTTGATGAGCCGCGCCGGCCAGATCGAAGAATTCACCGGCGACTCGTCCGAAATTGCCGTTGCCGAGGCGGTGAAGTTTCTGGAAAAGCACCAGGCGGGCGGCCAGCCGATGTTCGCCGTCATCTGGTACGGCACGCCGCACAGCCCGTTCAAGGCCCTGCCGGACGACAAGGCGCCGTTTAGCCAACTCGACGAGAACTCCGCCAACCACTACGGCGAGCTGGTCGCCATGGACCGCAGCCTCGGCACGCTGCGGCAGGCGCTCCGCCGGCTGGGCATCGCCGACAACACGCTGCTGGTCTTTGGCAGCGACAACGGCGGCCTGCCCCGCATCACGCCCGAGACCGTCGGCGGCCTGCGCGGCTACAAAGGCTCGGTCTACGAAGGCGGTCTGCGCGTGCCCGGCATCATCGAGTGGCCCGCCGTGGTCAAGCCCCGCATCACGCACTTCCCGGCATGTACGATGGACCTCTTTCCCACGGTCGCGGACATCCTCGGCCTGCCGGACGACGTCCTGGTGCGGCCCGTGGACGGCATTAGCCTCAAGCCGTTGCTGAGCGGCGAAATCCGCGAGCACCGCCGGCCGATCCCGTTCCGCTTCGGCAGCAAAGCCGCGCTGGTCGACCACCGCTACAAACTGGTGACCGACAATCTGGAACGCGGCGAGTTCCAGCTGTACGATCTGGAAGCCGACCCGCAGGAAACGAACGACTTGAGCGCCGCCCAGCCGGACGTTTTCGCGCGTCTCAAGCAGCAATTGCTGGCCTGGAACGAAACCGTCGAAGCCAGCTTCGCCGGCCGCGATTATCCCGCCGGCCGCGTGGCGCCGCCCGACCCCGAGCCGCAGGCGTGGTACGACACCCCCGCCTACCAGCCCTACCTGCCCGCCTGGAAAGATCGCTGGGAGTTCAAGCCGTACATGGACAGGCAAAAAAAGGCAAAGAAAGCTCCCAAGGCGAAACGTTGACGCGGCCCGGCCGCTGGTCTCCCGGAATCGACGGTCTCGCGGTACAATACAAGCAGTGTAGTGCCAATAGTCCTTTGCATGATTTTGCCCCGATCGTTCTGCTGACATTCAGGGCAAAGTGAAAGGACGTGAAGCATGGAAAGGGCATTCTCGATCGCGTCCTGTCTGCGGCGAATCCGTGCCGGATCGGTGTCCCATGTTCCTCATCGGCGGCTGTGCTTTGAGGCCTTGGAGGATCGCCGACTGCTGACGGCGTCGCCCGCTGACCTGTCACCGGACAACGGGCTCGCCGCCGCCGATCCCGCGAGTTGGCTCGCCGAATTGACGGGCTCGATCGTCGACGGCGGCACGCTTTATCCGCTGAAGATTACGCCACGTAACGAGAACCAAGGGGTCCTGATCGATCCCCACCGGACGACCTGGCTGGTCATTCACGGACGGTTGGGGGCGGCGGCGCAGGAGATCTACCAGGACATCGCCGCCGCCGTCGACGGGCACAGCCCGGACGATCAGGTGTTGCTGCTGGATTGGGAGACGGCGGCCACGGGGCTCTGGGAAGGTGAGTCTCGCATCGAGCCGGTGGGGCGCTGGGCTGCTGCGGCACTGGACGACTATGGCGTCGAGGCCGGATCCTTGAATCTGCTGGGCTACAGCTGGGGCACCTATGTGGCCGACGAGCTGGCCGAGGAACTCCTTACGCGGCAGGTGCAAGGCGTGAATTCCATCCTCCTGCTCGATCCGGCCACCGACATCCCCCTCAACGCGTACAACCCCAACAATGCGGCCACGGTCAACTTTGCGGCGCACAGCGAGTTCTCCTGGGCATTTCGCTCTGGTGGCTTCGAGGGCTCGGCAACCAGCCCCAAGACGGCCGATGAGGCGTTCGTTCTGCAAGGCAGCGACCACTACGAAATCCGCGACCAGTTCGTGCGCCTGCTGAATACGAACCACGGAGGTGAGCTTCAAAATCCATGGTTTTCGTTGGAGCGGATCCTGAATCACGGCACCCCGCCAGCCCCCTGGCTACCCAATGCCATCGATGCCTCCGGCAATCTGGTCCTCAACGCGAGCGGTGGATACGAGGCGGTGATCGGTATGGACGCCGAAGGACTGGCGCAATGGCTCACTTACGAGCCGATCGCGGGCCCGCCGGACCAGTTGCTGACCGAACCGTTCTGGGTACTGGTTCCGCCCGACGCGGTGGATGATCTGTTCGAAGTCGATATGGCGGATTGGACCGGTTCCCTGCAGCGGGACGCGCAGTCCGGCGTCCTGGCGAACGACTCAGGGGTCGGTCTTGCCGCCGCCATCCAGACGGGTCCGTACCAGGGAGATGTTGCGCTGCAGGAAGATGGGGCATTTGCCTACACGCCCTGGCAACCGGTCACCGCATTCGGCTTTAGCGACAGATTCACTTACGAAATCACCGACCAGTACGGGCAGACGGACGCTGCCACGGTGCAGATCGTCGGCCTTCCGAACCTGCAGAATCAGAGCCTGCCGACGGACGTCGATGCCAGTGGCCGGACGACTCCGCTGGATGTCCTGCTGATCATCAACGCGATCAACCGATTCGGTCCCCAGACCGTTGCGGAACTCGCCGCACGCGGTGATGTTCCCGTCTATTACTACGACGTCAACGGCGACGACGAAATGACCGCGCTCGATGTCTTGGCGGTCATCGATGAACTGAACTTGCTCTCCGACGCCGGCGGCGAAGGCGAAGCGGAACCGGCATCTTACCATTCTGCCCCCATTATTCTGCCATCCGCACCGCAATGGGACCGCTTTGCAGATGCTGGGGACTGGTTGGAAAATCTTCGCCGACAAACGCGGCGAAGCTGACCGTGTTGCCCAGTACGGTGGCCGGCACGTCGAATGTCACGTCGGCCGTGCCTTGGCCGCTTGCCTGGACCGTCTTGCGGTCCAGACGCCGGCCTTCGGGTCCGCCTTTGAGTGTCACCGTCAGCACCTGCTGGCCCAACTCGGCCGGCAGGCGGTGTTCGATTTTCACCGTGACCGGCTGGCCGGCGGCGACGGTTGGCGGCAGCACGAAGGCGATCCAATCCGCGCGCTGCTTGCGGGTCGCCTTCGACGCGGCGGCTTTCGACGCGGCCTTCTTCTTGGCTTTGCCGCGCCCGCCCGCTTGGCGCGCCTCGGCTTCCTTTTCCTGGGCAGCCACGTAAGCTTCGCGGACCGCGGCGTCGCTGCGATGGCGGAACACGTCCAGCATCGGGTCGCCGGTTCGGTCCATCCACTGCTCCAGGGTCTGGCAAAGCCTCTGGAGTTCTTGTTGATGCGCCGGCGAAGCGATCAGGTTGTGCAGGCAGTCGGGGTCCTGCTCCACGTCGTACAGTTCCTCGGGAACGCGAAACTGGTACAGCTTGTGCCGGGCTGCCAGCGCGGCATCCGTCTTGGCCAACTCCGCCAGGCGGCGACAGGTCGGCGTGCCGGTGGTAGCGGTGGCCATGATCCGCTGGCCGTTCGACCAGGGATTGAAGATGTACAGGTACTTCCTGGTCTGGACGGCCCGCATCGGGTCGCGCGAGCCGCCGGAGTTCTCGTTGTATTCCTTGATCACCCAGTCGCGTCCTTCGTGACGGCCGCCTGCCAGCAGCGGCGCGAACGAACGCCCGTCCAGCCGGCTGGGACGCTCGATGCCGGTCAGTTCCAGCAGCGTCGGCAGCAAGTCCACGGCGGAAATCAGGTGCTCGTTGTCCACGCTGCCAGGCTTGGTCACGCCGGGCACGACCAGCAGCAGCGGCGTGTGCGTGCTGTGGTGGTAGACCTGCGTCTTGGCAAACGGCAACGGCATGCCGTGATCCGAAAGGAACAAAATGAGCGTGTTGTCGCGTTGCTTCGAGGCATCCAGCGCCGCGAGGATTTCGCCTACGCAATCGTCCGCCCGCCGCACGCTGGAGTAGTAATGCGACAGCTCCTTGCGCACGACCGGATCGTCGAACAGGAAGCCCGGGATCGGCATCTGGTCGGGCTGGAAGACTCGCGTCGGCACGTTGTTGTCGGGAATCGTCTCGCCGCGATTGTTTTGGGCATAAAACGGCTTGTGCGGATCGGCGACGTTGATCAGCAGGCAGAAGGGTTTGTCCGCATCGCGCGCGGCCTGGATCCCCTGCGCGGTGCCCTCGCCGTACGACCGAGGCGCCTTTACGTCCCGCCGCCGGCCGTCCGGGCCGACGTCCAGGTCCAGGTCCCACGCGGGATAAGGCGCGTAGGGCGTCGAGTGCGATACTTTGTGCTGGATCGCGGTGAAGTACCCCGCGCGTTGCATCAGGTCGGCCAAGTGCGGGTGCCGTGCGTCGCGAACCTGGTAGAAGCCCTCCACGCGGTTGTTGTGCGGGAACAGCCCGGACCACATGGCGTTGCGCGACGGCATGCAGTTGGCACACACCACGTGGGCCCGGTTAAATCGCATGCCTTGCGCCGCCAGCCGATCCAGGTTTGGCGTCGTGTCCGGCAAACGGCAACCGAACGCGCCGACCGAGTCCGCGCTCATGTCGTCCACGGTGATGATCAGGACGTTGAGCTTCGGCTCAGCCGTCGCCTCCGCCGCGTGTAGTCCAAGCCACGGAACCAGGAGGAGAGCGGTAAGAGAAATGATCGTGACTTTCAGCGTCTGTTTCATGGGAGTTTGCTCCTTCAAACCTGCGGCAAGTTCCTTCTTCCGGGAACCACTGCGTCACCCCCGCTGATCCCACGACGAATACGTCTGCGATCACCTCCGCCATCGCCGGGCGTCTTTCGCGGCGTCCAGGACGGGGATGGTTGGCAGGGTCGTGGCATCCACGCCGGCTTGGGTTTCTCCGCCGTCCAGCAGGGCCGGATTCTGCTCGCTTTCGTCCAGCAGGTAGTCGGCCGGGGTGTGCCGATCCAGGGGCGAGTCTGCCGCAGGCAACGACTTCCAAATCAGCATAAAGCGCGGGCTCTCCTCCTGGTACCAGCCTTCGCTGCGGTCGGCGAAACCGAAGTCCAGGAAGTCCTGCGGATTTCCCGTGGGATTCAGGCGAAGCAGAATGTCCGCGCCGGGATAGAAGTTGTCGCGGCCTCGGACGTAAAAGTGTTTCTCCAAATCGGACAATTCGCGGATACCGCGCCGCTCGATCAGCGCCGCGCCCTCGCCGGTGACGTACAAGATGCTGTTCTTGCAGTCGGTAACCAGGTCCAACTGAAAAGGCACCAGCGTGTCGCTGCTCAACCGGCACAGCCCCTGTCCCAGGGCGGCCGTGACGTTTTTTAGCGCCAAGTCGATCCGGGCGTCCGCCTGCACAGGCTTGCTGTCCGTGCCGCCGACGTCCAACAGCCGGTCCGACGTAACCAGCAGCGACTGGCGGCAAACGATGCGCAGCGGCGCCGCTTTCTCGCAACGAATCAACGTGGCCTGGCCGCGGGCCACGCAGTTCGACAGGCCGATATAGGGCGGAATGGCACGTTTGTCCGCGCCGTTGGCAACATCGCCTGCCGCCGGTTCCGCACGCGGCGTCTCGGCGACTTCCAGCAAGGACACGCGGTCCTGCAGCACCGCGCCTTGCGCATCGGCGTTGGCGACCGTGAGCACGGCGTCCTGCAGGTCCAACGAGTCACAGGCGCGCAGCGAGAACATCGCCCAACTGTCCGCAGGCTCGCTCGGCAGCTCCATCCGCACGTGAACGCCATGCCACTGGAGACTGCCGCCTCCCACGCGGATCATGCGGCGGTCCCAGCCGAGATCCTCGAAACCGGGGCGAAACAGGACCGTGGGTTGGAAGCCGGCGCCGTTGCGGACGGTCAGCTGCGGGCTGGCGATATCCAAGGGGCGCTCTTCGCGTGCGCCGTCGAAGTGCAGTTCGACGACCTCCACCCCCAGCGCACTGGCTTCGTGGCAGGCGGCGGCCAGGGAACGAACGACTTTGGCATCCGCCGGCGCTGGGCCGTCCTGGGCCGCGACGATGATGCGTTCGACAGCCGGAACGGCTGCCGGACTCTTTCCGGCAGCGTCCGGCGCATCTTTCGCGGGCGGTTCCGTCGCAGGCCCTGACGCGGCTTCCTTGGTGGCGGCTGCGGCAGGGGCGGCCGGTGCGGCGTCCTGCTTCGCTTTCGGCGTCTGGCTCGGCGCCGGCTCCGGAGGCGCAGTTTCCTCCGCCGGGCTCGGCGCGGGCTGGACCTGCGGCGGCGTCACGGTCGGCTTGCCTTCCGGCGACGGCTCGGCCGGCGGTTCCGGAGTCGGCGTCTCCGAAACCTTCTTGGACGCAGACGGCGGTTCGCGGATCGGCTCGGTTGGAACCTCCGCGGACGCGGCGCTCGGCGGTGGCTGTTCCGTCGACTTCGCAGCAGCGGCGGGCGCCGGAGCGGGCTTCTGCGCCGGCTTGCGGAGGCTCGAATCGGCCGGCTTGCGAGCCGGCGTTTTCTTGACACTCTTGATCCGCGGCGGTTCCACCGTGCGACCCGCACTGGAATCGGACCAGAACCGGTCGATGGCAAACGCGGACGCCAGCAGCAGAACGGCCGGCAGCAACCAGGGCAACGTTCGCTCGAACCCCGCCCATCTGGACTTCTTACGTCCCAACCAGACTGCGCCGCCGCCGTGCAAGCCGGGCAACTGCAGGCGGTCGGCGACCAGCAACAACTCGCCGATCAACTCGTTGGGCTGCTGATAGCGGTCTCTGGGCTGTTTGGCCATCAACGTGTCGATGATCTTCACGACCTGATCGTCCAGTTCCGGCCGGATCCGGCGCGGATCGGCCGGATGGTCGCTGCTGTGGCTCAATAACTTTTGCAGCAACGTCCCCTCGGGAAACGGCGGTTGACCGGTGAGCATGAAATAGAACGTGCAGCCCAGCGAATACAGGTCGCTGCGGACGTCCGCGATGCGCGGGTCCCGCGCCTGCTCCGGCGAGATGTAGTCGAAGGTTCCGAGCGTCACGCCGCTGGCCGTCAAGTCCTCTCGATCCGACTCCATCCGCAGCCGAGCCAGACCCATGTCCACCAACTTGGCGCGCCGTTCGGCCGTGACCAACACGTTCGATGGTTTGATGTCTCGGTGGACGACATGAAACCATCGAACGTGTAGGTCACGGCCGAACGGCGCGCCAAGTTGGTGGA
>CAYPGE010000453.1:0-7099 GCA_964409865.1 uncultured Pirellulaceae bacterium
GAAGCCGGCCCGTGTAACTTCGGCCGGGTTCCGTCGCCAGGACAAACGAAACGCTGGTCCCGGCGCTGCCGCGCTGGTTTGCGTCCAGCACATCCCCGGCATCGCGATCCGGGATGTCGAGTTCCAGCACCCACGGGCCATGGGCGTCGGCCACCGTCATCAATCGCTGCCCGCGTTTCACCGGGCGCTGCTGCAGGGACTGGGCCAGGTCCCACGTCAGGACTCGTCCGGCGATCGGGCTGCGGATTTCAAGCGCGTCTCGCTCGGCGTCCAGGATTTGCTTCTGCTCCTGAAGGCTGGCTACGAGTTTTTTCAAGCGTTCTTCTTCGGCGCTTTGCTTGGCGTACTCATCGCGCTGTTCGGCCGTCAACGGGTTGGCGCCCAGTCGCGAGGTGCGGATGGCTTCCAACTGTTCGGTCGTCGTCTGGATTTCACCCAGCAGTCGAGCGCGCTCGAAGTCCAGTTCGCTGCTGTAGAGCGTCGCCAGCAATTGCCCGGCGGCGACGGTCTCGCCGCTCCCGGTGTGCAACTGCTCGATGCGGCCGTCTCGCGGAGCGAAGATCCGCCTTTCCTGCTCCGGCTTCAACCGGCCGTGGCAGGTCACGCGAAAATCGGCGGGAAAGAAGACCAGCACCGCGAGGATGGCGACCAGCGGCAGCGACGACAACGCGGCCCGGCTCGCCCGGCTCACGGAACACCAACGTCCCACACGCTCCCACAGCCGCACGGCCGGAATGCGCTCATAGCGCTGGGCCCGTGTCAACGCGAGTCGTGCCTGCCGGCCCAAGGTCGCCAGCGTCGCCCGGTCGGCGATCGCGGCGGGCTGGGAGGCAAACGACTCCAGCACCACCGCGCCGACCGGTGCCACCCACGTTTTCCCGTTTTGCTCGGCATCGGCCAGCGGAAGCACGACCAGCGCTCGGACGTGGGATTGGTCGACGTACTCGTCGATGCACGAATGGAGTTCGGGTGGTACTGCCTGCCCGGCGACGCCGAAGAACAGCGGTTCACCGAGCACTCCGACGCGCTGGACCAGTTGCTCCAACTGCCGCATGGGCGTGGCTCGCGGATCGAACGCATCCAGCCCGCTGATCGCTTGCACGCGCAGCGTGCCGCGCCGGCTGGCGGCCACGGACACGCGATCGCAGCCCAGCAACCGGCGGGCCTCGTTGGCCACGGCGTAGGCGACGCCCTGCAGGTCCAGTCGCCCCTGCAGTTGCTCGCAGAACTGCTCAATGCGGCTCCACTGCGCTTCTCGCTGCTGCCATTGCTTGAGCCGGGCGCGGCGATGGAAATCGGCGGCCAGAGAGCACAACGTCGCGAGCACTTCCAGGTACGTGCGGACCGCGTCGGGCGACATGCCGGGCCGCGCACAGACCTCGACGATGCGAATCACGCGTCCCTCGATCGCAACGGGACAGGCCAGCAACAGAAACGCCGACGCGTTGATCGGTCCGGCCCGGTCAGCGGCCCCCGGCGGTGCGGTCTGCGCTTGGCCCGACGCCCGGACCTGCTGCAGGAATCGCGCGTGTCGGCGCGCTGCGTCGCCGCCGGCCGACCACGGCGTTTCCGCCGGACCCGCTGCCGAGATCGGCTGACACGCTTCCTCGTCCGCCGTCCAGACGGCACCGCCCGCGGCAGCCCCGGCGCGCATCGCGTGATCGAGCAACGTCGCGTAGAACCGCGGTTCCTCGACGCCAGCGTCGATCAATTCCTCGACCGCATCCACGAGGCCGTCGATCTGCCGCCACGTTTCGTCAATCGCTGCAGGGCCGGCGGTGGGTTCAAACATCGGTGGTGTTCTGGATTTTGGTACTTGGATTTTGGATTTGTTTCGGATTTCGGGGTTCGGATTTCGTGCTTTCGAATCCGGATTTGCCTACAGCGTCTCCTCAAGGGCCTCGATCACCTCCGTCATCGACGACCAGCGATGATCGGGCGCGGGGGCCAGCATCTTCTGGTAGACCGTTTCCAAGGCAGTCGATGCTTCCGGCCGCAGGTCGCGTAGCGGCGGGGCCGAGGGGGCGCCCGCGTCTGCCGTTTCGCCCGTCCGCCAGTCCGGCGGCAGCATGGCTTGACCGGCTAGCAGCGCGAACAGCGTGCAACCCAAGCCATAGATGTCCGTACGAGCATCGACCGGGTCGCCACCCGTCAATTGCTCGGGAGCCATAAATCCGGGCGTGCCCAAAATGTGGCCCACTCCTTCATATCGGTCAAGTTCACTCGGGTCCGGACACCAGGCCCGGCCCCAGCCGATGAGCTTGACGGCGCCGGCCCGGCTCAACAACAGGTGCGTCGGGTTGACGTCGCGATGGACGGCGCCGTGCTGGTGAGCGTGAGCCAATGCCCGCGCGGCTTGCACGACGTAGCCCACGGCGGTCGCGATGGTCAGCCTCTCGCGCACCAGCAGGCCGGCCAGCGTGCGTCCATCGACGTACTCCATGATCCGGTAGTGCAAGCCGTCGATCTGTCCGGCTTCGTAGGTCCGCGGGATGTTCTGGTGATCGAAGGCCGCGGTGAGCGCGGCTCGGCGGCGGAACCGGGCGATCGCCTCCTCGGAAGTGGCGGACGAGGACAACACCTGGATGGCGGACCAGCGATCCAGATAATGGTGCCGAGCCTTCAGCACCTGGCCGGTGTGGCTGCGGTAGATCCGGTCCACGATTTCGTAAAATCCGAACGCTTTGCCGTCCCACTCGCGGGCGGACAGGGACACCTGAGCCCCGCAGGGCGCTCGACTTGCCGCTTCCTGCTGCTCCAGACGCGTGTCGTCCTCTTGCAGACGCGCCAACACCGCCTGCAATCGCTCGCGATCCGAACGGCCTACGAATTCGGCCCAAAAAGTCTCCGCGTCGTCGGCCGGCGGCGGGGGTTGGCGCGGGGCCGCCGCTTGCTCCGTCGACACGGCGTCCAGGCGGAACACGGTCTGGCCGATCTGGAAATCCTCGCCGGGGCCGACGGTGAATTCCTCCAGGGCTTCGCCGCGGAGATAGATCGAATTGCGGGCGGTGGTCAGCCGCCGCACCCGGAGCCGGTCCTCCTCCAGCACTAAGTCGGCGTGTTCACGCGAGATACGCATGTCCCACGGCACCGCCCAGCCGATCTTCGGCGCTCGGCCCAGGCGGATGACTTCGCGCGGAGGCAGTTGCCGGCGCCACGTCTGCTTCACCCCGGGTCCAATCGCTAAGAACTCGTACACGTTCGATCCTTGTCTTGGGCCGGTTTGCCGGGAACCGCGTCCCGCCGGCGAAATCAAGCGGCGGGCCGTGCCGCGATGACATTTCCTGTCTCTGTAGTGTAATCTACCGGCGTTGGAAATCCTACGAAAGCACCGGTCCGCCTGCTTGCCACGGCCCGGCAACAGTGCGAAAATCGAAAATGCGGGATGTAACTGGCAAACTTCCTTGGTTTCGACTTCCTGTCCCGCCTCGCCCACCTTAATTCAATTCCACGTAGAGTGTTCCCATGGCAGTCACGAGCGTTGATGAGTTCTTCAAGCTGCTGGAAAAGAGTTCGTTGCTTTCCGCGGAGCAGTTTCAAGCTGCGCGTCAGCAGTTGCGCGGTGAGAAGGACCCCAAGACCGTCGCCCGCAAGCTATTGGCGGCAGGCCAACTCACGAAATGGCAGGCGCTGCAGTTGCTCAACGGCCGTAGCGCGCTGACCATCGGGCCCTACCGGCTGCGCGACGCCCTGGCCGGCGACAACGTGGCCAGGGTGTTTCGGGCTCAACACTCCGAATCGGGTCAGCTGGTCGAGTTGCGGTCGCTGTCGCGAGGTCACGCGGCGGAACGACCCGAGGCGTTGGACGAGTTCGTCGCGGACGTGGAGAAGACGGCGGGGGCCTCCGGCCGCAAGGTTCTGGAGGTCCATCGACCGGACGGCAAGGATGAGACTTGCTACGTCGTGCTGGAGGAGGCTGGCGGCGGCGCCACGACTGCGGCTGTGCCCTCCGATTCGTCCGCCGGCGCGGAGGCCGCGGCAGCCGCTGCTGCCGGCCAGGCGAGCGCGGACAAGCCGGCAGATGCCTCTGATGAAAAGCCTGCGGTGCAAGAGAACGCAGCGTCGTCCCAGGAGTCAGCAGCCGCTTCTGCCGTGTCGGAGTCCCGCCCCCCCAGGTTGAAGCCCAAGGTGAAACCGGCGGAGTCCGCGCCGGCACAGTCCGAGGGCGATTCGGCCGAAGCCAAAGACAAAGCCGTGCCGGCGACGCCTGCGGAACCGAAAGTGGAGATCAAAATTGCCGGGCAGGACGCGGTGGTCGCCGTCCCCGCAACGCCCGCCGAGTTCAAGATCGCCAGGGGGAAGCGGCGGAAGAAGCCCGCAGCAGCGGCGGCGGGCGCCGCCGCAAAGCCTGAGGCTGCCGAGGGCGACGCCACGGCGACCGGCGCATCTTCATCCAAGCGTGCGCTCTCGCCGGCATTGCTCATCGGCGGCGCGGTGGGCGGAGGCTTGCTGCTGGTGGCGGCGGTCGTGGTCGCCTGGCTCCTGTTCTTCCGCAACGGCTCTCCCGAAATCGCCGACGCTGGCGGTGGCGCGCCGCCCGCCAGCCAGGTGCCGGAAACTCCCAAGGAAGACGCGGCGAAGCCTGCCGAACCGGCGGAACCCGCAGTCCCCGAACCGGCCGATCCCGTCGTCTCCGATCCGGTCGTCGAGGTCCAGCCCGCCGCGCCTGCCGTGGCCGAGCCGAAGTCCGAGGCCGCAGCCGAACCGGCGGCCGCCAAGAGTCAACCGGCCACACCTGAAACGCCTCAGGCCAAGCCCGCCGAACCACCTACGGGGACAGCCGCAGAATCAGGCAAAGAGCCGGCGGAATCCAAACCCGCGACGGAACCGGCCAAAATGGACGTTCCCGAGACCGAACCGGCGGCCAAGGAACCGGCGGCCAA
This sequence comes from uncultured Pirellulaceae bacterium, assembly GCA_964409865.1. Classification (GTDB taxonomy): domain Bacteria; phylum Planctomycetota; class Planctomycetia; order Pirellulales; family Pirellulaceae; genus Anammoximicrobium. The sequence goes on from CAYPGE010000453.1 coordinate 4,884, forward strand.
GGAACCGGCGGCCAAGGAACCGGCGGCCAAGGAAGCGGCTGGTGAGCAACCGGCTGCCAAACAAGCGCCAGCCAAGGAGCCGGCCGAGAAGGAAGCCGAAAAGGAAGCCGAGAAGAAGCCGCCCGCACCGCCTCCGGGCAAGAAGCCGTTTGCCGATCTGAAGCCGCTCGCCAAGCTCCCGGACGTTTCCGATACCAATCCCGTGGTGCTGGGGCGCGTCTACGTCCCGGCGAACGAACTGTGCTTCCTCAAGCTCCGGGGGGGCGAGAAGGCCCGCAAAGGGGTTCAGCACCTGGTGATGAAGAACGCCAATGAAGGTCTGGCTGACAAGGACTGGGAGATCTCGGTTCGCGACGTCGGCGGCGCCGAGACGATCGTCGCCCTGCTGAAGCTCAACGACCAGTCGCAGCTGGTTTTTCAGTGGGGTCCGAATGCCAAAGCACAAGACCTGTCGCCGTACTTGTGCAACTGCGCCCTGGCCCTGACGTGTGCGGGCGAATCGAAAGCCATCACGTTCCGCGATTCGACTCCGGTGGAACCGCTGACCGTGGATCTCTCCAAACCGCTCAGCAAGAAAGATTGGCCGATCAAGTTCTGCCCCGATCCGGAAGCCGTGCGGTTCCAGATCACGGGCGTCCAAGGCGCCAAGTCCACGGTCGATCCGGCCGAGCCCACTCCCGCCAAGAAGGAAACGGCCTGGGTCAAGATCGAGGATGGCGGCGGAATGCTGTCCCTGAAGATCGATGCCAACCTGACGAACGACTTTCAACTAACCGCCTCGCCCCACATCAAGCTCTCCGCGGAGGCTCCCAAACCCGACAAGTTCATCCGGCGGATGTTTGAGAACAACATCAAGGCAGTGCAAGCTCAAAGCGAGGCGATCAAACAGCGAGTCCAAGCCATGCAGCAGTACGCGAAAGGCCCGGCCAAAGATGCGAAGCAGGTCGAGCAGAATCTGCCGGCTTTCGAGTTGGACGCAAGGAACGCCGAAACACTCGTGCAAAACATGAAGAGGATCGACGACTTGTTGAAGCGGCTCGACGAGGGCATGAAGATCCAATTCCGCGTCTTCTACGACGCCGACTCGACGGAAGTCGTCCTGCTCAAGTCCAAGTGATGCGGCCAGCTACCGCAACCGGCCCCGCGGGACGCGGGCGTCTTGGGGGGCCAAACGCGACGACTCGTCGAGCTTTTTCTGATACAGCGTCTGCTCTTGCCGAAACTGGGCGAGCCGGCCGGCGGCCAGGTCCTCGCCTGCGGCCAACAGACGCAACCGGTCCGGTAACTCGGACGCCAGATTAGGATTGGCTCCGACCTCGAAGAGTTGCACGACGCCGCGCCTGTCCAGCACCACGACCGTCGGCGCATAGGGGATCTTGAATACGTCGCGGCCGAAAGCCTCCAGGTCGCGGACCAGCGGCGCGGTGCTGCCCCAGCGTTGCGCCAACGCCTGAACCTGCGCATGGCTCACGCTGGTCGGCTCCGTACACACCGCGTAACACGCGACCGGCACCTCGGTAGGCAAGGTTTTGCGGATCCGTTCCAGGTCCGTCAGCGCCGCCTGCGAAGCGGGATGGTCGTTGAACCAGACGACGACGGCGATCTTGCCCAACAACGAATCGCGAGTCAGCGGCTCGTCGGTCAAGTCCGTAAAGTGAAAATCGCCCGGCAGTTGGCCAATCAGTTCCGAGGACAGCGGCTGCGGCGGCAGCACGAAGCGGCTGACGATTTTGGCCGACTGGGGAACGGCAAACGCGAACGCCTCGTCCGCAACCTTCTCGTTCACGCGAGCCCCAACAAACTCGGCCGTTAGGCTTACGTCCGTGCAGTTCCCGGCGGCCATCTCCCGCGTCAGGCGGTCGGCGGGGTACTCCAACCGCAACAGCAAATGCGACTGGCGATCAACCCAGAACACCAGCCGGCCATCGGCGAGTTTCAGCTGAACCCGGTCGCAAGCCCGGTCGCCGATCTTGCCCTCGTCCAGCAATTCGACACCCTTTCCGGATGCCAGCAATTCTGTCAGCGGCGATTCGCTCAACAACAATTCCAGCGTCACCGGCGGGCCGCCCATGCCGCTGGACATGACATCCAGCATCAGTTGGTCTTCGTAGATCGTGTCCAGGCCAAGCGTGGAGGGTACTTCGCGGACCACGATCTGTCCGTCCATGTCGTTCGATCCCGGATCTGCGATCGCCGCGCGGAGGCGGTGTCCATCG
>CAYPGE010000454.1:0-7089 GCA_964409865.1 uncultured Pirellulaceae bacterium
CCCGCGGTCCTGGGGACTGGTCAGCGTCCAGCGTTGCTGGTCCATCGCCTGGACCTCGGTGAAGGGGCTGCCGCGTGCCGCTCCACCGGCCGCACAGGCGGGCTGATCCACGACGCCCGCCTGAAACGCCTCCGGCGTCAGCTCGAACAATTCAGCCTGTGCGGAGATGGAATGCGCCAGCTTCCGCTGCATATCCACGGCCAGCAGCGGAGCGGGGACCGCCAGGTCGACTTCCCACAGCGCCTTGCCGTCGTCGGCCTGGATCGCAGCGGCCGTAAAGGCGGGCGAATCCTTCCGGCGGCGAAGATGGTACAACGCGTCGCCGATCACCTGGGGCGGGGCCACGAACGCGTCCCGCTCGTCCTTGACCCACGCGCGGTTCAACCGGTTTCGCGACGTCTGCACGTCGTACTTGGTCAAGCGGTCATTGCCCACCCACAACCGGCCGCCATCGAACACCGAGTAACCGGTCGCGGGCGACTTGTAAGAGGCCACCACGGGTTCCACGATGTCCGCCACGGGTTGTTTGGCGTTGGCCGTGTTGACCTCCAGCACGCGGATGGCTCCCAAGTCCGTGACCACCATCACGCGTGCGGCCGTCTGGATCAAGGGCACCAGCACTCTCCCCGCCAGGCGGATCGGCTTCAGCGCCGGCTTGGGCGACAGCCCGTTGGCGTCGGTGGCCAGCACGTGCAGGTCGCTGTAGTCCTGGCCGCTGTTTTCGGCGATGAACAGGAAGCCCAACGCCATCACCGGCGGGGCGGCCACCGTGCCGGGTTTGTGCCCCAGGTAGTACACGTCCTTGCATTCCAGCGTGGCTTCATCCAGCAGGTACACGTTCGAATGCTCGCCGACCTGGTACAGCTGCCCCTTGTCGCTAATGCCGGGACCGATTCGCAATTTCTGAGGAATCAGGGCGTGCCGCGCCGCGTTGCCCGTCTCGGCGTCGACCTCCAGCAGGCGTCCGCCCTGGGTCGAGACGAGGATCTGCGAGCCCTTGATCACCGGATCGGCGAAGGGTTCGCCGATCGGAGTCCGCCATACCAGTTGGCCGCTGTCGCCCTTCAGCCGCAGGAGTTCCTGATGGCGTCCGTCCACCGCGATGACGTCCGCGCCGGGCTGCCGGGACAGCGGTTGCGGATGGGCCAGGGTGTCGGCGCCGACGGACCGGCGCCACTTCAGCTGGCCGGTCGCGGCCTGCAATCCGTACACCGCTCCCCGAGCCAGGAAGGACACCATCTGCTGGTCGCTGCCGGGCTTGCCAGCCCCGCGGCGGCTGGCCAACGCCACGCGGAATTCGGCCGCCGGCTCACGGTCCTCCCGCACCGCGTTGACCGGCCGGCTGTCGACTTTGACCAGCGCTCGCTCTCGCTGTGTGATTCCTGACACCGCTTCGACCAGGCGGGCGTTCCGCTCCAAGCCGGGGTACTCCGCCAGCAGTTGGCGGCGGGCCTCGTAGGCCCGGACCGTGTCGCCGCCACGGACGGCCTGGCTGATCTCGGCGATCACTTCCTCCAAGCGTTTGTTCTGATTGATGTTCCGCTTGGCCAGTTCGATGTCTTCGTGGATGTTTTCGATCCGTGACTCGACACTCTTGCGAAGCGACGTGGGAATGTAGGCCGGATTGTTGACCAGTTTCATGGCCTGCTCGGCCGAATCCACCAGCGACTGGGCCTTCGTCATGTCCTGTTCGAGCTTGGCCGGCTGCGCGAATCCTTCGGCGACCTCCGGCAGAATGGAAGCCAGTTCCGCGCGGGCCTCGTCAAAGGCTGCCTCGTTTTCCAGTTGCGGCAGGATTTCGAGGGCCGCCTTCAGCGTGGGTTGTTTGTCCTTGGACCCTTCCAGCAGCTGGCGGAGCCGGGCGGTGCCGATCCGCACGCGAGCCAGGCTGACGTTGGGGTCCTCCGGGTAGGAAGCCAGGAACTTCTCGTACTTGGGAATCGCCTGGCTGTACGAACCAGACCGATAGTCCTGGTCCGCGGCTTCCAGCAGTTCGGAAGCCGAGCCTCGCATGAGCGTGAAATACAGGACGACGCCGGCGATGAGCATCAGGGCCAAGCCGCCTCCGCCGGCATACATCAGGGTGGAATCCCAACGACTGCCTGGGCGGAACCTACTGGCTGGCCGTTCGGCCTGCTGCAACGCGCCGGAGACGGGCTGCAGGTCGCCGGCCGCCAGCACCGGTTCGTCCAAGGGTTGCAGGCCGCCCGCGTCCGGCAAAGGCTGTAGCCCCGCTGCGGCTTCCAGCGGTTGCAGTCCGCCCACGGGCTCCAGCGGTTGCAGTCCGCCCACGGGCTCCAGCGGTTGCAGCCCCGCCGGGGGCTTCAAGGGCGCCCGCCCGGCAGGCTCAGAAAGCGGTCGCAATCCGCCCACGGTGCGCGCCGGAGCGGCTTGAGTCTCGTCCAGCGGGACCAGCCCCGCGGCCGGGGAAACCCCGTCACTGGCGTCCTCCAGCAGCACGACATCCTCTTCCTCGACGGCCTTCGGCGGCTGATCTTCGGGCAACGGAGCCAACCCCAGGTCCTGTTCGTCTCCCAGCGGCGCCAGGCCCAACTCTTCGTCAATCGAAGGCGCGGGTGGGGCCTTGGCACTCCCGTCCGCCGGCTTGCCTCCGCCGCGATCCGCGCGGCGAGAGGCCTGGGGAGGTTCCGCCGCGTCGTTCTGCAAGTCCGCGAGCAGTTTCGAGGCCTGCAGCTTGGTCAAGTGTCCGCTCTTGACCAGCCGTTTGGCCAGCGCATCGGCCGTGGTCGGCGTCGGGGACGACGCGACCTGGGTGCGGAGGACGTGCAGGAACCAGGCCTCGAGCAGGCCGGTCTGTTCGAGGCGATCGAGAAAACGGTCCGCGGACATCGGCGTCATTCACTTTCCTCAATGGTCATCAGTTGGACCTGTTCCATGCCTACTTCGGTCCCCGCATCCAGCGCCGCGACGACTTTCTCGTGCAGCGAATCTCCGTGGGCTTTGACCAGCAGCTTGGTGGGCAGCGTGCCGCCACTGCCGGCGGTGCGCGCCTCGCGAAGTTTCCGCAGCAACTCCTGTTCGCTGGGCGCTTCCACGTCCCAATCCGGGGTCACCACGCGGTACGTATTGAACTCGTCCACGTACACGGTCACGAACGAGGGATCTTCCTCGGGGTCCTGGGAGACGGTCACCGTGCTCGGCGCATCTTCTTTGGGCTTGGGAATCTCGATCGACTTCTGCATGGCAAAGGCGGCGGTCACCATGAAGAAGATCAGCAGTTGAAAGGTGACGTCGCACATCGGCGTCATGTCCATTTCCGCTTCGGCGGACTGCCACCTCTTCGTCGGAATCAGGGCCTCTTCCGGCGTTTCACCGGTATCGCCGGCCGCCGCCGGTTCCTCCTCGCGAACCGCCCGACGTTGATCCTTCGGCTCCGGCACCACGATCGCCAGGCCGCACTGCGGACAGCGGACGCGGCGGCCGATCAAGTGCTCCGGCACCGAATGCTGAGCCTGACAGGATGGACAGAGAAACGTGTGGGCCACCGCGCTACTTTACCTCCGTCACCGCCACGTACAGTTGCTGGACGCCTTCGTTGCGCGTCGCCGCTTTGGAAATTCGCCAGACCTCGCGCTGTTTAATACCCTTGCCCGCCTTGATCAACACGTTCTCCTTGGCGCCCGCCAGAAACTCCTTCTCCACGTAGTTGGCCACTTCGTCCTCCTGAACGGCGAGGTCGCCCGAACGGACCCTGGTCTGATCGTTGATGCCGTTCCCGCAGTACACGACCGCTTTGCCTTCCTCGCCGGCCGCCAACGTGAGGATGATCGATGATTTCTCGACCACGGGCTTGCCGTAGCGTGCGGGCGGCAGTTGCAGTTGGCCCGAGGGATCCATCTTGCCCGCCACCAGGAAGAAAATCAGCAGCAAGAACGTCAAGTCGATCATGGACGTGATCTCCATCTCGGACTCTTCGAAGGTCCGGGAACGGATCAACGGCTGCATGATGTCTTCCGTGGTTCTCTTGTCCGACATGTCCGCAGTCCCTCAACCCGGATGGTTCCAGGATGAACCGGCCATTCGTCCTACACGGTGAACCATCCGCTCTGGCACCACCCCCATCCCGCATCCTTGATCTTCCATCCTTCCTCACCCCCCGCCCCGGCGGCCGCGCAGCTCCAATCCGTCGCGGAGGCTTTCCAAGACGTGCGTCAGACCCGAGATCGCCAAGTCCTCCATCCGGCGGATGCGGACGTTGATGCTGGCCATCGCAATTCCCAGCGGGATGGCGATCGCCAAACCGATGGCGGTGGTGATCAGCGCCAGACTGATGTCGCTGGCCAACTCCGTCGGCTTGACGGTCTCGGCCGCCGCCAGTTTGGCGAACGCGCCCATCATGCCCAACACGGTCCCGAACAGTCCCAGCATCGGAGCGCTCTTGATCACCGTATTGATCCAGCTGATGCGATGTTCGAGGTCCGCCATCAGGTCGCGTTGAAAACGGTCGACGACGATCTGCCGGACTTTGCTGAAACCGAGGTTGCGGTTGGCGATTGCCAACTGGGCCAACTGGGGCACGGCCCGCACGTCGCCTTCACAGATCGCACTGGCGGAGTCAAAATCTCCCCGCGCCAGCGGGTCCTCAACGGCGGTCAGGAACTCGATCTGCTCGTCTTCGCTCCGGAATCGCTTCTGCCCCACGCGCCGCCAGACCATCACCACACAGTAGGCCCCCCACAGCGCCACGATCGCCTGGGCGCCATACGTCGCATTGCCGACGTACGTCACTAGTCCCTCGTAGTCCATATCGCTTACCAACTCTCTTCGATTGAGGACGGATGCGTAACCGTTCCGGCCGATATTCTAATCAAAACTGCGGCGGGCGATATGCCTGCAACGCGGTTCGCACTTCCTGAACGCTGGCCGCCCCCCGGTCGATCCCGCCTGGGCCAGCCCCACTCCCTCACATCAACGGTGGCGGCCGAAAGAACTGGTCGATCACAAAGAACTCATATCCGCTGCCCGCAGAACGCACCCCGAAGATCGTCTTCAGGAACTCGCGGGCGTCCCGTCCGCGGGCGTTTTCCGCCTCCAATCGCAGCAGTTTCAGTTCGGTTTCCCGAGGATAGAATTGCAGCACCAGCCGGCGTTGGGTGTTCACGCCGGCTTTCGCCAGCAATTGCCGGTCGAAGGCGGCCAGCGGACCGCTGGAATTTTGCCAGGTCATGTACATCCGTTTCTCGTCTTCCGGCTTTCCCGTGCGCCGATCCGGCTTGGCCTTGGCCAGATTGAAGGCATAGTCCACCAGCGGCGTTCCGCCGGCGGCAGCCAACTCGATCTTGAAGAAGTCCAACTGGCGGGCATACGGGTCCAAGCCGGACGTCGTGTAGCGGATCTCCCAGCGTTCCCAGGGCGGAATGATATCGCTCCGGCCCTCGCCTTCCGGACCGGGGCCTCGGCTGTCCCCCAGCCCGCCGCCTCCCGCGGCCGTGACCTCCGCTGCCGTGGCAATGGCGTCCAACGCCGACGCCTGCGTGGTGACCACGTCGGTGACCGCTTCCAGCGTGGCCTCCATCTGAGGCTCGTACATCTCTTCTTCCAATTCCTCCGGCCCCGGCGGCTCCATGTCCCGCGCAAAGCCGGCGGCATGGTCGCCCCGGCCAGCATACTCCACCAATTCGACGGGAACCGTCCTGTACGTGAACATCAAGCGGCTGGTCAGCCAGATGACGAACATCGCGCCGACACAGACCCCGACCATGATCAGCAGGGCGATCAACAGGCTGGAAACGGAGTCATACGCGTCGGTCCGCAGGGTCTTCGTGGCCCTGATTTCGCCCGACTCGCGAGTGGGAGATTCGGATGTGCCGTTCACCGTCTTGCCGACTCCTGGTAATCAGTGCACAGGTGCCCCCACCCGTGTCGGGTCTGTGCGATCAGTCCATCAACTGCCCGTCCGGGCGAATCGCCAAGTACCATTGCTTCCACTTGGCCTGTGCCGTCTGCTTCTGTTCGGGGGTCGCATTGGGCGGAGGCCCGTACCCCTGGAACTTGCGGCTGATAAAGCACAAGCCGTCCCGCGCGGCTTCCACGACCAGCCAGTTCGGATCGCTCAGGGCGAAGATCAGCGCCGGGACGTTGTCCAACTCGCGCGACCTGGCCAGCGTCTTGACGGCCGCCAAACGGGCTTCAAAGTTCTCGTTGGTGACCAGGGCTCGCAGTCGCTCTAATTGGCTCGTGCGCTTGGTCAGGTCCGCGTCCAGCGAGAGGCCGCCGGGCAGGGTCCTGGCATCGAAGTCCTTGTCCTCCGCGCTGCTTAACAGTTCCAACAGATCGTCCACGTCCCGGACCATCTGAGGCGTGACGACTTTCCCGTCCTGCATGCGGGCGTTCGTCAAATCCTTGGGCAACCCCATGCCGCCAATCAGCACCCCTTCGTCCAGCGTCGCCTTCTTGATTGCTTTCTGGCTGCTGCGCGTGAGAAACAGCACGGCAAAGGCCGTGTGGATGGGCCGGTCGCTGCCAGGTGCATCATCGGTGTTCCAGGAGCCGTCTTGCGACTGCGTTTTCTGCAGGTGCTCCACACCCGCATTGTACCAGTCCGGCTCCGCCTCGGTCTTGCCCTCGACGAGTTCCTGAAAGCTCTTGTAACGCTCCACCGCGTACATGTAGTAGTGCGTCCATTTCGTGACGTCGTAATTCAGATTCTTGGCGAACCAAGCGTTGCCGCCGGCGGCCTTGCCGAACACCTGCGGGCCGTTCGTATTGGAAGGCCGGAGATAGGCCGACCGCTTCTCCTTTTTCTCGATCTTCTGCAACGCGGGAGGCAGGTCGGGTTTCCCCTCCTTGGCCGCGGCACCCTTGGCATCCGCGCCCAACCCCATCAGGTGGGCGCAAATGTAGAGGCTGCTCAGCGCCGCCGCCGACATCGAATGCGTGGGCTGATCCGTGGCCCGATAGGCCCAACTTCCGTCGGGCCTCTGCGTCTGCATCAGCCACTGCGCTGCGCTCTCGACCACACTAGCCGGCAGCGGCACGCCCGCATGATGCGCCGCCCAGCAACACAACACGCCATATTGCGTCTGCGACGTGTCGTCATAGGTGTACGGATTGTAGCTCCACGCGCCG
>CAYPGE010000455.1:0-7073 GCA_964409865.1 uncultured Pirellulaceae bacterium
GTGAAAGGCGGTGTCGAAGCAGGCCACCTGGGCAGCGTGCGGCAGGGCCCGCTGCGAGGCGCGGATCCCCGCCAGGTTGGGCGGATTGTGCAAGGGCGCCAAATGGGCCTCCCGCTCGATCGCCGCCAGCACCTCGTCCGTGATCAGCACGGAACCCGTGAACTCATCCGCACCGTGGACCACGCGATGCCCGACGGCATCGATTTCTTGCATCCGCTCGAGCAGTTTTCCGGCCCCCTCGGTCAAGGCGCGCAGGGCCAGTTCCAAGCCTTGTTCATGCGTGGCGACGTCGGCCGGTTGACGCACGGTCTGGCCGTGCGAGGTGTGGTTCAAGGCCGAGCCGGATTCGCCGATCCGTTCGACCAGACCTTTGCCCAAGACCAAACGCTGCGGCATCTCGAACAACTGGTACTTGATCGAGGAACTGCCGCAATTAACAACGAGGATCTTCATCGGCATATGCCTTCGTCAGTGGTCAGTAGTCGGTAGTCGGTGATCAGTGGTCAGTAGCCGGTGGTCAGCAACTCGCCGGCGACCGTTGCGCTCAAGCACGGCCAACGAGTAGGCCGTGCCACAACGCTGCTATCTTTCGGACGACACCTGCGCCAGACAGATCGCGGCGGCGTCCACGATGTCGTCGACGCTGGCGCCGCGGGACAAGTCGCTGACCGGTTTGGCGAATCCCTGGAGAACCGGGCCGATGGCTTGCGCACCGGCCAGGTACTGGGTCAACTTGTAGGCGATGTTGCCCGCGTCCAAGTCGGGGAAGATCAGCACGTTGGCGTTTCCGGCCACGGCGCTGGAACGTTTCATCTTCTTGGCAGCGACCCGCGCGCTCAGCGCGGTGTCCGCCTGAAACTCGCCGTCGATGCAGGCGTCCGGGCGGCGCTGGCGAATCAAGGCCAGCGCGCGGCGAACCTTCTCGGCGTCGGCGTGGACTCCGCTGCCGGTCGTGGAAAACGACAGCAAGGCCACGCGCGGCGGTTCGTCCAGCAGTTGGGCCGCCGTCGCTTCCGTCGTCAGGGCGATGTCGGCCAACTGCTCCGCGGTGGGCTGGACGTTCACCGCGCAATCGGCGTAGATCAGCGGCACGTTGGGCTTGCCGCCGTACGACGGCAGGACCATCAGAAAGAAACTGGAAGCCGTTTGGATGCCCGGCGCGTACCCGACGGTCACGGCCGCCGCTTGGATCACCGTCGCCGTGGCCTTCATCGCTCCGGCCACCATCGCGTCGGCATCTCCCTGGGCCAGCATCATGCCGCCGTAGACCAGCGGTTTTCTGACCAGTCGCCGGGCCACGCTGTCTTCGACGTTTCGGTGGCGGGCGTAGGCGGACGTGTACGCTTCGACCTGCGGCGAGAAGGCCGGATCGATGGCTTGCAGTCCGTCCAGCGGCAGGTTTGCCTTGGCCGCGGCCTCCGACAAACGTTCGGCGTTGCCGAGCACGATGGGCCGAGCCACGTTTTGGTCGACAAGACGGCGAGCCGCATTCAGAACTCGCTCGTCCTCGCCATCGGGCAGGACGACGCGTGCGTTCTTCTGTTTGGCTCGATCGAGGAAGCGAGCGATGATTTCCACGGCACACTCTGCGCGGTACAAGACGCTACTTCAAAACTCGACACGCCCATGTTCGTACCACAAACCAGACCACCGATCAAGCTTCCGACAGCGGCGAAACGCAAGTCCTGCGGCGAGCGCTGTCGATGGGCGTGGGCTGAATCTCGAAAACTCGCAGTTGCTTGATTCTGCTGGACTGGGACACCTAAACCATGCTGAGTGAAGTTCTTACGGCACGCGAACCTCGCAATTGCCCCCCTGCAGAAGTTTTTGGGAGGGGCTTGGAAGGCCGGCTTTTTCAAGCAACCGGGCTTCTTTTCGCCGGAGAACCTGGAGAGGGATCGCTTACCACCACTTGCCTCCGCTTCGGGCAGGCGTCACAATCTTCCAGCAACTTCCTTCATGGCAGCACGCACACTTCGTGTGCCGCTGTCGGGTTACGGCACACGAAGAGGCCGTAACTTTTTGGATTCCCCGCAGCATGGCTCTCCGAGCCGTGCAGACTTCCCGGAGATTTTGGATTCCCCGCAGCATGGCTCTCCGAGCCGTGCAGACTTCCCGGAGATTTCGCGACGAACTGCACGGCTCGGAGAGCCATGCTACCGACAATCACAACCTCGAATTGTGACGACTACTTTCGTTGCGGCTGCAGGCCGTGTAAGGAGGATAAGGAATGGCAAGCGTTTTGGATCGTGTGATTCAGGTGACCGCGCGTGTCCTGCGACTGGACCCGGCCGAAATCAAGCCGGAGCACAGTTTCACCGCTGACTTGGGCGCCGAGAGCGTCCAGTCGATCGAACTGGTCGCCATGTTCGAGGAAGAATTCGGCATTGAGATGGACGAGGATGCGGCGTTGTCCGTGCAATCCGTCGGCACGGCGGCGGAGTTCATCGAAGGCGTCTGCAAGCAGCAGGGCGTCGCCGTCTAGTGCGTTTCGTTGGTTTCCTTTCTTGGCTGGCGGTAGCGGCCCGGTTGGGCTGAGCGCCGTCGTGTTTCGTAGTGTTTCTTGAGGAGTCTAATCATGCCCCCTGACCAAGCCCGAAAAGCTCATACGCTCGTCGATTCCACGTCCCCGAATCTGCTGGAAAAGACCTTCGACTACGACCTGCCGCCCAAGATCCGCTTCGACGGACCGCTGGTCGAGTACATCGACGGTCAGCGAGTCGAGTTCGATCCCAACTCGGTCAAGACCCGCGATATCTTCATCACCGACACCACCTTCCGCGACGGCCAGCAGGCGCGCCCTCCCTACACCATCGAGCAGATGGTACACATCTACGATCTGCTGGGCCAGTTGAGCGGTCCCAACGGCGTCGTCCGGCAGACGGAGTTCTTCCTGTACACCAAGAACGACCGTGAGACGCTCGACCGTTGCCGGGCGCTGGGCCACAAGTACCCCGAATGCACCGGCTGGATCCGCGCGGTGAAGGGCGACTTCCGCCTGGTCAAGGAGGCCGGCCTGAAGGAAACGGGCATGCTGACCAGCTGCTCGGACTACCACATCTTCAACAAGCAGAAGTTCAAGAGCCGCAAGGAGTGCATGGATTCGTACTGCGAAGTGGTCGCTGCGGCTTTCGAAGCCGGCATTCGGCCGCGCTGCCACCTGGAGGACGCCACCCGCGCCGATTGGGACGGCTTCGTGCTGCCGTTCGTGGATCGGTTGATGCGGATGAGCGAGCAGGTGCCCGAAGAGCGGTCCGTCAAGATCCGCATCTGTGACACGATGGGGTTTGGGCTGCACTATCCGGGCGTCGAACTGCCCCGCAGCGTCCCGAAGATCATCTATAAACTGAACCGCGAGTGCGGCGTGCCCAGCCAGCGCCTGGAGTGGCACGGCCATAACGACTTCCACCGCGTTCTTGCCAACGGCGCAACCGCCTGGCTGTACGGCTGCGACTCCCTGAACGGGACCCTGTTCGGGTTCGGCGAACGCACCGGCAACCCGCCGCTGGAAGGGGCCATCATCGAGTACATTTCGCTCAAACACGACCTGTGCGGCATCCGCACGGAGGTGATCACCGAGCTGGCCGACTACATGCGGTCCCTCGATTTCCCGATCGCGATCAATTACCCGTTCGTGGGCAAGCAATTCAACACGACCAGTGCCGGCATCCACGCCGGCGGACTGCGCCAGGACGAACGGATCTACAACATCTTCAACACGGCCAAGCTGCTGAACCGGCCGCCGCGAGTGTCGCTGACCGACAAGACCGGCTCCGATGGCGTAGTGCTGTGGGTGAACGAGTTCTTTGGCCTCAAGGGCCGCGACCGGATCAACAAGATCAAGTGCCACAAATTGGCCCGCTGGGTCATGGACCAGTACGAAGTCCACCACCGCATCACGGCGATCAGCGACCAGGAGATGGAAGCCCAAGTCCGAGAACTGATGCCCGAGTACTGGGAGAAGTACAAAGGCGCCCAAACTTAGGCGGCGTGAAGAAACGGTGATTGCTCCAGAAGCCCGGCTTTTTCAGAAAGCCGGGCTTCCTTTTTCGTTGCCCAACACGTGCTACGTCCCGTCTCCCTTCGCTGCTTCGGGCAAGGCACGTTGCCGTTGCGTCAGCTGCCCAGCATTTTCTTCAAGTCCGCTTTGCGTGCAAGTCCTACGTGCTCGTCCACCACCTCGCCGTCCTGAAAGACCTTCAGGCTGGGAATCGAGTTGACGCCGTAGCGTGCGGCGAGCTGCGGGCTCTGATCGACGTTCACCTTGACGATCTTGGCGTCAGTCGTTTCGCGCGCCAGTTCCTCCAGCACCGGTGCAATCATCCGGCAGGGGCCGCACCAGTCGGCGTAGAAATCGACCAGGACGGGAACGTCCGACTTCAGGACCACTTGCTTAAAGTTAGTATCATCCGCGTGGTGAACGTTGGATTCCTGCTTCGTAGCCGTGAGCATCTGTTTCTCTCCAGTTCTCTTGATCTGTGTGTCTGATTGCCTGCTGATCCCAAGCTTGACCCTGCCCGTGTTTGATCTGGCACCAAACGAAATCCCCACGAGCGCGATGACTGTGCCCAAAAGGGCGAGTTTTTCCATGTTTTTGAGCATCCACTGTTTCATTGCCTGACCTCCCTAATCTCACTCCCTAAAGGTTTTACCATTACCGATGCGCAAACCGTCGGAAAGTTACAGAAATCCGTGGAGCCGGCAAAAGTCCTCGACAGCCGCACTGGCAGGCATCACGCTGCGAGCGATTTCAGCTGCCGAGAGGTGCAATGCTCCGCGCCGCCAAGTCGCTCGCGCTTCGTGTTCGTATGCCGGACGAAAGGATCGGCGAATCAATAACTGTCGCGATTTCAAAGTAGCCATCACGCTCCGCGTGATGATCGCCAACAAGAACTGGACAGTTTTTGATTCGCCGATCCAAAGAGGCGCCGGCCAGCTAATCCCGTAGCGATAATTTCACGTTGTCCACGTACAACGCGGTCTTGTCCGCAGCCAGGCTGACCAAGCCCAGCCATTCGACGCGATTGAACTTTGGCTCGCCGCAGGTGAGGGACCGGAACGTTTGGGGCGGCCGGCCTGGAAGCGTCACCACCATGTCCCATGTTCCCGACGCCTGCTGGCCCAGACCGCAGCTGATCTCCATGTGTACCCAGGTCCCGGTGGGGATGTCCGCCAAAGGCTTGCCCCCTACGGACAGCTTGCCGGAGTCGATCCGGAGCGAAGGTCCAACGCGGTAGGGCCGCGCCGAGTCGCGCCACTCGTGGCCCAGCACCGCACCCGCCTCCATCCGCAGGTCGAAGTTCAGCACGGCGAGGCCCTGTCGGAAGCGGGGCGTGTAGAACAGGTGCGGATTGAAGACGTGCTCCAGGCCGGGTGCGTCGGTGAACTTCAAGCTGTGCTTGCCGGCCGCGGCCGTCTCGTCGGTGACACGGATTCCGTCGCCGCGGTTTTCCTCGAACACCTGGGCCAATGCGGGACCTTCGCCCACCGGCGTCTGTTCGAAATCGTCGTCGACGGAGATCGGCCGTGGCGGCGGCGGCAGCACGGTGTCGGGAAACTTCGCCTGTTTGGGCAACGCTACCCACTCCGGCGGGCCGACCAGCCCGTTCTGGCTGATGTCGATCGGTTGGAAGCCGAGTTGGATCGCCGGCGATCCGGGCTGAAGTCGGAAATCGAACCGGGCGGGATCGACAAACTGCGGGTCCGCAACCAGCGAATGTTGGTCCACGCCCTTGGCCTGCCAGTCCTGAAACGTCTCGCCGTAGAAGAGCAGCGGCTGACCGTCAGTGCGCCAGTACAGATTATGGTCCCAGCGAGAGCGAAAATCGCTGGCCCCGCCGTCCTCGTGGAACAGCTCGCCTTGCGTCAGGTAGAAGATGTTGCGTTCGACCACGCTGGGCGGCTCTTTGGCCCAGCTGTAACGCCACGCCGCCTCTTGACCGCTGAGCGCAAAGATATTGTTGCGGACGACGTTTCCGGTCATCCCCGTGTTCATGATGCCGCCGGTCAGCGTGTGGTAGACGATATTGTTTTCCACCAGCAACTCGCTGGCCCCCGCGTCGAAATAGATCCCCCAAGCCATGGCCGGTTTGCCCGGATACGGGAACACGTCGTGAAAGATGTTGTTGCGGACCACGGTGCCGGTCTGGATGCCCAGCATGTAGATCCCGCCGGCGTCGCTCAACGCGCCGCGCACCACGTGGTGGACGTGGTTGTGCTCGATGCGGTTGTGATGCGTGCGGTTCGGCTCGAAGCCCCAGTTCCAGCCGATCGACATGCCGGAGTAGTCGAAGCTGTGGATCTCGTTGTGCGAGATTTCGTTGTGGCTGCTCTGGGCCAGCCACAGACCGACCGCGCCCGCATACACACAACCGCCGTCGTGGATGTAGTTGTTCGACACCAGGTTCGCACTCGACTCGGCCACGTCGCTGGTGGGCATCGTCGGCTCGCCGATCCGCACGCCGCCGGCGCCCAGATCGTGGATGTGGTTCTGCACGATCCGGTTCTCTTTGCAGCCGCGGCTGAACCAGATGCCGTAGGTACCGACGTGGGCGATCTCGCATTGCTCGACGGCGCAGAACCGCGCGCCCTTGGCGGAGACCACGGCCGGCACCGTCACCGCCGCCTGCGGGTCGCCGTAGCCTTTCTCGGACAGCGTCCAGTCCGCGTGCTGCAGCGACAGGCCGACCAGCCGCACGTGATCGACGAACCGGCCCGCGTCGGGGTCGCCGTCCAATCGCACCAGTTCCGTGAGCACCGGCGCTACGACCTCGGCGGTGCGCAGGTCCTCGCCGGCCCGCGGCCAGTAGGAGAGCACGCCCGTTTCTCGGTCCAGGTACCATTCGCCCGGCGAGTCCAGCAGTTCCCTCGCGTTCTCCACGTAGTATCGCTGCTCCGGGTCCCAGGCCAGCAGCCGGAAGATTGTCGGTCCGGTGAAGGTGACGATGGATTGGGACTTGTCGACCGAGGCGATCCGCACTCGCGATGTGTTCCAGGAGTGCATCACCACCACCTCGACCTGGGCAATGTCGAGGGGGTGGTGATGCACTCCTGGAACACATCGCGAGTGCGGA
>CAYPGE010000456.1:0-7044 GCA_964409865.1 uncultured Pirellulaceae bacterium
CTCGCGCGGACCCGGCTTGACGGCGGGAGGCGGCGGAGTGTCGGGCAGTCGCCGCAGCGCGACGTCGTCGAAGCGGGCGCGGCAACCGCTGATCGCCAGCCCCACGCAGCCCGTCTGCCGCTCCAGGCAGAAGGGACTCTCGATGACTCGTGCGCCGTCCAGATAGCCCTCGACCGTCGTTCCGCGGACCACCACGCGGAGCCGACAGGAACGGCCCAACTCGATGACCTCCTTCGCGGCGGCGGTGCGGCGCACGCTCCAGCCGTCCGCCGTGCGCGCGGCGAATTCGGTCCCGTTGCGCGCCGTGGCCTTTTGCCGGCAAGTGAATTGCGACCAGGGCACAGAACCGTCCGGCGCTGCGCGAACCACCAGGGCCAGCCAGCGCGCGTCGTCGCGGACTTCGAGCAACTCGGCCGTCACCTCGAACTCGTAGTTTTGCCACGCCGGGTCGCCGAACGTGATCAGCCCCTCGCCGGGCAGCGCCTCGCCGACGAGCGTCCCGCCCTGCACGTCCCACTTCCCCGTCACCGGCCGCCAACCGGCCGGCAGTTCACCGTCCGTCATCGCGAATGCCTCCTGGATCGGCGAATTCAAATCGGCGGCAGTCCCCGCAGAGACCAGCAGCAGCCAACAGACTCCCCAAGCCCAAGCCACGCTACCGAACCGACACGCACACCTGAAAACCATTGCTCTTACTCCCGTTTCAGAAGTCCGGCTTTTTCCCAACGCCGGGCGTCTTTCCTTGCCTTCGCCTGTCGACAAGTCATGGCGACGCCGCTTTCTCCGCTCCGTCTTTGGGGAAGTAGCCCAGTTGTGTCAGCGTTTCGGCGATGTGCGGGTAGATCCGCATCGCGTTGCGGAAATAGATCTTCTCCAACACGTCCAACGGCAGCTCCAACCCGCGCATCTTGTGCTCGTCCTCGATCCCGCTGGGCAATTCCTTGTCCGTCTCCAGGAACTCGAAGTACCGCTGGTACTGCGGGACTTTGTCGCGGATCTTGGGGAACTGCTTGTCCAGCACCGGGACGAACCACGAGCTGGCCATGTCGGTTCCGAACAGGATGCGATCGGCGAATTCGATCATGAACGCGCGCAGATTCTCGCGCCCCACGGCGTGCAAAAAGACGGGCGTGGTGGCCAGGTCGATGTTCAAATTGGGATAGGTCGTGAGCATGTACCGCAGGTAGTCCAGTTGCTCGTCGGAATAGCACAGCCACAGCATGTGAGCGTTGACCACGACCAACCGCGGGTGCTTCTTGAGCACGTTCTCCCAGGCATGCTGTTGCCGCCAGAACTCGACCGGTTCGGAAAACCACTCCGTGCGCCGGCCAAAGGTGCCGCAGGGGTTGGCCACATGGGGCGAAGCCGCCACCATGCCGATCTGTTCCATCCGGTCGAACACCGGGTCGTTGGCCGCCTGGTCGATCTGCACGCCGGGCTGCCAGCCGGGATAGAACTTGAAGCCCATTACGCCTTGTTCCTGCCAATGCACCAGTTCTTGCGGCGAGAAGCGGAGTCCGTCTTGGATCTTGAAATCGCTGATGCAGAACTGGATTCGGCCCTGATAGCGTTGACGCAACTCGGCCATGTCGGGCGGTTCGGCGCGGCCCAGGCTGACCCACATGGCCAGGTCCACGTGCAACTGCTCCTGGATCGCGGTGCGCAACTCCATCACCCCGTCCAACGTCTCCCAGGTGTTCCCGATGTGCGTGTGGACGTCGATCCGGGGCATGGTCTGCAGCGTGAAGGATTCCGCGGCCGGTGCGGTACTGCCCAGCCCCAGGCAGACGGCGATCGACAACGCAATCGTCAATGGTCGTGACATGGCTGTCTCTCCTTTTCATTTCAGAAGTTCGCGGTGACGTCAGGGTAGCCACAGGATGAAGTCACCGGCGTATCGGCAAAACGCAGCTTCGAGTGCGGTGCGTTCCTCCCATCAGGCGGCCCTTCAGTTCAGCGTCAAGACTCGGGGTGTCTTGCCGCAGGCGGGGATCTTAACCGTGGCGGCCGAAGCCGTTTCGTCCCAGGACACATCCGTCACGGCGGCGCCGTCGAGCGTGACCTTTTCTGGGCGGCCCGGCAGATGGACGGTCGCCGTAAAGTCGCGTGTCTCCGGCATGCCGGCATAGGTCCCTTCCCGGCCGCCGATCGTCAGCTTGACGGTCTTGCCGGCCGTATCGCAGGCCAGGACCGTGCGCGCAAACTGACCCTTGCGGTAGCCGAGGCTGATGCCGTCGTCTTCGTACAGTGTAAAGGTGCTGTGAGCGGCTGGATAGGCGAGCAGTCCCACCTCCGGCGACCAACCCTGCTGGAGGTAATCGCAGGCCGGCCAAGTCGGAATGATGGCGCCGCCCTTGACCATCAGGGCACCGCCGCGCGTGGGGGTGATCTCCACCGGCAGCGTCGCCGGCCCGCTGGTTCGCTTGCCGCTCCAGAAGTCGATCCACTCGCCCGGCGGCAACCGAACCTGCTTGGAAAAGGCCGAGACCAAGAGAAACTCGCCCAGCATGTATTGACTCAGGGCGGTGTCCCAGGCCGGATCCTCCGGATACACCAGAGGCATGGCCCGCATCACCGGATAGCCGGCCAAGGCGGCCTCGGCCGCTGTCGAATAGAGGTACGGCAGCAACCGGTAGCGGAGCTGTCCGTACTGGCGGTACGCGGCCGTGTGCTCGTCCTCCAGGTACCAGGGCTGATACCAGTAGTCCCAGTTGTTCTGCTGGGCCCAGGTTTGCAGGAAGCCGAAGTGAATGCCTTCGACGTCCGTCACGTTCATGTCGCACGAATGGTTGGAGTGGCCGGAAAATGCGAGATTCAACATCGAGGCCAGCGGCTTGGCGCCGCCGCCGGTATCGCCGGCCCACGTGGCGACGAACTGCTGCACGCCGACGTAGCCGCCGGCGGAGTAGATCATGGACCGGCGGCGAGCGTGCTCCTCGAACCCGCGGGCCATCTGTTTGGCGTAGATCACGGGATACAGGTTGTGCATCTCCTCGTCGGACATGCCGTTGCCCCAGTGGCGCGTGGGGTGCTCGATGACCTGCGAGGAGCCGTCGAGCTTAAAGGCGGCCACGCCCTGATCGACGAATTTCTTCAGGTGCTCGAACCAGGGCTCCAGCGGCTGGGGCTTGGCGGGCTCGGCCGCGGTCTTCGGCTGCGTCTTGCCGGGGCGGCTCAACCGCTGGTCCACAAACCCCTCTTGCACGTTGACCGTCGCGCCCGCGGCGGCGGTTTTGGCGCCGGCGGCGGGAGTGTTGTTTCCGGCGAGCTGCTGCTCTTCGAACACCCCCAGGTCATAGTCGCAACACAGCCAGAGACTGAGCTTGAAGCCCTTGCGCTGCAGCGCGCCGAAGAACGTGTGCGGGCCTTTGGGTGCCCAGTAGGGAATCGGGAAACGTTGGGGATGCCAGGCTTTGTCCGTGGTGCCGTCGTAGTTCTTCGACATCCAGCCCGGTTCCAGCCCGATCACGTCGCAAGGCAGTCGCTCGCGGCGGAAGGTGATCGCTTCGTTCAGCAGGTTGAACGCGTCGATGTTCTGGTTGCAGACGTACGTCAGCCCGTAACCCCAGATCGGCAACAACGACGGACGCCCGCTCAGCGACGTGTACGTGTCGAGCAGGCTGCGATAATCCGGACCGCAGAACAAGTAGTAATCCAGGTCGCTTTGGCGAGCGGTGCAGATCATCCGCTCCGGATCGCTCTTGCCGACGTCGATGGTGTTCCGCCAGGTGGTATTCATCAGCAGGCCCCATCCCCGGTTGCTCAGCACCACGGGGATGGGTATGTACGCTTTCACATTCAGGACCCAGAACTCGTAGACGCCTCCGCGCCGCATGAGGTTCTCGCGGCTGACGTCCCCCAAGCCGAAAAGGCGTTCGTCTTTGGCCAGCGTGAAGCGCAGATCGTAGCCGCCGTGAGTTTGGCCAACGGGAGCGGCGTGTTGGGTCAGGCTCTTTCCGTCGGCGGCCGACAGAGTCAGGGCTCCGCCTTTGCGGCTGATGGTGAGCCTGGCCTGCCCGGTGGCGATCGCATAGACGCCATCGGCTTCCGTCAGCTCGAACGCGACTTCCGGAAAAGCGGCAGCGAGAATGCCGTAGCGGTTGAGTGCCGACTCGGTCCACTGCCGGGTCTTGCTGTGGCGGACCCGGAACAGCCGTTCGCTCAACACGTCGACGCGGACAAAGGCGTCACCATCCAGGGGCAGGACCAGGTTCCGCTTGGTCAGAGGAGCGGCATCGGGCCACCCCCTACGCTGGCCCGCGTCCTCCGCTCGACCGCGGCTGGTCAGCAGGATCCCTGTCAGCAACAGAGCCGTCCAAAATCGGTTCATGGCAAAACACCTGTGAGGTTCCCGGCAAAACAGCAAAGCACACCGAGCGCGCCGGAAAGCGCCAGTGCAGGCACGAGCACCGCGGCCTGGAAGCGTCCACGACGACGGGCTGAGCCTGGATGCGAAACGCGCATCGCAGGCCCTCTGTCCGTTCTTGTTGACGACAACGCTGGGATCGGATGCCTGCCTCCCATTGTTGACCACCTGCCGGTCTGCGGTCAAGTCCTCGAACCATGCCAGAGAGGCTTGCTTGCGTTCGTGTCGAGGATAGTGTACCCTGCAGCAGTTGCGTGGAGATACACCATGACGTTTTCTGTTCCGCGAAAGTCCCTGCGGCCCGTCATCTCATTCCTGTGCGCCGTGGTTGCCGCGACGGTGCCGGCCTGGGGCGAAGACCTGATCCAGGAATTGCAGCAAGTTCCCTACCAGATCGTCTACGAAAGCTACCAGGACGACAACTGGGACTTGTTCCTGGTCCGCGCCGACGGGTCGCAGCGCGTCAACCTGACGCGCACGCCCGACATGAACGAACTGTACCCGCACGTTTCGCCCGACGGCACGAGAATTTCCTACCAGGTCGATGCGGGCGAAGGCGACAGCAAGACACGCGACGTGTACTGGATGAACTTCGACGGCACCGGCCGGCGGCGAGTGGCCCGCGGCGCCCGCGACGGGTGCTGGACGGCCGACGGCAAACGCATCGCGTATCTGCAGAACGAATTCGACAAGTTCACGGTGATGGACTACGTCACCAAAGGGGTCTTGCTTCACGATCCGGCGACGGGCCGGGACGAGGAGCACCCGAATCGGGACCTGTATCACTTGTTCGCCATCGGCTGTACGCCGGACGGCAAGTGGCTGATCGGCTCGGTCCACGGCGGCATGGGTTTCGCGCACGCGATGCTGGCGGTCGAGATGCACGGCCAGCGGGTCGTGGACCTCAAGATCCCCGGCTGCCGTCCGGACGTGAGCCCCGACGGCAAACGCCTCGCCTGGGCGTCGAGCGACTATTCGCTGGGCGTCGGCGACCTGGACCTTTCCGGGCCCGAACCGCGGGTGGTCAACGTCCGGGAGTTGATCGTGAGCAACCAGCCGATCAAGGTCCAGCACGTCGACTGGTCGCCCGACGGCCGGTACGTGGCCTTTACCCGCGGCCTGTACAAGAAGGGGCTCGGACTGTCGCCGGCCCTGGTCGGCCTGCGGGCGCCGGGCTGGGACCTCTGCGTGGCCGATGCCGCCGCCACCAATCGCTGGGTCGCCATCACGACCGACGGCAACAGCAACAAGGAGCCGGATTGGGTGCCGGTTGCGAAGCAGCCGTGAGGACCGATCGGTGTGGCACGGCTGCTCGTGCGCACCGGGCGGACACGCCGCGTTGAACCGATCCGGCAAGACGGAGACCTAATCATGACACCAACGATTCATCCACGCTTTGCACGTCGCAATCTCCTCCTGGACACGGCGTCCGCTGCCTGGGCCGTGGTTCTGTTGTGTGGTGTGCCTGGGGGGCTTTGCGGCGGAGAATCGGCGGCCACCCGCCCCGCTGCGGACTTTGTCGTCGCGGTGACGGGTGACGACCGGAATCCCGGAACCGAGGCCCAGCCGTTTGCCACCGTCGGCCGCGCTCGTGACGCGGTGCGTGAACTCCGCAAAAGCCAGCCTGCCCGCGACGTGCTGGTGCTGATTCGGGGCGGCACCTACCGCATGGCTGAGCCCCTCGTTTTCACGCCCGAGGATTCCGGCCGCGACGGAGGCTCGGTCACCTATACGGCCTATCCCGGCGAGCAACCGGTGCTCAGCGGCGGCCGGCAGATCACCGGGTTCCAACTGGGCGATAACGGCCTGTGGACGGCCAAAGTTCCCGACGTTCGGGGTGGCCCGTGGCATTTCGAACAACTGTACGTCAGCGGCCGTCGAGCCGTGCGGGCGCGGACACCGAACCGGTTCTACTTCTATATGAACGCTCCGCGCCGGCCAGGCGTCGATCCGGCGACCGGCCGGCCCGGCAAACCGGATGACCGCAAGTTCGTGGCCAATCCGCAGGACCTTGCGCCGCTGGTCGACCTGCCCCCCGATCGACTTCGCGACGTGGTGGTCGCGTCCTATCACTCGTGGCACATCTCGCGACAATACGTCGCTTCCATCATGCCGCAGGAGAACGTCGTCGTCTTGACGGGAACCTGCTCTGTGCCGTTCTTCACCTACACCCAGAACGAGCGCTACTTCCTGGAGAACTATCGCGAGGCGCTTGACGCGCCCGGCGAGTGGTTTCTCGATCGCGACAGTACGCTGTACTACAAGCCGTTGCCGGGAGAAGATCTGCAGACGGCCGAGGTCATCGCGCCGGTCACGGATACGCTGCTGCAGTTTCTCGGAACCGGCGAGAACCAGCCGGTGGCAAGGATCACGGTGCGGGGGCTAGGTTTCGCGTATGGCGGGTACGTGCTGCCGCCGGGCGGACAATCTTCGCCGCAGGCTGCCTGCAAGATTCCCGCCGTCGTGATGGCCGATTACGCACGCCAGGTCGCGCTGCAGGACTGCGCGGTCGAGCACACGGGCAGCTACGGCGTCTGGTTTCGGGACGGCTGCCGCGACTGCTCCGTCCAGCGGTGTTTCTTCAATGACCTCGGCGCCGGTGGCGTGCGTTTGGGGCAGACGGGCAAAGACCCCCAGCCGTCGGCAGTGACCAGCCACATCCGCATCGACAACAACAT
>CAYPGE010000457.1:0-6980 GCA_964409865.1 uncultured Pirellulaceae bacterium
ACTACGCCGAGACGCTCACCGGCACCGTGACGATTCCCGCCGGTCAGCTGTCGGCCACCATCTCAATCACGCCCGTCGACGACACGTTGCCGGAAGGCACGGAAACGGTCGTGCTGACATTGCTCGCCAACCCGGCCTACGTTCTCGGTGTGGTCACCGAGGCGACGGTGACCATTACCGACAACGACGTGAGGGAGTCCCTGGCCCAGTCCGAAAGCAGCGTCTACGGCACCGTCAGCGGCGATTACACGGCGACGCATTCGGCCGACGGCGTTTACGAGACGCTGACGGAAGTGCTCTACAGCGGCGGGAACAAGAAGAGCCACTTGGAGCACCGCTGGTCGTTCGACCTGACCGGACTGACGAGCGTGGAGTTCGTCCTCAACGCCAGCCACCTTACACCGGACGATCCGGACAACTTCCAGTTCCAGTTCTCGACCGACGGCGGCACTTCGTGGACGAATTTGGTGACGTTGACCACCGCCAGTCCGGCCGAGCAGACCGCGGCGGTCTCGCTGCCGGCTGGCGTCGGAACCGTTCTGGTGCGCGTGATCGACACCGACGGCTCCAACGACCGCAAGGCCGCATCGCTGCGGATCGATCAGATGCTCTTCCAGCGGACGGACGCCACTGCACCGCAGCCGGTGGCGTCGGAGCCGTCGGCCAAGGTCCTGGAGTCGCGTGCTCCCGAAGACCGCGGACGAGCGGTGGTCCGGGCATCGCAAGCAGTCCGTTGGGCGTCACTGGTGGATGCGTTCATGGCGGAGGACGAGGAGTCGTTCTGGGAGCGGCTGTAGTTCAACTGTCTAGCTTCGGCGGGATCGCCTGGGGTCATGGCGAACGGTTAGGCGTTAGCCCACCGGTTTTCCGCTGGGTTGGTCTGCTGGCATCAAAGGAACCAGTGGGCTTACCCCCACCGTTCGCCGAAAAACCTTGCGTGCTAGGGCCTGAACTCGATCCGTTCGCCCGCCGTGGTGTCGCGCTCGACGACTTGGTCGGTCCAGGGATCCAGCAGGCGCAGTTTGCCGCCGACGGTGGAGGTGATCTCAAGTTTCGCAATCTTGCCGGACTCCTGCGCCGCGCTGACCAGGAAGCCGCCTTGGGCGCGGAGGTTGGCAAAGCGGGCCTCCTTGTCCGGCGGCCAGCAGGGGAAAACGCGAATGGTGTTGTCGACACTCTGCACCAGGAACTCGGAAATCATCGCGGCCAGGCCCACACTCTCGCTCAGGTAAAACCCGTGCATGGGCCAGTGGAACATGCCATTGGGCTGGACCTCCGGGCGGTAGTACCGGCGGGCGTCCTCCAGCGCTTCGAGCATCGAGAACCGGGCTTTGGCCACGCTCAGCATGATGGTAGAGTTGCAGCCGCGGTGGACCGTTTGACGGAGGGTGTTGCGGAACAACTCCTTGTCCGGCTCCGGCGAGAACCACGTCACCTGCTCGGCCGGGAACACCGGTACGGCAGGCACAGTGATGTTGTGCTGCTTGATCTGCCGGAACTTGCAGCCCGTCCAATCGACCACGATCGGCTGCCCCTCCTCGTCGGGCACCGTGGGATAGGGCGGCAGCAGGGCGAGCGCCTGGCGGAACCGTTCCGCCAGTTGTTCATCGCGGCCGAGTTCTCCGGCGGCGCAGATCGCGGCGTTGATGATGAAGCGGGCATACGCCAAGTCGAAGGGAACGTTCGCGACGCCGAATCCGCCGTGCTCCGGACTGTAACTGGGGCCGAACTGCGCTCGGCCGGTTGCGTCCCGCGGGGATTTCTCGGCCAACGAGCAATAGAACAGCGCGACCTCGCGAATCACGGGATAGAGTTTTTCTTCCAGGTATTGCCGGTCGGGCCGGTACAGGTGAGAGTGCCACAACACCTGGGCGGACATGCCGGCCATGCCCAGCGTGTAGCCGAACGGCGGGATCGCAATCTGGCGGCGGTTGACGCTCTGACACTTCGCCGGATCGGGCTCGAAGGCGAACGAGGAAATCCCGATGCAGGCGCCTTCGCAGTCGTAGGTCGTCTTGGCCAGCCACTGCATGCGTGGCAACATCTCGTTCATGTAGCGGATCCACGGTTCCGCGAGTTCGGGGTGATTGATGATGAACGTTGTCCAGTAGGGCTGCCAGGCGTTGTAGTTGTGATGATAATCGCCGTGCCAGGGGGTACTGTCGCCGGCCAAACCGGCAAACAGGCCTACGGGCACCGCGCCCGGCCGGGCAAAACAGCGCAGGTAGTACACCATCCGATACCACCAGAGCTGGAAGTCGGGGTCGTCCAGTTCCACTCCGCTGGCGGACCAGAAACGCGTCCACTCCTGTTCGTGTCGAGCGATCAGCGTCGCCGGATCTGTTCCCGCCGTTTCCTGGGCCAAGCGGATGGCCGCCTCGCGGACGTCTTCCTTGGTGTCCAAGCTGGTGACGACCGCCACCGCCCTTCGGGTCCCCTTGGCTGTTACAGCGAGTGCGTAATCCATGCCGGGCCAGTCCACGTCGCCGGGCATTTTCATGTGCAGCCACTTCGTACCGCCGGCCTCGCCCAACTCCGGCGCGGGCAATTCCTTGGAGGGGATCGCTTCGAGCGACACATCGTGTTGGCTGTCGATCAGCACCACGTTTCGGTCCGCCAGCACGCGCACGCTGGTCTGTGTGGCGTCGGGCCCGGCCAACGCCGCCACAGCCCGTTGCAGGTCGAGCCGGGCTGAGCCGATCTGTGCGGCCGGCATTCCCGGCGGGATCGACAGCGGCGCTCGGTCGCTGACAAGTTCGATCCGGCGGATGAAGTTCTCGACCCGAGCGCCGTCGGTGGTCATGACATACACTTCGATCCCGGTCACCTCGCCGCCGGGCGGGATGGGGAACGAGACCTCCTGCTCTTCGCGCGGCGTGTCCTTCCAACCGCTGGCGACCACGTTTTTCCGCTCGGTCGCCATCACGTTCACGTAGAACTTGGCGCCCGACGTTCCGGATATTTGCAGCTTGAGCGCGCTGTACGAGCCGACCTGATCGGGTGCCAGCGGCCAGTGATATCCGGCCGAGGCCCCGGCCGTGCCGGCAATGGCCATGACGCCCGCGTCATCGCGCCGGAGCCACTCGTTGACTTTGCCCCCGGCGCGGATCTGGCGCCACGCGCCGGATTCCTTGCCCGGAGCACCGATGCACACCACCGCGGCGCAGCGTGGCTGTGGGTAAGGCTTCTTCCAGCTGGGCGGATAGCCGCCGTCGGACCACGTGTTGTTCGGCACATCGACCTTCATCAAGGGCACGTCCTGCGACGTGTCCACACGGGCGTCCCAGATGTCGTTCTTGGACACACGCATGCACAGCGTCCCGTTGCGTTCCCAAAGCAGCCCGACTACGTCCCCGTTGCCCAACACCAGGCCCTGGCGATGGATGTCCGCGATTTGCGACGGTTCCACCGCCGCCTGACCGAGCGCCGCGGGAAACGGCGGCCCGGCTTCAGCGTTGGCGGTGGGATCGGCGGCGCCGGCCGGCAAGCTCGCCGCCAGCAGCATGACCCGCCACAGGGATCGGACATGGAATCGTCTCATTGGCCAAGTTCCTTGATGGAGTCGATGGTCTGACGACGTGGGTGCAACCGAGTTTTGGAGTGCGGTGCCTTGTCACCGCTTTGGGCGGCGGCTTGGAGCGCCGCAACGGATTGGGTTCAGGAAACACAACTCGGCACTGGAACACGAAACGGCGGTTGTCGCGTCGGTGTCAAGCCAAAGCGACGACAAGGCGCCGCACTCCAAAAAGCACGCGGGAAAACAAGAAACTGGGCACTCCCAGTACGAAATCAAATCCGCTTCACGGCACCGTCTTCCTCAGGGCCGGTGCAAACAACTGGAACTCGAAGATGGTCGGGCCGCCTTGGCCGTCGGTGATGTTCAGACGCACAAATCGGGCGGTCACCGGCTCGAACTTCACTTCGAGTTGCTCGCCGATCCCTTTGCCGCTGTAAAACGTCTTCCACTCTTCGCCGTCTTTGAATTGCAGTTCGAAGGCTCTCACGCGCACGCCAAATTCCACGCACTCGTCGATCATCGCCCGGTCGAACGTTTCGGGCTTGCCCAGGTCGACTTCCAGAGAGCACGGGCCGGTGCTGGCGTCGGTGGCCCAGCGCGTCTGGTCGTCGCCATCGACCGCCATCGCGCCGGCGTAGTGCATGTTCTTCTGGTACACGTTCGAGGCGGTGGCTTGCTTGCCCTCAGCCAGCGATTGGCCGAGGCTCCAGACGGCGATCGGCGCGATGGCGATCGCGGGTTTGTCGAGTTCCAGCGCGACGATGGTGTCGATCGCCTGCCGATCGGACTTGGGGACGTCGATCTCGATGCCGGCTTCCGTCTGCTTGACGGTTGCCTCTCCGCCTGTGAGCAGGCTGGACTGGACGATCTTCGCCGGCAACGCCGACAGCGTCAGCACTTCTTCGGGCCACGCGAAGATGTGCAGGTAGACCGTGTTGCCTTTGCGGGTACAGACCACGTGCTTGGCCGGCTTGAAAGGCCCACCGCGCGTGCCGTAGATGCTCTCGCCGTATTTCGCCAGCCACGCGCCCATTTCCTTCAGCCGCTCGACCTGCCGCGGTTCGATCTCGCCCGTGGGCATCGGGCCCACGTTGAACAGCAGGTTGCCATCGCCGCCGGCAGTGCGGATGAGCGTCTGCAGACACTCCGGCAGGGTTTTCATCTTGTCGTCGGGTTTCCAGGACCATTGCCGGCAGATCGTCATGCAGGTTTCCCAAGGCCGCTCGATGTCGAACCCGCCGACGCGCTGTTCGGGCGTGCCGTAGTCGCCGACGCCGCCACCGGCGCGGTTGTTCACCAGGATGTCGGGCTGCAGCGTGCGGCACAGGCGCACGTTTTCCGAGCCTTCCGTGCGATCGAACTCCTGCGGCACGTCGAACCACATCGAGTGGAATGGACCGTACTTCGTGATCAGCTCGGTCACCTGGGCCCGCAGGTAGCGGCGGTAGGCGGCGATGTCGGACTTCTCCCGCCGGACCTTGCCGCCGGGACTGGTGAGCGGAAAGTCAGGATGGTGCCAGTCGCACACCGAGTGATACGTGCCGAAGGCCATGCCGCCGCGCTGGCACGCCTCGGCCAGTTCCTTCGTCACGTCGCGACCGAAGGGCGAATTCATGATGTTGTAGTCGGTCTGCTCCGTGTCCCACAGACAGAAGCCGTCATGGTGCTTGGTCGTCAGCACCATGTACTTCATGCCGGCGGCTTTCGCCACCGCCACCCACTCGTCGGCCCTGAACTTCGTCGGGTTGAACTTCTTGTACAGATTGTCGTACTGGTCGACCGGCGTCTGCGCCCCGCGCGACCAGCCGATCTCGTGCCCGGTCAGACTGACCGGTCCCCAGTGGATGAACATCCCGAAGCGCATGTCTTGCCAGCGTTTCAGCGCCGCCGGGTCGGGCCTGAGCCACGGCTCCGCATCCGCCTGCTGCGAGGACGGAGTCTCCGGTCTCTTCGCCGCCGGTCTCTGGTTCTCGCCGGCCCAGAGCGTAGGAACGATCAACAGCAACACCCAAACAGCCGGCAGGTGCCGGACGATGCGAGCGGTCATGGCGATGTCTCCCTCGTCAAGAATCAAGTGGGGCAGGTTTCCAACCGTGCCTGCACGGGTTGGAAACCCATTCTACTGGGAAGCTTCCGTTTGCTCTATTCCTGCCAGACACAGAGCATAGCCATCCCATGCAAAAAATAAAGCCGGCTGTTCGCTGCCGCGCCTCGCAAGAGGTTGCTGAAAGAGGGGCACGTCTCCTGAGACTAAGAAGCCCTCGCGATTTCGCGCCCATCCACCATGCCACCCATCCGAGTCGGTGTGTCGCGTGGCTCAGGTCTGAATCGCAGAGCCAAATCCGACACGGATTTGGCTCCCGCGGGCGTATCGAGTAGAATGTCGTGTAAGGTGCAGATGCCAGCGAGAGGATGTGAATATGACGGTAACGCGACGCAATCTTCTGAAATCGTTGGCGGCAACGGCCGTCAGCCTGGCCGCCGGCGCTCGGCTGGTACGGCCGGCCGCCGGAGCCAAGAAGGACCCGCGCTGGGAAAAGGCCATTCAGCGCGGCCTGGACTGGGTCGCCCGGACGCAATCGCCGATTCGCGGCAACTGGATGGCTGGCAACTACCCCACGGCGATGACAGCGCTGGCCGGAACGGCATTGATTGGTTCAGGTTCGACCACGGTGCAGGGGCCGTATGCCAAGAACATTCGCCGGGCGGTGGACTTTCTGCTCAGTAAGTCCCGCACGAACGGCCTGATCGGGGATCCGCAAAGCGACAATCGCTACACCTACGGGCACGGCTTTTCCATGCTGTTCCTGTCCCAGGTGTTGGGCGAGGAGCAGGACGAGGAAACCCGCCAGATGCTGGTGGAGAACCTCACGCGATCGGTCGACTTCAGCTGCAAGGCGCAAACCAGCGCCGGCGGCTGGGGCTACGTCAGCGCCAAGGACGGCAGCGATTTTGACGAAGGGTCGACGACGATTACCCAGGTCCAGGGTTTACGCGGCTGTCGCAACGCCGGCATCCCGGTGCCCGCCGAGGCGATCGAGAAGGCGAAGAAATACATCTACGACTGCAAGAACCAGGACGGCGGCATTTCCTACAGTTCCCGCAACCGCGGCAGTTCTCGTCCCGCCATCACAGCGGCCGCACTGGCCGCCCTGTACAACGCCGGCGACTACGACAGCCAGCACGTGCCGGAAATGCTGGAATACTGCAAGAAGATGCTGAACAACATCACCGACCAGACGCATTCCTACGGCCACTGGCACTACACGTACCTGTACTACGCGCAGGTCATGTACCGTCAGGGCCCGAGCGAGTGGAACCCGTTCCGGGACAAGCTGTACGAGAAGATCATCAGCGAGCAGAACGACGAGGGCTACTGGACGGGCAATATCGGCCCGATCTACGTCACCGCCTGCAATCTGATCATGCTCCAGCTGGACAAGGCGATTCTGCCGATTTACCA
>CAYPGE010000458.1:0-6975 GCA_964409865.1 uncultured Pirellulaceae bacterium
CTCGCTCGACAGCCGGCCCAACGTGTTGATCGGCAACTGGAAGGGCACGGCGGCACCGGCAGGCACCGGAGGTTGCCCCAGCCGGCCGGCGGCCACCTGCACGTTCTGTTCCTGCAGCGCCCGGATCACGTCGGCCACGGTCATTTGCAGCGAAGCCAGACGGCGCGGGTCCAGCCAGATCCGCATGCTGTAGTCGCGGGGGCCCAGGAAAGCGACGTCGCCCACGCCCTTGACCCGAGCGATATCGTCGCGGACGCTGAGCGTGGCGTAGTTGCTCAAGTACAGCTGGTCGTACTGAAAGCCGCCGTCCGGCTTCTTGTCGGAAATCAAGTTGATGCACAACAGGATGCTGGGGGATTTCTTCTTCGTCGTCACCCCGATCCGCTTGACCTCCTCGGGCAGTTTCGCCTGGGCGATGGCCACGCGGTTCTGCACCAGCACTTGGGCCATGTCCAGATCCGTGCCCAGTTCGAACGTCACGTCCAGGTTCATCTGGCCGTCGTTCGTACACTTGGACGACATGTAGATCATGCCCTCGACGCCGTTCACCTCCTGCTCGATCGGCGTGGCCACCGTATCGGCGACGGTCACCGCGTTGGCGCCGGGATACGTCGCCATGACCGAAACCGTCGGCGGCGCGACCTCCGGGTACTGCGCGACGGGCAATTCGTACAGCGCCACAAGCCCCACGATCACGATCACCAGCGACAGGACCGTGGCGAAGATCGGCCGATCAACGAAGAAACGCGCGAACATGCTCTTAGCCTTTCCTGAATCCCGCCGTAGCATGGCTCTCCGAGCCGTGCAGTTCCAGCATCCTGGTTACCAGCTCCCTGGTTACGAGGCTCCGCCTCGTAACCCGCTGCCCCCGAGGCTCCGCCTCGCAGTCGGCCGGCAGAGCCGGCCAGACGTGGCGTTCCCAGGCAGGGCCTGGGAACGAGACGCGAGACGTTGCTGCCTGGCACGGCCCTGCTACTTGGATGGCTTCTCGGCCCCGGCTCCGGCCTGAGGAGCGTTGACGGGCCGCGCCTCGGCATCCAACGGTTCCACCGGATAGTTGACCCTAGCCCGCTGCAGTCCCAGCACGATCACAAAGTCCTCGGGACTCACGCCGTCACCCAGGATGACCCGCATCCCGTCGTCCAGCAATCTGCCCAGCTGCACGTCCCGCCGGACGACCGTGTTGTTGTTCGTCTTGTCCACCACCAGCAGGTATCTTTTTTCCTGGTCGGTCAAGACCGCCGTGTCGGGAACGAGCCGGGCCTGGTAGGGGGCGCTGACGGGAACTCGAATTCGGACCCGCGAACCCGCGACAAACCGCCCCTCCGGGTTCGCCACTTCGCCGCGGACCTGAATCGTGCCGGTCGTGGGGTCCACTTTGTTCTCCGCGAAATCCATCAGGGCCCGATGGGGATAGCCCACCTCGGTCTCCAGTCCGAAGAAGAACGGGAGTTTTTGTTCCCTGACGGTCATTTTCTTGGGCTGGCCGGCGTCGTCCTTGGTACTCCGACTAGGATTACTCGCCATGTAGCGCTGCAGGGCCCGCTCGTCGATGTCGAAGTAAACCTGCATCGGATCGACCGACACGATCGTCGTCAGCAGCGGATCGGAGCCGCCCGCGTTGACCAGGTTGCCCACGGTCAAATAGGCCCGGCTGATGCGGCCGGAGATAGCCGCTTTGACGGTCGTGTAGGACAGCTCCACTTCCCTGCGTTTGATCTCCTGAGCTGCTGATTCGACTTGCGCTTGAAGCGCCTTCCGATTGGCCTCGGCTTTCTCCACGTCGCTCTTGGTGCTGGCGCCGGAGGGGAGCAGCGCCTTCTGCCGGTTCTCCTCCTTGATTTCACGATCCAACTGGGCTTCATAGATCTTCTTCTGTTCCTGTGCCCGAGCGAGTTCCGCTTCGAAGGAGCTAGGGTCCAACTGGAACAGCATCTGTCCTTCCTTGACAAACTGGCCGTCCTCAAAGCCGATCTCCATGATGTGGCCTCGGACCCGCGCCCGCACTTCGACCGTCTCCTTGGCGGCCATCCAGCCGTTGTACTCGTCGTAATCGACCAGTTCGCGAACCTCCGGATGCTGCACGGTGACCTTCGGAGGAGGCGGCTCGACGACCGCCGGGGCGGTCGAACAACCGGGCAGCACGGCGAATCCCCAAAGCATGCACGTCGCGCCTGACCAAAACTTTACGTCCACAGACATAAGACGCTCCCGCCGCCTGCAAGGGGCAGCTTGAACTCGACTGGATCAACGCAAAAAACGAACGCCCCAACCAGACCTGGTTCAGACCAGAAAACGCCTTTTTTAGCTTTGCTTCCCCAGCAGGTCAATCGGACCGCCGTCAAGCGGCCCCAGCAAGCTGAGGAGACCCGCGCCGAACGGTGGGGCAGGAGAGCGGCGCCGAACGGGTTTGTCAGGGCCCCTTACTTGGATTTCGGGCCGAGGCCGGAGCGGAGACGGAACATGGACTGGCTGCGCAGCGGGAACGGAGGTTTGCTGTCGGGCGGCAGCGAATCCAGCAACGGCTCTAGCAGATGGCACAGAGCCTGCCGCCAACAGCCCGTCACGGGCGAAAGATCGACACAGAATTGTCGATGTCGAATTCCACAGTCCGAATCTCGGCGGACCCTAAAGCCCGGTCTGGGGAATTGACGGAGGATCATCTTTGCGGTAAATGGTGCTCAACGGCAGGATTGATATCGAGTACCCTGAGAGCAAGCAAGAGAGCAGCTATGACAGATGCAAGAGAGAAAGAACCGTTCCACTGGCAGTCGGCGATCAGCTACAAGACCCGCGAGCGGATTGTCGTTCGCGGCTACGACGTCAACGAACTGACGGGCAACATCTCGTTCGCCGAGATGATCCACCTGGTGTGGAAGGGAGAACTCCCCGGCGAGAACGCGGCCAAGATGATCGACGCGCTGTTGGTCTGCTTTGCGGAACACGCGATGTCGCCCTCTTCGGCTTCGGCGCGGATGGTCATGTCGGGGGCGGGCTACATCATGCCGGCCTTGGCGGGAGGCATCCTCAGCATTGGCTATACCCACGTCGACGCGCACGAGGCCGCTCAGACCTGGGTCAACGCCGTGAAACTGGCGAAGGAAAAGAACTGGACGCTGGAGGAGGCGGCCGACTTCCTGGCCGCGGGCATCCGCAGCAAGGAGAAGACCGACGCCTTCATCGTCCGCTTCGGCGACCGCCGGGTGATTCCCGGCTGGCACCATCCGCAGCACGTCCGCGATTTGCGCTCGCCGCGGATCATCGAACTGGCCGAGCGGCTGGGCGTGGCGGGCGACCACGTGCGGTTCGTCGTCGCCCTGGAAAACGCGACCGAGAAGTACTGGGGGCGGAAGCTGTACATGAACGTCTCCGGGGCGATTTCCGCGACGCTGGTGGACCTGGGCTTCAGCCCCGACGAATGCCTGGCCTTCTGCGCGATCGCCCGCTCGGTGAGCCTGGTCGCCCACTCGCTGGAAGAAAAGAACCGGGAGAAGGGCTGGCGGGCCTCGGGGCGGTCGCGGATCACGCAACCGCTCGACTTGGCGCTGCAGAAGCCCGACTACTACGACGGCCCCGCGGACCGGCACCTGCCGGACGAGAAGATCGCCGAGCCACTGACCCGCGCGCCGTATCACTATATTGAGCCGCCGGAGAACCCCTAGCAACGCCGGCAGGCGGCGCGAGTGTTTGCCGGCCCTCGAACAAATCAACCACCGCGGAGGGATGAGGATCGTGGAAGACGACATTCAAGAAATGTATGTCCGGGCGCGCAAGGCCTTCGAGACGGTCGAGTACTGGCCCCAGGAAAAGGTCGACGAGATGGTGTTGGCCGCCGGCTGGGAGTGGCAGAAGGAGGAGACCGCCAAGGTCCTGGCCCGGCTGGCGGTCGACGAGTCGGGGATCGGCGTGTACGAACACAAGGTGGCCAAGATCCGCAGCAAGACGCGCGGCAGCCTGTGGAACATGCGCGACGCGAAGACCTGCGGAGTCGTCGAGCAGGACGAGGCCCGCGGGCTGGTGAAGATCGCCAAGCCGATGGGCGTGATCGCCAACGTCGTCCCCTGCACCAACCCCGAATCGACGATCTGCGCGCTGGGAGTCAGCATCCTCAAGACCCGCAACGCGATGATCGTCTCGCCCCACCCGCGGACGCAGAAGAGCAGCTATGCGACGGTCGAGTACGGCCGCGCGGCCCTGCGGCGCGTGGGCGCGCCGGAAGACCTGATGCAGTGCATCAAGCACACCAGCAAAGAAGCCACCAGCGCGCTGATGCGGCAGTGCGACTTTGCCGTGGCGACCGGCGGCGAGGCCCTGGTCAAGGTGGTCTACGCGGCGGGCAAGCCCTGTCACACGGTGGGGGCGGGCAACGTGGTCTCGATCGTCGACGAAACGGCCGATCCCCGATCTGCGGCCGCGAAAATCGTCCTCTCCAAGACGGCCAACAACTCCGCGTCCTGCTCGTCCGAAAACGCGGTGGCCATCCACGAAGCGATCTACGACCCGATGATCGAGGCCCTGAAAGCCGAGGGGGGCTACCTCTGCGACACCCCCGAACGCGAGAAGCTCCGGGCCATGATGTGGCCCGACGGCCGCCATCTGAACCGCGACGTCGTCGCCAAGCCGGCCCTGACCATCGCCCAGATGGCCGGACTTGACGTCCCCCAGGGCACCCGCTTCATCATGGTGCTGGGGACCAAGCCCGGACCGGAAGACCGCTTCTCCGGCGAAAAGATCAGCCTGGTGCTGACCGTCTGGAAGTGGACCGATTTCGACGAGATCGTCGCGCGGGTCGGCCAGATGCTCAAGTTCTCCGGCGAAGGCCATTCCGTCTCGATTCACAGCGAGAACCGCGACCGCCAGCTGCAACTCGCCCTGCGGACAAACGTCGGCCGCGTGAACTGTAACATGCCCCACGCCATGGCCAACAGCGGCAGCTGGTTCAATAGCCAGCCGTTCACCGACTCGCTCGGCTGCGGCACCTGGGCCGGCAACATGACCACGGACAATATCAACTACCGGCACTTCCTCAACTACACCTGGCTCTCCCGGCCCATCCCGGAATATGTCCCCAGCGACGAGGAGATCTTCGGCTCGTACCTGGAGAAATGGGGCCGGGACTGAGCGGGAACCAGAACCGGCGACAGCCGGTTGCCGGCCGGCTTCTTCGCAGAGGCTGGCCGGCGCCGCCTGACGCCGAAAGGACAACCTGAACGATGAAATCGCGGGCGGCCGTTTTCGCAAAGCCGGGTCAACCGCTGACGATCGAGTCGTTCGACCTGCCCGAACGCATCGAGCCGGGCGCCGCGCTGTGCCGGATCCGCATGAGCACCATCTGCGGCTCCGACCTGCACACGATCTCCGGGCGCCGCCAGGAGCCGACGCCGATCATCCTGGGCCACGAGATCCTGGGCCGGATCGCCGCCTTGGGTCCGGGGCTGGAGCGGGACGGGTTCGGCGACCCGTTGCGCGTCGGCGACCGCGTCTCCTGGTCGATCATGGCCTGCTGCGGCGCTTGCGACTACTGCGGCCTGGGACTGCCTCAGAAATGCCGCGCGCTGCGCAAGTACGGACACACCTCCTGCTCCACCCCGCCGCACCTGACCGGCGGGTACGCCGAGCACGTCTACCTGTTTCCCGGAACGGCCATCTACCGGGTCCCCGAGGAACTTTCGGACGAGGTCGCCACGCCCGCCAACTGTGCCCTGTCCACGGTCATCAACGCCGTCGAGACCATCGGCCTGGAGGCGGGCGAGACGGTGCTGATCCAAGGGGCCGGACTGCTCGGGCTGAACCTCGTGGCCTTGTGCCGGGAGGCGGGAGCGGCGCGGGTCTTCGTGACCGACGTTAGTCCCGCGCGGCTCGAGTTGGCGCGGCGGTTTGGCGCCGATGGCTGCTGGAACGTCGCCGCCGCGGACGCCGGCCAGACGGCGCAGTACGTCTTGGAGCAGACCGGGGGGCGCGGCGCCGACGTGGCCTTCGAGGTCTGCGGCGCCCGCCAGGCCGTGCTCGAAGCGGTGGACGCGCTGCGGATCGGCGGGCGCTACCTGATCGCCGGCCTGGTCACCCCCGGAAGCGACCTCGGCCTGGACGGCAACCAGCTCACGCGGAAGTGCCTGACACTGAAGGGGATTCACAACTATCATCCCCGGCACCTGGGACAGGCCCTGCAATTCCTCCAGCAGCACGCCGCGAGCTATCCCTATGCCAAGTTGGTCGGTGCAGCCTTTCCGCTGGAACGGATCAACGAGGCCGTCCAGGCGGCGGCCTCCAGAGCGTTCGTGCGCGTCGCGATACAACAACCAGTGACCTGAGTTTGTTTTACCTATCAGACCGAGGAGCACACGATGAAGAAAAAGATCACCAACAACCCACGAGCGCATCAGGTGACCCGGCGCGAGTTGCTCGGCGGCGCCCTGGCGGCTGCCGGCGTGATCGCGGGTGCGCCAGCCTTTCTGCGGGGCCGGAACCTGAACAACAAGTTGAACATCGCGATGATCGCCTGCGGAGGCCGGGCCAGGGCGAACATGAACGGCGACGGCAGCGGCCGTCCCCGCGGGAAAGGCGCCCAGGCCGCCTCGTCCGGACCTCCCACGGGCATTCCGGCCGAGAACATCACGGTCCTCTGCGACGTCAACCAGGATGCCGTGGATGCCGCGGCCCAGATGTTCCCGAAAGCCAAAACGTACAATGATCTCCGCCGGGTGTTCGACAGCCCCAACGACTTCGACGCCGTCATCGTCAGCACCGCCGAGCACACCCACACGATCGCAACCTACCTGGCGCTGACGCACGGCAAACACGTCTACTGCGAGAAGCCGCTCACTCACGACGTCTGGGAGGCGCGGCTCATTCGCGAGACCGCCGCGAAGCACCCGCAGTTGGCTACGCAGACGGGCAACCAAGGCCACGCCTCGCCGGTTCGCCGCCAGATCAAGGAACTGCTGATGGCCGGCGCGATCGGGCCGGTGCGCGAGG
>CAYPGE010000459.1:0-6943 GCA_964409865.1 uncultured Pirellulaceae bacterium
GCAGGTTCAGGGCCGAGGCACGATAGATTTCCGGGGTGGTGTAGCGGCGGGCGGACTGGTTCTTGCCGTCTTGGTGGGTGACGTAGTTCATCTCGCCGTAGATCTTCGCCCGACGGGTCCGAGCCTGGAACTGCTCGATCGCCAGCTCCAGGGTATGGATGTAGGACGGCGAGACGTTGATCATCTCCACCAGGCCGGCGGCGTCCCAGACGGGCACGTCCAGACCCGCCGCCCGGCACTTGTCCAGCGTCTCCGGCACGCGCACGCACAGCTTCAGCGACTTGCCGCGTGCGCGGCCGACCTGGTTCATCATCTCCTTGATCCGCCCCACGAAGGCCGTCATCACCCGCGTGCCATCGTCGAGCTGGTCGTCGTGGAAGAATTTGGGAAAGCGCTGAAAGTCCAGTTCCACCCCGTCCACGTCGTATTTCAAGCACAACTCCTCGATGATCGCGAAGTAGTAATCACGCACCGGCGAAAGCATGTAGTCGAACAGCCGGACGTTGTCCTTCCGCGTGTAGGGCGACGCCTCCGTATTGCCCAACCAATACTCGGGGTGCTCGCGCCAGATCGCGTTATGGCAGGGCCACTGGAGGTCGGTCACGTAGTGGTGGTCGTTCATGCGGCAGGAGACGAAAAAGTCCTTCCCGCAGCGGCGGCAGGCCTCCAGCGTCTGCCGGACGGGGTCGCCGCCGGCGTGCAGGTAGCGCATGGCGTAATCGAACGAGGGAAACTTGCTCAGCGGCTGCTGGGGCGAGTACCGTTTCCAGCTCGGATCGACCTCCGAGGGGAAGAAGTTCGTGCGCCATAGCGTCGGGCAGCACATCACGGCGTCGACGTCCGTGTCCTGGAGCTTCTCGATGAAGCTCTGGACGTACTGCGGGCTGTTGTCCTTCTTGTGGCTGACGATCAGCAGCTCGTGGTTGAAGAGGCACTTGTAGACGGTCGTCGGGGAGGTCTTGTGCCACGGCTCCGCCCCGACACCCGCCGCGGTCAGACTCCCGGCCAAGAGCGAGACGGCAACGACGTATGGCAGCGTGGTGCGCACCATAGGATCCCTTTCGTTTCCAGCAGCGACCGTCTCGCCAAGCTAACAACGCGCCTTGCGGCCGTCCAGTCGGCGGGGTGGGACTCCACAGCCATAACCTGACACAACCGAGTTTTGTTGTCAGAGAGGGCCATGTCAAGCGTCCCTACCACCCAAGAGTCCGGCAGAAGACAACCTCCGGCCGAGCAACCCGGAAAGTGATCCGGGCGCGGCACCGCGTGAACGCTCGATACGACGGCAGCTGTTCGGTGAAGGCGGATGTCGAACTTGACCGGAATATACCGAGAGGGTTAAGATGCAGTGGTTGATGCCCAGAAAGGTCCATGGGAGGGTGCCGCGATGAGCACAGCGGAAGTCATCTTCGAAAGAGCCAAGCATCTCCCCGACGGGCTGCAGTCGGAGGTCTTGCGCTTCGTCGAGTTTCTGCTCGCGCGGTGTGAGCCGGACGCAGAAGACAAGGCGTGGGCGCGTTTCTCCGCCGAGCAGCTCCTGACCGCTTATGGCGCTGAGGATGCCGTCTACGACGAGGAATAATCCATGAGGGCAACTTATCAGCGTGGCGACGTGTTGCTTGTCACACTGACCTACTCGAGCCAGACGGGAGTCAAGAAGCGGCCTGTGGTTGTGCTGCGAGACGTGGGCGACGCGGATATGCTGGTGGCCCCAGTTGCCAGTCAGACAAGTCGCGTTGCCTACGACGTGCGTCTTGCGGACTGGCCTCAAGAAGGATTGAGATTGCCTTCGGTCGTACGGACTGAAAAGCTGGCCACCGTCGAAAAGTCTGCGATTGTTCGTATTCTCGGCCACCTATCCGGGCGGGATTGGAGCGCGGTCGAAGCCAACCTCGCAGCGGTCTTTCGGGAAATCGTGCCGTTCTGACGAGCGTGGCCCTGCGAACGGCACGGCAGAAATCTCCGCGGCCAGACTGTCTTGAATTGGGAGACAACTCGATGAGACGATCTGCCCCCCCAGAACCGACGCGGCGATTCCTGACGTGGCTGCGGCTTCCAGCCGCAGTGCTGCTGTTGGTGACTGCCGGGCCGACGATGGCCGGGCAGGCCGTGTCGCTGGAAAACGATTCCCTTGGCATCCAGTGGGACGCCAGTCGCGGCGCCATCGTCTCGATGAAGGACAAGTCCACGGGCCGCGAGTGGCTCGACCCGGCGGTCGCCACGCCCCTCTACTCGATCCTCTTGGCCGACCAGGCGTCGCCGATTTCGTCGGCCGGCGCTGCGAAGATCGACGTCCGGCAGCAGGAGGCGGTGGTGATTGTCGAGTGTACGCACGACAAGCCGCCGGGACTCACCGTGACGTGCCGCTTCTGGCTGGAGAAGGAATCGCCGCACGTGCTGGGGCGAATCGCCGTCCGGTCCGCGGCGCCATGCCGCATTGCGGAAGTCCGCTTCCCGCTGGTCACGTTGCGACTGCCCTTCTCCGGATCCGGCGCAGACGACCGGATCCTCTGGCCGGAATGCGACGGCACGCTGCTCCACAATCCCAGCCAGAATCGGGCCGACCGCCAGTTCAGGTATCCCGGCACGGCCTCGCTGCAGATGCTGGCGGCCTTCGATGCGACGGCCGGGCTGTACCTGGCCGCTCGGGACTCCGCCGCCCACACCAAGACGTTCTGCACGCGGCGCAACGGCCAGACCCTCGAATTGGGCATCGCCCACGTGCTGCCGCAAACGCCCGTGAGCCAGTGGGAATTGGGGTATGACGTGACCTTGGCGGGCCTGCAGCCGGCGACCGGCATCAAGCGGATCACCTGGGAGGCGGCGGCCGATCTCTATCGCCGGTGGGCGGTCCAGCAGCCGTGGTGCCGGCAGACCATGGCGCAGCGCGTGGCCGACGGCGACATCCCCCCATGGCTTACCGAGCCCACGTTGATCTTCACGTACTCGCTTCGCGGGCAGATGCAGGACGGCAGTCTGGGGAACCGACTGCCCTTGCTGGTCGATCAGACGGAGCGCTGGAGCAAAGTCGTGGGCGGCCCCGTCACGTGCTTGATCATCTCGTGGGAGAAGCTGGACACGTGGACCACGCCGGACTACTTCCCGCCGTACGGCGGCGAAAGCCAGTTCGCCGCGGTCACACGCGAGCTGCACACCCGCGGGCATCGGACGATGGTCTTCTTGTCGGGTCTGCATTGGACGCTGCACAAAGACCTGGCCGGTCCCGACCGTCCGCCAGTGCTGGTGGATCAACAGGCCGAATTCGATCGCCACGGCCGGGCGTCGGCGATCAGCGACGCGCAGGGTCAGGCGGTGATCAGCGGGACCCCGGACCAGGGCGTCGGCCAGTCCGCCACGATCTGCCCCAGCACGGCGTTGGCCCGCGAAATTCTGGCGGGCACGTCGCGGCGCTGCCAGCAGTTGGGGATCGACTGCGTGCAGGTCGACCAGATTGTGGGTGGCGGGATGAGTCCGTGCTACCACCCGCAACACGACCACCCGCCGGGCGGCGGCAGGTGGTGTAGCCAAGCGTTGTATCGGTTGTTTGCAGACATTCGCAAGGAAGGCAAAGCCCGCGATCCGAGTTTTGCGTTTTCCCTCGAGGAGCCGGGCGAGTTCTATCTGCCGCTGCTCGACACGTATCACGCCCGCGATCTGCATCAGGGACGCTGGCCGCGTTCGGGGGCGGGCGTGGAGGGCGTGCCGTTGTTCACGCACGTCTATCACGATTACCTCGCCGGCTACGGCAGCGAGGGCTGCTACGTTTCGGAACGGCCGAATCGCCTGGCCTTGTATCAGATCGGCATGAATCTGGTCTGTGGCAAGGTGCCTGCCGTGGCCATCTGGGGTCGCTGGTGCGAGCCGGAAAAGGTGGACGCGCCGCAGCGGCGATTGCTGAAGACCCATCTGGATTTGTGGCGCGGGCCGGCTGGCGAGTTCCTCAACTTCGGGCAACGAGTGGCCTCGCCGGACTTGGACGTGCCGCCGCTGGAGATGACGTTCACCGAAAAGGACGGCCAGACCCGGCGGACGCTGTCCGTGCCGTCGGTGTTGCACAGTGCCTGGAGACTGCCCGACGGCCGCGCCGGGACGATTTTCGCCTGCGTGCATGACCAGCCGGTTGAGTTCACGTTCGGCAAGGAGAAGTTGCTCCTGGAGCCGGGCGAAGCCGTGTTTCGGTCCAGGCGGTGACCGGATCGTCCGGCCCAGACAGGTCATGTGGGCGAGTCCAGTTCACGTCATCAAGAACTGCCAGGAGAGTCCAGCATGTCACCCGATCGCGCCGGCAGCAAGGGCAGGACGATGTGCGAAGGGTGCGTGGCGTCGTGGTAGATCGTGTTGGTGGCCGTGATCGTGCGGCGCTGGTTGTTTGGCGGCTCGCCGGTGTTCGGGTTCACGTCGAATCGCGGGAAGTTGCTGCTGGAGATGTCCACCCGAATGCGATGCCCCTTCTTGAACACGTTGCAGCACGGGTCCAGCTTGATGTGGAATCGGTAGACTTCGCCAGGGGTCATCATCTCTTCCGCCTGGTCGGAGTCCCGGTAGCGGGCGCGGATGATGCCGTCGCCCATGATCAGGTCGAACCCGGCGGGAAAATCCGGACTGGAAGGGTAGACGTCGATCAGCTTGGCCGTAAAGTCAGTATCGACGGCCGACGACGAGGCCCACAGCTGGACGTGGATCGGCCCGATGATCTCCGTGTCCCGCTCCAGCGGCGGCGTCGTGAATACCACGACGTCGTTGCGGGCGGAAAGCGGAATCGGTTTCGGCCAGGTCCACGTGTGTTCTCCGCCCCACTGGTTCCAAGCCCCGTCGGTCATGATCTCCCGCGCGCAGCACGTGCAGCCGCCGATGGTCGGTACAGGGTTCTGGGGATCGAAGTCGAAAGTGGTCGAGGATGTCTTCTCCGACGGCGCGGCGGTGGCCAAACTGCCGTCGCCGTACAGATAGTAGTTCGTCGGCTGGGCTTCCGGCAGGGGGTAGTCGGCCGCGTCCCGCCAGTAGCCGCCGTGGGACAGCTTGCCGTCCTCCGTCTTGTGCCCGTCGCCGGTGCCCATGACGAACATCCGCACCGGCGTGCGGAAGGGCACCTGCGTGCCAAACTCGGCTTCATTCCCTTTCAGCCAGCGGTCGTACCAAGCCTGGCGGATCGGCGTCATGTCCACCGCCGCGTCCGGGCCGAAATCAACCTGACCGTTTGACCGGCCCTGCATACCGTGAATCCACGGACCCATGATCAGGTGGACCGGCCCCCGCATGGTCTTCTGGAGCGCCATGTAGGTCTCGGTCGTGCTGCTGCTGAACAGGTCATACCAGCCCCCGATCAGAAACACGGGGATGTCCTTGTGCTCCCCCGCGTACTGGATGATGTTGTTGAACCGCCAGAAATCGTCGTTGCGGCGGTGCTCCATCATTCGCAGCAGCATGTCCTCGTATTCGGACGCGACTTTCAGCGGCGTTGTGCCGCGGCGAAGCGGCAGGTTCAGCAGATAGTGCCGGCGGTCGTCCGCTTGCTGCTTCAGGACGGATTTCACGGCGGGATCGCGCGCTTGACGACTCCCTGTCGCCGCTTGGGCCATGTGCCAGTTCCAAACCCGCAGCCGGAAGGCTC
The DNA here is from genome assembly GCA_964409865.1 of uncultured Pirellulaceae bacterium. Taxonomy (GTDB): domain Bacteria; phylum Planctomycetota; class Planctomycetia; order Pirellulales; family Pirellulaceae; genus Anammoximicrobium. Next base: position 5,612 of record CAYPGE010000459.1, read on the forward strand.
CGCCGTAGATGACGGCGCCCAGGCCGTGATTGATCGACGGGTCGGCGGGGATGATCGTCGTCAGGTGCGGCGGTTGTGCCATCGCCGCCAGATGTTGCGTGGCGCCGACGTAGGAACAGCCCATCATGCCGATCTTGCCGTCCGACCAGCTCTGCGCGGCGATCCACTCGATCGCGTCGTAGCCGTCCTGGCGATCGTCGGTCATCCAGTGCCAGATGCCCTCGGAATCCCCCCGGCCGCGCGTGTCCTGGCCGATGACGACGTAGCCGCGGGGAACGAAGTACTTCGCCGTGCCCGCCATTCCCGTTTTCCCATACGGCGTGCGGCTGAGCACGACCGGGAAGCGGCCCTCGACTGCCTCGCCGTTGCGGCCGGGCAGATAGATGTCCGTCGCCAGTTTGACACCGTCGCGCAGCGGGACCATCACGTTCTTGAGGGTGACGATCTCGTACGGCGGCTCCTGGCCCTGTGTCCGGTTCATTCCGCCCAACAACACACTCGTCACGACGGCCAGACGCAAGACCATCGCACCAGGACCGATTTGGCTCAGCACGGCGGATGCTCCTTCTTCTCAGCCCAGATAGGCATCTTGCTGCTTGAGGATCGCCTGGACCTTCGGCAGTTCAACCTCCCGCGGGGTGCAGCCGTCCTTGGCGGCCACGGCGGCGGCCACGCCGGCCGCGTGCCCGGTGGCGAAGCACACGGGAATCAAGCGGATGTTGTCGGCTGTCTTGATCGCCGCCGAAATGCAGCGGCCGGAGGCGAGCACGTTGTCGACCTTCTTGGGCAAGAGACAGCCATAGGAGATATGCCACTCGTCGCGCTCGGGCCTGGTGAAGCCGCCCACGGCGACGACGTCGGGATAGCGGGCGCCTTTGTTGACGTCGTCGGCGGAGAGCGTCTTGACGCCAGCCAGGGCCCGCGTGATCCGCACGCCCAGCTGCGGGCCGGTTTCCAGCAGCGACACCTTTTCGTAGCCCGGTGTCTTGCGCATCTTCTGCAGGTTTTCCCAGATGAACCGGCGATGATTCATCTCCATCCGCGTCAGGACGGACACGTCCAGTCCGTCCGTCTCCGGCCCCAGCATGTTGACCCAGTTGACGCCGGGGATCGGAGTGGCCGAGCCGAGTCCGCGCGGCGGCTTGGGATTTGTCTTGGCCCGAGCCCGGTCGACCTTGTCCAGATTGCCGATCCGCGAGACCAGCCCGATGTTGTAGGTGCGGTGCTCGAACTCAGCCCCCGCCGCGGCGAACACGTCGCCGTCGCCGGTCGCGTCGACCACCGTCTTGGCCAGAATCGCCTGCCGAAGACGGTGGTCGATTCTGGCCAAGA
>CAYPGE010000460.1:0-6919 GCA_964409865.1 uncultured Pirellulaceae bacterium
GCTCATTCCCGGTTCCAACGTTTACGCCGGCTGCCATGTCATATTCGGTTTCACCGCGACCGGGCTCTATGATCTCCGGCCGACGCCCGTGAACAGAAAGGGCGTCTATCCCGGGCTTGGCATACAGGCAACCCTGCTGGACAACCTGCTCGCGGGCGATTTCATGCGCATGGCCCCGGGGGCCGCGGCCGCAATTATGGTTGCCTTCTTCGGAATCCTGTGGGGCGTTGCGACCATCGCCTGCCGGAACGCCCGCGAGACGACGGCGGTTTTTGCCCTTGCGCTGCCGCTGCCGGCGGCCGCAGCTTCTCGGTCGTTTGCAGTCCCTCGTCTCCGATGCGGACCAATTGCGTGCTGATCTCCACCGTCTTCTGGGCGAGCAGCACCAGGAAGTACCCGATCCGGACGTCGTTAATCACGCGCATCCGCTGTGCTTCCCAGGCGTACCGGGCCTGCTCCACTTCATAGCTGGCCGTCGCCTGGTTCAGTTGCCGTTTATGGGCGGTGACGATCTCCTGAGTGAACCCCGCGCCTTGCAGGCCCTGCGTCCCGTCGTTACCGATTTCGTCGCCGATGTAGTTAAGTTCGGGATTGGGATACAGGCCCGCCTGAACGCTGCGTCCACGAGCGGCGCGGACCGCCATCGCCGCTTGCACCAGCGTTGGATTGGATTCGCTGGCGATGGCCTCCAAGTCGGCCAGCGTCAGGCTGCCGGGAGTCGGCGACTGCGGCTGCCGGGAACGCGAATTCCGTTTCGGCTGGTCGCCGGGCTCAACTTCCAGTTGGGATGGAGCCGGACGGCCGCTGGCGGACGGAGCGGGCAAGACCTCCGGCGGCTGGGTTTGGGGTGCTATCAGCGCGGGCTCGCTGAGTCCAGGCAGAGGCAGCTCGCGTGGTGACCGTCGCGAGCGTTCGAGGTGTGATTGATCCTGGTGACTAGCTCGAAGCACGGTGCGGGCGTCCTCAGGACCGCAAAACCTGAGTGTACGTGCGGCAGTATTTCTTGGCGTTTCCCCGTTGCCTGGTCCGATGCCGTCGTCGCCGTCGGCTTGCCAAGCACACGCCAGCAGCGCAAGGACGAATCCAGAAAACGGTCGTCCGATCTGCATTACAGTCCCCCGTTACATCGGCGCGTTCTAGTTCCCTTCACTTTGTATCGACGTTGCGGGTTTTTCGGATTAGGCAAACTTGCACGAGGGCCCAGATGCGGAATATCCGTTACTGGCAATTCGTCGGTCTTTGAAGAACTCGGCCCTCCCGCAGTTGGGCAAAGACACCGTCAGCCGCGTTCTCCACACACTGCCGGCAGGACAGACGCCCCAGTTGGCGGATCTCCCGACAGGCCGCCGATCCCGCGGCTTGGACGAATGTGTCGTGCAGCGTTTGACAGGCGGATTGGTCGGCCAGCATGGATTTCGCAGCGAACAGCGCGCCGCACTCGCCGCCGGGTGCTCGTCCACCGCCCAGACGCGAGAACCGTTCCACGCAACCCTGATCGACACCCGCCAAGCTGGCGTAGGCTTTCAAGACTGCCTGCGCACAATTGTGGCGTTCGTGCCCGCGAAAAAAACTCACCGCGTCCGGCTTGTCCATCATCTTCCGTCCCTTTGGGTTGGGTTGCAAGCGGCAGTCGATCGCGGCTTGCGAGCGAGCGCTCGCAAACCACAAAAACATAGGCGGGTAGATGCTCGGGACAGCCGGTTGGTTACAAAATCGGTCTTGCATCGTGCCAGAGACTTGGAGTGGTTGGTGTGGCAGATTGCAAGACGGCCTTTGCCGAGAAACTTGAGGCAGCTCGGTTTGGAATCCTGCCTGGAATCTGCTGGCAGTGGGTGTTTCGCAAGACTTGACGGGGAGCTGTCTGGAGTGCCACCGCTTTGGCACGCGCAATGCGTGAGGCGCATGCGGCGAGAAACGTCGGTCTGGTCTTGCGACCTGACATCAACCTGTTTGGCAACCGAAGGAAGATCATGCGGATTGCGGTGGCAAGTGGCAAAGGCGGGACCGGCAAAACCACCGTCGCGACCAACCTGGCTTACCTCGCCGCTCAGGCTGGTCGCACGGTGGTGTACGCGGATTGCGATGTGGAGGAGCCGAACGGGCATCTGTTCCTGAAGCCCACGATCTCCCAAGAGCGTTCGATCGACCGCTTGCTGCCTGTCGTCGATCCGGAGCGTTGCACGCTGTGCGGCCGTTGCAGCGAGGTCTGCCGTTTCGGCGCGATCGCGTGTGTGGGCCAGTCCGTGCTGGTGTTTGCCGAGTTGTGCCACGCCTGCGGCGGGTGTCAGCTGGCTTGTCCCGAAGAGGCCATCCGCGAAGCGCCCCGCTGCGTCGGCCGACTGCGACTGGGGGCGAGCGGTTCGGTGCAATTCGTGGATGGCGTATTGAACGTAGGTGAAGCCATGAGCCCGCCTGCCATACGAGCCGTCAAGGCGGCCCTGCCGGCGGACGCCGACTTGGTGATCCTTGATTGTCCGCCAGGAACCTCGTGCCCGGTGATCGAGAGCGTCCGGGGCGCCGAGCTGGTGGTGTTGGTGACCGAGCCGACGCCCTTCGGGCTGTACGACTTGGCGCTGGCGGTGGAAATGACCCGCACGCTGCGGTTGCCGTTTGCCGTGGTTGTGAATCGAGCCGATGCGGGCGACCGGGAAGTCTGGCAGTACTGCCAGCGCCAGAGGATTGCGATTTTGGCCGAGATTCCCGATGACCGCGCGGTGGCTCAAGCGTACTCGCGAGGCGAATTGGCGGCGGCAGCCGTGCCGCGTTTCGCGGAGCAACTAACTGGCTTGCTGGAGGCGGTGGTCTGATCGTATCAACAATATGACCATCCAGAACCCTATCTCGTTTGAGGCCTTAGAGCGTTTCCATCGCCCGCGGAACTACGGGCCGCTCGATCGTTGGGACGGCCATGCCCGCATTACCGGTCCCTGCGGCGATACCATGGAATTCTGGTTGGCGATCGCCGAGGGGCGGATCGTGCAGGCCAACTTTGTGACGACCGGCTGCGGGCCTTCGCGGGCTGCTGGAAGCATGGCGACGGAGTTGGCCGTTGGAAAAACGCTTCCGGAGGCGGCTCGGCTCGAGCAACAGGACGTCCTGCGCGCCCTGGGCGGGCTGCCCGAGGAGTCCGAGCACTGTGCGTTGCTGGCCGCCAATACGCTGAAGGCCGCCATCGAGGACTACGACGCTCGGCAGCAGACCGCCCGGCGGTGCGGCGAATGCTCCGACGCGCCGTGAAATCCAAAATCTGAAGCACGAAATCCGCAAGACTTCAAAATCTGAGTGGCAAATCCCAAAAGGCAAATCCAGGAGTGAAACGGAATGAAAATCGCGATTCCTGTGTCAAGCGGCCGGCTCTGCCCGCACTTTGGACACTGTCAGCAGTTCGCCTTGATCGATGTTGATGAAGCGACGCGGCAGCCGAAGCAGCCGGTATTCCTGACGCCGCCGCCCCACGAGCCGGGCGTGTTGCCGCGCTGGCTGCACCAGCAAGGCGCCGATGTGATCATCGCGGGCGGCATGGGGCAGCGAGCGCAGCAACTGTTCGCGGAGAACGGCATTCAGGTCGTGGTCGGTGCTCCTGCGGACACGCCGGAGAGCATCGTCCAAGCGTATGTGAGCGGGGCTCTCGTATCGGGGCAGAACTTGTGCGATCACTGAGTGGCGGAACGCAACACGATCTCAGCCGCGCAGCGCTTTGCGTCCTGCGCCGCGACAGCCATCCCGGCTGTTTTGTTTGCGGCTTGGCCAACGGGCATGGCTTGGGGTTGGAATTCCGCTTGGACGAGGAGGGCGCGGTGGAAGCCACGTTTGCCTGCCCGGGGGTGTTCGAGGGTTATCCGGCCACGTTGCACGGCGGGGTCATTTGTGCGCTCTTGGACGGCGCAATGACCAACTGCTTGTTTGCCCACGGGCACGCTGGCGTGACGGCGGAGTTGCGCGTCCGCTTCCGCCATCCCGTAATCACGGAACGTCCGGCCAAGGTGCGGGCCTGGATCGCATCGTCGCTGCGGCCGCTGCACGAACTGGCGGCCGAATTGGTGCAGGAGGAACAAGTCAGGGCGACGGCGCGAGGGAAGTTCTTGGAGAAAGGGGCGCCGTCTTTGTTCGGCGACGGAAAGACCGAAAGGTAATCGACTGATGGAAACGCACGAGCCGGATTCGGATCCTGATGCACGTCCGGCGGACCAATCCGATGGTTTTCCCCCATCCGCTCCTCAAGCCGCCGGCGCCGCCTCTCGAATCAGCCGAGAGCTGAAGGCCCATGTGCCCTTCACGCTGTTCGGCACGCTGACGGGCATCGCCATTCTGGTGACCTTCCTCGCCGCCGACACGCCGCAGTGGGTCTCCACTCGCTTGTTCTGGGGCCTGCACCCGTTGCACGTGTTGCTCAGCGCGGTGGTGACCACCGCCATGTTCACCTTGCACAGCCGGCGAACCTTGTGGGCCACGCTGGTCATCGGGTACCTGGGTTCGGTGGGGATCGCGACGCTCAGCGACTGCGTGATCCCCTACGTCGGCGAGCTATTGTTGGACCTGCCCAACCGCGGTGTCCACCTGGGGTTCATCGAAAAGTGGTGGCTGGTCAATCCACTGGCTGCCGCCGGGATTGCGTTGGGCTATCTCTGGCCGCATACCAAGTACCCTCATGCCGGACACGTGCTGTTGAGCACCTGGGCGTCGCTGTTTCACATGACCATGGCCATCGGCGAAGACTTGAGCATTCTGCAGTACACCGCCGCAGCCGTGTTTTTGTTCCTGGCCGTTTGGATTCCGTGTTGCACCAGCGATATTGTCTTTCCCCTGCTGTTCGCCAAAAAGTAGTGCCATGACGAATCACGAAACCAGCCCCGTTCAGCCATCCCGCTCTGGAGCCGATCCAGCGTTGGCCGGGCAGCACCGCGGTTTGGTGCTGGCGTCGGCCATTCTGGCCACCGGTGGGATGTTGGTGGCCGGCGGATATGGCTTGTGGAACGATCTGCTGGTGCTTTGGGCGCTGGCCATCGACGCCGCCCTGGCCGCGCTGGCTGCCTCGCGGTGCCTGAACGTCTGCCGTCTCCGCCGGCTGGCGGCCTTGGCTCAGCAGCGTCCTGAAGCAGACGGGCAGACCGCCGCGCCTCGACGGGGTTTGTCGCGTTGGGACAGGGAAGCCGACGAGGAGGATGACCAGCCGATCGGCGTCTGGGACGTGCAGCACGGTCTGAAGTTGCACTACCTGTTCCTGGCCTTGATACCGACGGGAGTGCTGGTGCTGCTGGCCGCCCGCGCCGTGTGGACTTCGCAGGTCCCGGTGCCGGCCGAGCCGTTGGGCAGTTCGGCCACGGCCCTGGCGGTGGTCTGCCTGGCGGCCTCCTGCCTGTGGCTGGTGCTGGCGCGGTCCTTCGCCAGCGTTCCCGACAGGGAGTTGCCGGAGAGCGCGGGGCTGGCGCTGGCGTTTCGAGAACTTCAGTGGGCCAGCGTGGTGGCCGCGGCGGGGCTGTTGGCCGGCTTCCTCTGGCCGCCGGCCCCCGTGTGGGCAGGCCGTCTGCTGTTGACTTGGATCGTCGTCACCGGCGGCGAACAATCCGTCAGACTGCTGATCGTCTGGCTGGGCCGTCCCGCCGAAGGGCCGATCGTGATCGCGCCTTTGCGGCAGGTGGTCCGCGAAGGCCTGTTCGTACACGGCAACCCGTTGCCCGTTCTGTTCGATACGATCGAGCGGCGGTTTGGCGTCAGTTTTCGCTCTTCCTGGGCGATCCAGTTCGTACGCCGGTCGCTCGTGCCTGCCCTGCTGGCCGTCGGCGTGCTGTTCTGGGGGCTGAGCAGTCTGGCGGTGGTGCGGGTCGACGAGCTGGGCGTCCGTGAGAGTTGCGGCCGACTGCAGGCGGCGCCGCTGCCGCCCGGGCTGCACTGGAAGCTGCCTTGGCCGTTGGGCCGCGTGCTGCGGTATCCGGTGAAACGGGTGGAGGCCAAACCGATCGGGTTCATCAGCAATCCGGGACGGCAAACGAGTTACCTGTGGAGCAAGAAGCACGCCAGCGAGGAGTTTGCCTTGGTGCTGGGCGACGGCTCCGAGTTAGTCGCGCTGGGTTGCATGGTCTACTACAAGATCCACGAGGACCGGGAGCGGTTCCTCGATTACGTGTATGGCAATCAGAACCCGGACGACGCCTTGGAGGCGTATGCGTATCGGGCCCTGATGGAGCACACGCGCGGCACGACCTTGCTCGAAGTGCTGACGGCCAACCGGGCACAGTTCGCGGACCGTTTGGAGCAGACGCTGCGCGGCTACGCCCAGACCCATCGCCTGGGAATCGAGGTCGTGGACGTGGCGCTGATGGGACTTCATCCGCCTGTCGAAGCGGCGTCCGACTACCTGGATGTGATCAGTGCCCGGATCGACGCCGATCGCGTCCGCGTGGAAGCGTTGGGCGAGAAGGCCGTGAAATTGGAAAAAACCCAGGAGGAGACCGACGCAGCCGTCGCGGCCGCCCGCGTGGAAGCCGCCCGGCGGATCGGCCAAGCCAACGGCGAGTCCTCCCAATTCATCGCCATGGGGGAAGCCTACGCCGTAGCACCGGAGTCATTTCAATTGCGGCTGTGGTTCGAGGCGTTCGAGGACATCCTGGAAAAGAAACGTTTTGTGCTGGTCGACAAGGCGGTGGCCACCGGGTCGGGAGGCATTCTCCTGGACCAGCGCGGGCAAATCCCGACGGAAGATCCGGTCCCCCTGACCCGCGATGCGGGTTCTTCGCGGACCGGCAGCCGGGGCCAAAAGTAAGGTCTCGGATTTTGGAATTCAACATCAACGATTTCTCGTCGCTCTTTCACCTGAAAGGGCCTGAGGTGAGCAGATGACGCAGTCGGACGAAGAACCGCGCGTTGGCAAGCGATCGGCGGCAGCCCTGTTGTGGCGCGTCCTGTTGGCCGCGGTGGTGGT
>CAYPGE010000461.1:0-6896 GCA_964409865.1 uncultured Pirellulaceae bacterium
TGGGACAACGACACCGACTTGAGCGGCTGGTGGATGAGCGAGAAGCTCGACGGGGTGCGGGCGTGGTGGACGGGCCGGGAGTTCCTCTCGCGACAAGGGAACGTGTACCACGCGCCCGACTGGTTCGTGGCCGGGTTGCCGGACTTGGCCTTGGACGGCGAGTTGTGGCTGCAACGCAAGTCGTTTCAGCAGACCGTAAGCATCGTGCGGCGGCATGACCGGAGCGACCACTGGCGGCAGATCGCGTTTGTGGTGTTCGATGCGCCGGTCGCCGAGGGACCGTTTGAGGCACGTCAGGCTTATCTGGAGGCAACCTTCCAGGAGCATCGGCCGCCGTACGCACGGGTGCTTCCGCAGGAACGCTGCCGCGGCGTCGGTCATCTGCAAACGGAGTTGGCCCGCGTCGAAGCGCTGGGTGGCGAAGGACTGATGCTCCGGCAGCCCGCGTCGAGGTACGAAGCCGGCCGCTCCACCACCTTGCTCAAGGTCAAGACCTTCCACGACGCGGAAGCCCGCGTCGTCGAGCACTTGCCGGGCCGCGGGCGTCATGCCGGACGGCTCGGTGCGGTGGTCGCAGAGCTGCCCAGCGGCCTGACGTTCTCCGTGGGCACGGGCTTCACGGACGCCGAGCGGCAGCACCCGCCGCCTGTCGGCAGCCTAGTCACGTTTCGCTACCAGGAACTGACGGACCGCGGCGTGCCCCGCTTTCCGTCTTTCGTGCGGGTTCGGTCCGAGGACGACACCCCTGCGGTGGTCTGAACCGGCGTCGCTCCAGGCGCGCATCAGCCCGGAGGATTCCCGCAGTTCGGACCGGCGTTTCCGGCAACATCATCAACACCAACCACCCGAAGGAGTCCATCATGGACAAGCGTTACTTCGAGTTCATCGGCGGCAGTTCCGCGAAGTTCTGGGAGATCGGCGTTAGCGGCGACACGGTGACGGTTCGCTTCGGGCGGATCGGCACCGAAGGCCAGACGCAGGTGAAGTCCTTCCCGGACGCGGCGGCGGCCTCCCGGCACGCGGAGAAGCTCATCGCGGCCAAGATCGGCAAGGGGTACGCCGAAGCCGTCACACGGTAGCGGCGCTGCGCTCGTGATAGCAGTTGACGGCCGGTGGCTTCGTTGCTCAGGCGAAGTTGCCGGCCGTCTTCTTTGGACCCGCAACAGTTCTGGTCCCCAGCAAAGGGAAGACGTTATGCACCGGTATGAAGTCCAAGTGCTGGAAGTCTGCTCGCCGTGGGGCCTGATCCGACACCTGCGGGTTCAGCGGGACGACGGACGATCGGGCATCTCCTGGGACGAGTTGCAGCGATTGAAGGATGAGCACCTGGGACCGGACGTGTTGGCGGTGGAACTCTATCCGCCAGCGCATCGGGTCGTGGATGAATTGAACATGCGTCACCTGTGGGAGGTCCCGGAACACGTGCTTCCCATCGGTCTGAGATAGAGGAGTCCTGTCTGTGAAAACGACGTTGTGCGACGGCCAGCGGAGCATCCAGGTCGAAGTGGCCGAGGAGCCAGGCGGCCTGGCGCTGTATCCGGCTGGCTACGGGCTCAACACCTGTGCCGATGGCACGGCTGGGCCGATCTTGCTGGAGCTGCACGAGGGCCGTCTGCGGCTGATCGTGTGGGACGACATCAACCTGGAAGACCCCAGCCACATCATCGACCTGGAGTCGGCCCGCGAAGATCAGCGGCGCAACAGCCGCCGCCGGGCCGGTCAGGTTCTTCTGACCACGTAGGTCCAGCCACCTCCACTCAAAGGAAAACCCAACATGGGACTGACGATCCACTACAGTCTGCGCGCCACCACGCGCAGCCCGAACAAGGTGCGGGACCTGATTCGCAGGCTCCGCAGCCGCGCCCTCGACCTGCCCTTCGAGAGCGTGGACGACATCATCGAGTTGCAGGGCGACGAATGCCAATTCCAGGAACACGGGGACGAGTCCCCGCACCGCTGGTTGCTGATCCAGGCCCGCCAACTCGTGCCCGATCCGCGCGACGAAGACTGCCGCTACGCCGTGGACCCGCTGCACGTCATCGCGTTCTCGACGTGGCCGGGCCAGGGGTGCGAGCAGGCTAACTTCGGGCTGTGCCGTTTTCCGGCGACGATCGAAGTCGGCCGCTGGGTGCCGCGGACGATCCGTACCCATCTGGGGCCGTGGTGCTGGGCCAGTTTCTGCAAGACCCAATACGCCGGCAATCCCGACTGCGGTGGTGTGCCCAACTTCATTCGCTGCCATTTGGCGGTGATCGCCATGCTCCGGCAGGCCCAGGCGCTGGGCATCTTGAACGAAGTGTACGACGAGGGGGAATTCTGGCAGTGCCAGGATGTCCCCGCCCTGGCCCGCGCGGTGGGTCAGTGGAACGAGAGCATCGCCCAGCAGGTCGCGGCCCTGCGATCCGTGTTCGGCAACACGGTCCAGTCGCCGGTTGCCGGATTCCCGGATTTCGCCCAACTCGCGGCGAACGGCCAGCCGGCGCCCGCAGCGGCAGGCGGGTAGGGCGGTCGCCCTGACGGGACCGTTTTATCATCCGATTGCTCGTTCATCCTGGAGGTTCCCGTCATGCTCGATCCGTATGGTCTGCCGCTTGGGCATCGGGCCTTGTGTCCCGGCGACGCCTGCCAAGCTGCGCGGGAGTGCTGGGCGAGCCAGCAACCTCCGCTGATTGATGCCCTACCGGCGGCCGATGCCGACGATTCAACCGACAACGCATCCACACATGAGGAGTTGACTGATGCCGCTTTCCGTAGGTGACAAGCAGAACTTCGATACCCTGCGCCGGGCGATGCTGGCCGGGGACGCTGCCCTGCTGGAGTGTCAATCCGTCGCTACCGGTTCCCCGGTGGCGGTGATCTGCGCCGCCAACCGGCTGACCGGAGGCGGCGCCGAGTTTGTCCCCCTGGCCATGTTGTTCGCCGACAACCCCTACCGCGCCATCAATCCGCCCGACCCCGAAGGCGGGTTCCACACGCAGGAGGAGGTCCATGTCTGATCGTATCCCGGCCGAGATCTGGATCGGCGGCAAGATTGCCGCAAGCCTGATCCCCGGCCTCTGCGCCGCCATCGCGGACGAAGACGTCTGTCTGGAGTGGGGCGATGCTCGTGTTCGACTGGCCGGAGCCGATGATCTGACCGACGCCATGAAGGAAAACGCTCAGGGCGTGCGTCTGCTTTGGTTCTGCGACGATGAGGCCAGTTACGGGGAGTTCGACATCCTGGAGTCATTCCTCCGGGAACACGAGATTCCGTTCACGCGCCACTCGGCCGGCCGCTACGAATACGACCCGGAGACGGTGCATTTCCGTCCGGGGCACGGCTTGGTCACGTGTGCCACCAACGCCGCGGCGCAGCCCGTGGTCGAGGTCGCGGAGGTCACGCCCGTTGAAGAACTGCTGACGGCGGCCATCGAGCTGCACCAGCAGGGATCGGACGTGGACTGCTGGTCCCTGGTCGTGACCGCGCGGCAGTTGCTGCGCGAGCGACTGTCGGCCGATGTGCCGCCGCTGGAGCCGTGTGAGATCGAGGCGGCCGGTCCAACAAGAGAGAGGAGAACCGATTGAAGACCAATCTGACGCTAGAAATCGAGTGCGACGCCAAAGTCACCGACCCCGAAGCGTTGGCGTATGCGCTGGACCGGCTCCTGGAAACAGCCTTATCCACGCCAGGCGTCCTTGACGAGTACGGTAATCCCACGTTTGGCGAGTTTCTGGTGGCGGAGTCACCGACCGATACTGCCCGCCGCTTCGTCCTGTACGACTTCGACCAACGTGAACTGGCCACGGTGCTCGCCGCACTGCGCTACTTCCAGGAACTGGTGACGCAACGGAGCGACTCGGCCGTGCGCCGGTTCCCGCATTTCGCCGATTACGAGCCGTTGTCCGCCGCGGACATTGACGTGCTGTGCGAACGGCTTAACTGCGGCGGTGACGCCGCGTGCGCCGGTGCGTCCACCGCAGCAATGGCTCAGGCGAAGGAACTGCCGCGGGAGGCCCTCGTCGAGATCGTCTCCGGTATCCAGGTGCGGCTGTACTTGGACATGGATGGTACGGGACGCGAGTTCTGGAATCCCAGGAAGGCATGGAACTGCTGCGACGTGTGCCAAGACGTTCAGGACCTGCTGTACCGCCACGGCTTGGTCCCCGGCGGCGAGATCACTGTGCTTACGGAGGGGACACCGCCATGACCATCTCTACCGACGCCGCCAGGCAAGCTCTCGCCTTCGCGCTGGCCACGCCCATGACCGGGCAGCTAAAGCCCCGGCAAAGCCGTTCCGATTTCGGCGGCGAAGACTCGTACCTGCTAAAGGTGCGCCGCATCGGCCGTGATTATCCGTGCGGCGACGACGTGCGGGATGGCGATTTCGGTATCTTCCTTGGCCGGCATAACGGCGGCTATCTCGTCGCCCTGCAAGCCATCTTCCCGCCCGATGTCATCGGTTACGAGCAGTTCGCCACGTTGGCTGCGTTGAGAGCCCACTGGGAACTCGACTGAGGCAGCCGCCTTCCGCTCCGTTCTCACCCCTTCCCCGCCGTCCGTCTCTGTACGCCTGTTGCGGCCAGCGCCGCAGACGCTGCGCGCAGAGCCGGGCAACCCAAGGAGTATCAACCATGACCATCGAATTTTGGCCGCGGCGACTGCTCAAGCCGAAACCCAAACCGCCGCCCAGGCCACGGCTGCCGCGGCCCAGGAGACCCAAGCTCCCCATTCGCTTCGGCAAGGCCCACCAGATGCTCTCGGCTGCAATTCTGCTGGCCGATCACGATATGGCGTCGTGGGTGGATCTGGCAGTGAAACGGCACCAGGTCACGGGCACGCCGGAGCAGTTGCTGGAACTGATGAAGCGGCTGGACGCTGTGATGGAGCCGTTGCCTAACGGCTGTCCGATCCAAGCGTAACCTTGAAACCCTGATCCACGATTTCGGAGACCACAGTCAATGACCACCACCCTTCTCGAAGAACCCGTCGTGCGGCCCTCGACCTCGCCGTCGCAGCGGCTGCGGACCACGATGGCGGCCGTCCGCGTCAGCTTCACCTGGCTGGGCGTCCGCAAGACGCTCACCGCCGAACAGCGCGCCGAGGCCGCGGAGCCGTTCGGGGCCAACGCCCAGTTCTTGTCGGCGGGCAAGAAGTTACTCGACATCAGCCATCCGGCGTATCGAGCCGTCACCGCCGTTCGCGGCAAGGTCCAGGCATTCTGGAAGTCGCAAAGCCTGCCGTACCCGGAACCGGGCATCCGCTTGATCCGCCAAGACGGCATCAGCGACTTCGCCGCGAAGATGCGGGAGTTCCAAGACGAGCTGGCCGAGGCGGTCCAGAACCTGGACGGTCACTACCACGAGCTGAAAACGGCGGCCCGTGAACGGCTGGGTAGCCTGTACAACAGCGGCGACTACCCGGAATCGCTCCGCGGGCTGTTCGCCGTCGAGTTCGACTTCCCCAGCATCCAGCCCCCGGACTATCTCCAGCAGCTCAATCCGCAACTCTACGAGGAGGAGTGCCGCCGCGTGCAGTCCCGTTTCGACGAGGCGGTAAGGCTGGCCGAGGAGGCGTTTGTCGCCGAACTGGCGAAACTGGTTTCGCACCTGACCGAGCGGCTTTCCGGCAGCGACGACGGCCGGCCGCGCGTCTTCCGCGACAGCGCTGTCGAGAACCTCACGGACTTCTTCGCCCGGTTCCGCCAACTCAACGTCCGCTCCAACGAGCAACTGGACAACCTGGTTGCGGACGCCCAGCGGATCATCCGCGGCGTGGAGCCCCAAGCACTGCGCGACAATGGCGGCCTCCGGCAACACGTCGCTACGGAGATGTCGCGGGTGCAGTCGGTGCTCGACGGCCTGTTGGTTGACCAGCCGCGTCGTCGAATCCTCCGCAGGCCGCGCTGAGGGCGAACGCCATGCAACTCCTCATCGCCCCTGATGGCACTGTGCGCGGCGTCTACAGCCAGGAAATTGACCTTTCGGTCCTGGGTGCGGTCTCGACTCAACGCGGTTCGCACGTTGAGGTCGATGACCAGAACCAGTGGTGGGCCGACTTGTCGCCGGTGAATGGTCCGCGTCTGGGGCCGTTTCCATTCGCCTGCCGGCAGCAAGCCTTGGACGCCGAACGTCAATGGCTGGAGACGCATTGGCTGACCGCGGCTGCGCACGTTTGAATGCGTCTTCAAATCTCCGTCGCCCACCGGGGCGGTTGTGTTTCCCGATGACACGACCGCCCCGGTCTCGTTGGGGCGGTCGGCCTTTTTCATCGCAAGGAGAGTCGCCGATGACCCAATTGGAACTCGATCGTCAGGTCGCCCGCGCCACGGGCGAACCTCTGTGCAGTATCCGTCAGCGTGGCTTTGGCGTCGCCGATCCGCTGGACGTCAGGTTTGATCCCGAGCCCAGTGACGTGCCGCAGTGGATTGATTGGGATCATATCCACGGCATGCAACCCGTCCGCCCGTTCCGTCGTCGTCGCCGTCCCGTGTGTGCGTAAGCCCGGGATCGTGCCTCGTTCCACCGCAATCCCTTGCCCCAAGGAGCAATATCCTCATGTCCCTGACCGTCGCTGAGAAACAACACTGGAAGGAACGCATTTCCCGCCGCATCGACAAGAAGATCGAGACGCTGCTGGCGGCGGAGCCCAATCTGATGGACCGCATCCACCGCGAAGCTCGCCAGCGGGCGCTGCAGTCGCTGGACCTGGCCGACTGGCAGGCCGAGTTGGACACCATCGAACGCCAGAAGGAACAGTTGGAGAAACGCTCCCAGCAGGTCCTCAAGACGATGCTCGCCCACGTCCGGGGCGTGCCCGTCGAGGATCTCGAAGACACGCACTACGGCTACCACCGTGAGGAAGAAGTCAAGTCGGCGGTGGCCAAGCGTCAAAAGGTCCACGAAGACGAACTGCTGGG
>CAYPGE010000462.1:0-6865 GCA_964409865.1 uncultured Pirellulaceae bacterium
GGCCTCTTGGTCCTGCCGCTAGTCTAAGCATACCAAGCCGCAGTCCCCGGGTGAACGCCTGCAAACCGGGCACCCCCGAGTTTCAGTCGATCACCGGCCGGAGATTGGTACACGCGGCAGGTCCGTGCCGCCGGGGGTTGCACGGCGGTCGCTCAGGCACAGCAGCCGGCCGTCTTGCAGGGTCAGATACAGCCGCCCTTGCGCTGCGGCCAGACTGTCGAATACGGGCTGCGCGTCCAGGCGATACTCGGCTCGCGTTTGGCCGTCCCCGGCTGAGACCGCCGACAAGAGACCGCCCGAGCCGCCGTTGCCTGTCGGCGGCGGCTCTGCGATGCCGGTTGGCGGCCCAGCCAGGAACAGGGTGTCTCCGGCAAGCAGCATGGCTCGCGCCAGCAGCGGGCATTCGCGCGACCATTGCGGCTGGACCCGCAACTTGCCTCCGCCGCCGGCCGGATAATCGCGGTTGGCCCGCGCATAGTCGGCGGGCGGCTGCGGCGGCAGAGTGCGGCGGTCGAAGGCGAACAGGTGATAGCGGTGCCGCGTGGACGTGCCGTAGAACTCCGGTGTGTAGCCGAACCCCAAGATGGCCGAATCGTCCAGCACCAGCATCCGGCCGGCCGGCGTCTCGCGGCCGGCGAAGTACCAGCCGATGTAGCCGGAATAAAAATGCGTGCCGAAGATCCAATAGTTGCGATGCCACCAGTCGTCGTTCAGGAACCCGGCGGGGCTGTACAGGTGGGCCGGGGCCGGCTGCGGAGCAAGGTCGTCCGGGCGGAATGCCAAGTGTCGCATGTACAGCAACTGCCCGTCGCAGGACAGCACGTCGGGCAAGGCGCCGGGCATCTCGAAGATGATCGGCTCCGCGGGCTGCTCGCCGGTCTGCTGATCCCGGCTGTACAGCCGCCGCTGGGCCAAGCGCCGGCCGGTCTGCAGGTCCAGGCGAACCAGCCAGATCCCGCCGTCCAGATAGGACGAGCGGCCGGCGGCGCAGTACACCGCGCCGTCCCGGACCAGCACACTGCCGTGAACCGGCCAAGGTGATTCGAGCTGGTTGTGGGCCACGACCCGCCGTTCGTCCGGCGCAGCGCGATACCGCCAGGCCAGCCGGCCGCCAGCGAGTTCCAGGCAGTAGACCCAGCCGTCCGCCGCCCCGAACACGGCCCGGCCGTTGGCGACCGTGGGTGGCGAGTCGATCCGGCCGCCAGCGGTGAACTGCCACAGCGGTTTGCCGTCGCGCGCGTCGAAGGCGTGCAGCGTGTGGGCCTCGATGGCCGCCACCAAAACCAGGCCTTGGGCGACCACGGGGCTGGTCAGCCGTCCGCCGACGGTCGTCTGCCAAGCGCACTTCAGGTCGGCGGAAACCGTCGTCGAGGCTCGGCCGCTGCGGGCCGCGTCGTGGCGGTACGTCGGCCAGTCGTCGGCCGCGGTCTCGACCGGGTTTGGTTCGACGGACGCCCCCGTTCCCATCCCCCGGACCAGCCGCCCGTCTTCCTCGCGTCCATCCCGATTCGCCTCGTCGGCTGCTCCGCTCACCGCCTCGTCGGCTCTTCCCGGAGCAAGGCAATTGAATCCCGTCAGCTTGGCTTCGATGTAACACGCACAAGCATGTGGCGGCGCGTACAGGAGCCCATTGGCGGGGATGACGCCGAACTGGCAGGCTCCCCGGACCCAGTGATGGCGGCTGGCGGCGCCGGTCTGCAGATCGATGAACTCGACGCCCGTGCGGCCGGTGACCAAGTAGCGGGCGGTCGCCCGGTTGCGGTGGCAGCGGTGATGCGGCATCGTCGTCCGGTAGGCTGGTTCGGTGGAGATCCGCTGCTTGACCTCGCCGGTCAGGAGGTCGCGGGCCACGGAGAAATCGGGCCCTTGCCGGGCGCGGCTCTGACCCAGCCACACCTCGCCGTCACGGACAAAGACATCGATCGCCGAGTGGTACACCTCGCCGCACGGCGCGGTCCACAGCGGCTGGCCCGTCGCGGTCGAGTAGGCGACCAGGTCGCCCGCGGCGCCGCCCTCGGCCAGCCAGCGCGGCATCGCTCGGCCCGTGCTCACATCCACGTCCGGCGTCGGCGCGGGGCGGCGGTCGGCGACCAGCAGCACCGCCGGCTGCGCGACGACGGTGGGCGCCGACCAGTCCGGACGCTGGCGAGCCACCGTGCGGGGCGTCCGCCACAGCTCGGTGCCCGTCTTCGCGTCCGCGCAAACCACGGCGTCCGGGGCCAGCCAGAAGATGCGCTCGCCGCTGAGGGCCAGCGACAGCCGGAGCGGTTGGGCATCGGTCCGCTTCCACCGCACGCGGCCTGTTGCGGCCTCGACCGCCATCACCGTTTGGTGGACCGCTTCGGCCCGCGGGAACCTGGCGCCTTGCCGGCCTGCCGCGGCCGCTGCCGGCTCGCCTTCCGCGGTTGCTGCGCCGAGGGCGAGGTACAGCACCCCGCCGTCCAGCAGGATCTCTTCCGTCCCCTCCGTGTCTGCCAAGGTCGCCAACGTCGCTCCCGTGGCCGCGTCCAACGCTGCGACGGGCGCGTCCAGTCCGAGCGTCACGTACACCCGGTCGCCGTCGGCCACCAATCGCCGATACAGACCCGGCGGCCCGTCTTGCCCTCCGCGCAAATGCGACTCCCACGGCGCGATCGGGCGTTTCCACAGCAGCACTCCGTTGAACGCATCCCGCGCGACCAACTGCCAGTCGGCCGGCAGTTGGATCGAAGCCGCCGGTCCCTCGTCCAGGATCGAGAACAGCCGGCCTCCGGCCGACACCACGGCGCTGACGCTGGACAGCGTCTCATGGTGCCGTGCGTTCCGCGGCTCGGCGACCCACTGCAGATGCTGCGGGGGCCCCACGACGGCGTCCCGCGACACGCAATTGTTGCTGGCGTCGTACAAGGCGTGCGGCCACGCGTCGATTTCCGCCGGCGGCGGCTTGACCGTCGTGTGCCACTGCCCGGATCGCCGGACGCACGCCACGCCGCCCGGGGCCAGCACGCGCAGGACCTCTTCCATAACGACATCTTCCGGCGTCTCGACGACCACCAGATTCGCCAGGTTGTCCACATACGGCAGGCGTTTTCCCTCCCAGCGGTCGACCGACACCGGGCCGTAGCCCCCCAGCTCTTGAATCCGGCGGCGAGCCTGCTCCACCGTGTCGGCCGCGGAGGCCAAGCCGTGTACGAGGAAGCCGGGTCCGGCGCGCAGTGCCGCCGTGAGCCGCCCGTCGCCACAGCCCAGATGGACCACCAGCCCGCCCCGGATTCCGCTCGCGTCCAGAATCGCCCGCGCCTGCTCACGCTCGGCGCTGGACTCCGATGGCTCGGCGCCGCGCAGCACGCTCGCTGCCATGACCGCCCACCCGGCGGCCAGCATCGCCACCGTTCGCCGCCTGTGCGTCCATCTCATGGGCAACATGCTGTGCTCCTGTCGTCGGACGTTGTAAGGCCTCTTCCTCCTCAACCGCCAGCGGTGTAAGTCCCCGCCTCAGGCAAGTCAATCCGCCGCCTGTCCGTCTTCCCGGCGGGCGAGCGGACAGCGGGCAGTTATTTCTCGAACGATGCTCCGTTCAGATCTTCTGTGTGAACGTCGGCAGATCCTCTGCGGTCAGTCCTTTGGCCGCCACCGCTTCCAGGATCGCGGCGATCAGCGGGCCGTTGTCCTGCGGGAGCGAGCCAATCTTGCTGCGGATGGCGGCCAGGGCCTTCATGCCTCGCTCGGAGATCATTACGGTTGTGCTGGCGGTCGCACTTGGATCGTTGCGACGGACCAGGTCGAACACTTCTCGCGGGCGGACCACACAGTCATTCTGAGGAAATTCAACGCCGAGTTGAACTTTGTCCTCCCGAACGTCCACCACCGTGACGGTGATGTCGTCGTTGATGGTGATCGCATCCTTCCTTCTGCGGGACAAGACTAACATCGAAGGTCTCCTTCTCTTGCGCGATCCTTGCTTGTTCTGCCACGGACACCAGCAGCGTACTGCCGGGGCGATCGCGAATCAAGACTGGACAATCCGTGGCGGGGGCTTTCGCGTCACGGAGCGGCGCGGCTACATTGGAGCCGGGCTTCTGAGAAATGCAAAGGAGCAATGTCATGAAGAAAGCTGCGGTGTGGGTGTGGCTGGTGATCGTTCCCGTGTTCTGCGCTCGCGCTGGCGAAGCGACGAAGGACGAGGCGCCGGAGTGGAAGGCCGGCGTCGCGGCGGCGGTGATTACGCCGAAAATGCCCCTGCCGATGGCGGGGTACGCGGGGCGGAAGGAACCGGCGGAGGGGACGGAGCAGGAGTTGTTTGCCAAGGCGCTGGCCATCCAAGACCGGGACGGCAATCGCGTCGTGTTCCTGACGATGGACCTGATCGGCGTGATCGAGCGGCTGCGCACGGCGGTGGCTGAACAGGTGCAGCAGAAGTACCAGTTGCCGCCGCACGCGCTGCTGATGAACGCGTCCCATACGCACTGCGGGCCGGCTTACGGGCGGGACGAAGCCAAGGAGTATTTTGAATCGCTGACGCAGGCGTTGGTCGACATTGTCGGCAAGTCGCTGGACGGTCTCGAACCGGCGGCGCTCTCGTACTGCTACGCCCGTTGCGGATTCGCCATGAATCGCCGCACGCCGACGGAGGCCGGTTACCGGAACCATCCCAATCCCGACGGACCGGTCGATCACACGGTTCCCGTGCTGCGCGTTGCGCGGGCCGACGGCACGCTCCGCGCCGTGCTGTTCGGCTACGCCTGTCACAACACGACGATGGGCTTCCGCAAATGGCTGGGCGACTACGCCGGATACGCGCAGGAGTATTTCGAGCAGGATCATCCGGGCGTGACCGCGTCGTTCCTGATGGGGTGCGGCGCCGACCAGAATCCGTATCCGCGGAGCGAGTTGCCGTACGCTCAGAAGCACGGCCGCTCGCTGGCCACGGCGGTCGAAGCGGCGCTGGAAGTGGGCCAGCGCACGCCGCTGCACCAACGCCCGTTGCACGGTCCGTTGCGGTCGGCGCTGGAACCCGTGGCGCTGGAATCTGTCGCGGAGGGCCGGCCCGACTTTCCGTACCCGGTGCAGGTCGTCCGTTTCGGCAACGATCTGGCCGTCATCGCGCTGGCCAGCGAAGTCGTCGTGGATTACTCGCTGCGGCTGAAACGCGAACTCACCAAGCCCGACGGCCCGGCCATCTGGGTCGCGGGCTACTCGAACGTCTACAACGATTACGTCGCCAGCCAACGGGTGCTGGAAGAAGGCGGCTACGAGGCCAGCAACACGCCCTGGAAACCGAGCCTGGAGGAACGCATCGTGGGCAAAGTCCACGAACTCTTCGGGCGGACGAATCCTTAGGATCAGCAAAGAAATCACTGTCGGGTTTCTAGGTGAGCGGCAAGGCGCTAGACTCCGGTTTTTTTGCCAATCCGGAACCGGTGGCTAGCGCCATTCTGCTCAGTTATTCCTTTGGCGATTCTTCGATCTGGCCTGAACCAGAAGCTCCCGCGCCCGATCGTCGTGCGAGGTCCGGCGAATGATCGTTCCCCCGCAAGGGCCTATGGGTTGTCTCGCCACGGCCGCTTGCTCTGGTACGTCTCCAGGACCTTCTGCTCTTCGTCCCGCTCGGCCTCCGGGGCCATCGCGATGGCTTTGGTCTGCCACTGGATGGCTTTGGCAAAGTCGCCGGATTCCGCGTAGGCGGCAGCCAGAGCCTTCAGGTCGGGCCACTGTTCTTCCTGGGCCAGTTCGCAGGCCTTCTTGGCAGCCTCGACCGCCTGCTTCCCATTGCGAATGGCGTCGTCCGGGCAGGTGGCCAGCAGCCAGGCCTTGTTCTGATACGCCAACAGGTAGTTCGGCGCGAGGCGAATCGCTTCGTCGTAGTCGGCCAGCGCTTCGCGGTACTTCTTCAGCACCTGCCGATTGTAGCCGCGATTGTTGTAGGCCACTGCCGCCTTCGGATTCAGTTGGATCACCTGATTGAAATCGGCAATCGCCTTGGCCGCCTCCTTCCGCTGGAACCAGAGGAAACCGCGGCTGCTGTAGGCCGGGATGAACTTGGCGTCCAGCCGGATCGCCTGGTCGAAATCGGCGACGGCTTTGTCCCAGTTCTCCATCGCCTGCCAAACCATGCCCCGCTGGTGATAGGCGGCCGGGTTCTTGGGATCCAGCCGGATGGCCTCGGCCAGATCGTCAATCGCCTTGATCTCTTCGTTGGCCGCTTGATACGCCGACGCGCGGTTCAAGTAGACCGAAGCCGTCTTGTCGCCGCGTTGGATGGCCGCGGTGAAGTCCTCGACGGCCTTCTCAGGACGGCCGCCGGCCAGCTGCGCCACCCCGCGATTGACGAACAGGTACGCCTGGTTCACTCCCAAGCGTTGGGCCATGTCGTAATCGGCGATCGCCTCGTCGAACTCGCCTTGGGTGGCGCGATGGATGCCCCGGTTCAGGTACACCAGCGGGTTCTTCGAGCCCAGTTGCACGGCGCGATCGTAATCGGCGACCAGTTTGTCCGTCTGGCCGCTCTGCAGCCAGATCGCCGCCCGCCGTTCGTAATGCACCGGATTGCGCGGATTGGCTCGGATCAGCTGGCTGTAGATCGACTCGGCCTCGGCCAACGGAACCACCGCCGCCCCCTCGATCCAGCCCTTGAGGCCGCGCGAGGATTGGACCCAAAACTTGTCTTGGTCCGTCGCCAAGACCACCAGCACTTCGCCGGCCTCCGTGGCGCCGGTCTCCTTCCGGCCGTCCGTGACGCGATACGTTCCGCGAGCGACGACCTCAAACGATTTTGGCGGGTCGGCGGCCCGAGCTGCGGAAATCGAGCCCAGCACGGTCAGGGTTAAAAGCGTCAGCGCTCGTCGCATGGTTGAAACCTGTCCTAGTTCGTGGTTTGAGAAACGTT
>CAYPGE010000463.1:0-6839 GCA_964409865.1 uncultured Pirellulaceae bacterium
TCCGCGTGATGATCGCCAACAAGAACTGGACAGTTATTGATTCGCCGATCCTTGGACGAGAGCCGCTAGCCAAAAACGGAATAGCGAATACTGAATCGTGAAGACTGAATGCAGAATAGGAACTGCCCGGCTTGTCCACGAGCGTTCTTCATTCAGTATTCGCGATTCAGTATTCACGGTTCTGATCCTCGTCTCCAAGCTTCTCTGAGGGACGCGTATCCGTGGACGCTCCGCTTCCTGAAAGCGAAGCAGAGCTTCCTAACGACTTGGTTCCCAAGCGGAGTTCGGGAACCAGCACGCAAGGGGCAGGTCCGTCGTTGCCGCCTACAGCCACTTCTGGCGTTGTTCCAGATGGACAAACGGCTCGGCTTCCGGCATGCCCTTGACCTTCAGGCCGTCGCTGTCCCACTCGACCGGTTTGCCCAATCGCATGGCGACCATGCCGACCATGGCGACCTCGGCCACCGTGGCGGACGTGTCGAAGCCTTGGAAGGTCTTGCCTTGGCCCTTGCAGGCGTCGAGCCATTCGCCCATGTGGTCCCTGGTCCTGGGCAGGGTCACAGGGATCGGCTTGCCGGCCTCGTGGTCCTGCACGCCGCGGCATTTTTCGTCGCCTTTCAGTCGCACTACGCCGCCGACGCCCCAGGCGTTGGAGAACAGAATTCCCTTTTCGCCGGCAAACAGCACGCCGTTGGTCTGCGGCTTGCCGTAGGTCGACAGCAGCAGTTCGCCGAGTTCTTCCGGCGGACCGGCCTTCGGCCCGTCGTGCCACCAGACGCTGACCGGCTCGAAACCTTCGCGGGCAGGGAAGTCCCAGCGGAAGTCGCAGGCCGAGGGATAGCTGTCCTTGAGCGGCTCGGCGATCCTGACCGACGCCCGGATCGGCGCGCCCAGTTTCAAGGCCCGCCAGGGCAAATTCAGGCCGTGGGCCCCCATGTCGGCCAGGTGGCCGTCGCCGAAGGCCAGCCAGCGTCCCCAGTGCAGGCAGCCCACGGCGCCCGGAGCGGCGATGTAGTAGCTCTTGTACGGCAACAGCGGCGACGGGCCGCACCAGAAGTCCCAGTTGAGCCCCTCCGGGATCGGATCGGCGTTGGTGTCGATCGGCGCGCTGGGCGGGAAGCTGCGGTTGATCCAGCAGTGGACCTCGCGGATCTTGCCCAGCAGGCCCGCCTGGATCACCTCCATGCTGCGGCGGAAGGTGTCGGTCGAGCCGCCCTGGGTGCCGAGTTGCGTGGCCAGCTTGCTCTGACGGCTCAGGTCGCGGATCTCCCGCGCCTCGGCGCAGCTATGGGCCAGCGGCTTTTCGCAGAAGACGTGCTTGCCGGCCAACATGGCCGCCTTGCTCATCGGCACATGCCAGCGCTGCCCTGGGGCCACAATCACCGCGTCCACGGACTTCTCCGCTTCCAGCAGTTTGCGGTAATCCTCGTACACCTTGGCCCGCTCCAGCTTGTCGCCGAATTTGCCCTTTAGCACCGCAATTTGCCGGGGGTCCACATCGCAGATGGCTACCACTTTGTCCCCCTGCGCCAGGGCCGAACCGAGGATCTGCCCCATCCGCCCGCCGCAGCCCATCAGGGCCAAGTTGAGTTTGCCGTGGGCCCCTTCTCCGGCCAACGCTCGCGACGGCACGAGGTGCGGCAACGCGCAGGCGCCGACACCGGCCGCGCCGAGGGTCTTGAGGAGTGAACGCCGAGTGATCTTCAAGTGCTGGGACATGTGGGTGGTCTCCTGAAAGGCAGTGATCGTTGAGACGAAGAAACGGAGGGAAGCGCCGCGGGACGTTAGCAGCGTTCGAGAAATAACCGTCGCCTCGTCAAAGTAGCCATCACACTCCGTGTGATGATCGGCAAAGAACACTGGACAAAAGTGGCCATCACACTCCGTGTGATGATCGGCAAAAAATGGTTATTTCTCGAACGCCGCCTAATCCCCCCGACGCCGCGCGATTCTAATCCAGTCAAAAGCAAGGGTCAAGCAACCGGGGCTGGAGGATCAACTTCAGAACGCGTATGATGGCAGCCAGTTTTGCACTCAACGCGGCCCCAGGGTAGCATGGCTCTCCGAGCCGTGCCAAGTGCTCTGCACGGCTCGGAGAGTCATGCTACGAAGATGCGCGCATCATACAAGCTGAGACCCTGAGGAGAAACGATATGACTGGACATCTTGCCCGCCGAATGCCGATCCCCTTGATTCTGGCCTCGTGCCTGTTGGCGACGGTCGCTTCCGCCGCCGACCTGCGCCCGCCGGCAGTGCCGCTGGTGGCGTGCGATCCGTACTTCAGCATCTGGTCGCCGGCGGACCAGTTGACGGAC
The DNA here is from genome assembly GCA_964409865.1 of uncultured Pirellulaceae bacterium. Taxonomy (GTDB): domain Bacteria; phylum Planctomycetota; class Planctomycetia; order Pirellulales; family Pirellulaceae; genus Anammoximicrobium. Next base: position 2,316 of record CAYPGE010000463.1, read on the forward strand.
GCCGACACGGTCCACTGGACGGGCAAACCGCACCGGCTGGCCAGCCTGGTGCGGATCGACGGCAAGACGTACCGCGTCATGGGCACTCAGCCGCACCAAACGCCGTCGCTGGCACAGACCGGCCTGACCGTCCTGCCCACGCGCACCGTGTACACGTTCGACGGCGCGGGTGTGACTCTGACGCTGACCTTCCTGACCCCCGCCCTGCCGGACGATCTCGATGTGCTCTCGCGGCCTGTGACTTATTTGACGTTCGAGTTTCGATCCGCTGACGGGAAACCGCACGACGTGCAACTGTACTTCGACGCGTCCGCCGAGTTGGCGGTGAACGTGCCCAGCCAGGAAGTCGTGTGGTCGCAGGAACAGGCTGGCGAGTTGGTGGCCCTCAAGATCGGCTCCAAGGACCAGCCCATTCTGGCCAAGAAGGGCGATGACATCCGCATCGACTGGGGCTATCTGTACGTGGCGGCGCCCCGTGCCGAAATCGCTGAGCAGCAGATTGGCGAAGGGGACGCGATGAAGGGCCGTTTTGCAGGCAATGGCAAGCTCGGCCCGTCGCCGGGTGCCCCGCCGCCGTCGGCGCCCGCCGCACCGTACGCCGCCGCGGTGGTCTTTCCGACCGTCCAGGTATCGGCGGAGCCGGTCCAGCGCTGGTTGATGCTGGCCTACGACGATCTGTACTCGATCCAGTACATGAAGAAGAACCTGCGGCCGTACTGGCGCCGCAACGGGTGGGAGGCGGCCGATCTGTTGCAGGCGGCTGCGCAGGATTACGAATCGCTGCAGAAGCGATGTGCGGCGTTCGACGCCGAACTGATGGCCGACCTGGCTAGTGCCGGCGGCGACAACTACGCTGCGATCTGCGCGCTGGCCTATCGCCAGTGTTTCGCAGCGGGCAAGTTCGTGGCCGACGACAACGGCCAGCCTCTGCAATTCTGCAAGGAAAACCATTCCAACGGCTGCATCGGCACCTCGGACGTGTTCTATCCCATGTCGCCGCAGTTCTTGTTGTTCGGTCCTACGCTGGCCAAGTCGTTCCTGGTCCCGTTCATGAACTACACGGCTTCCGAACGCTGGCGGTTCCCGTTCGCTCCACACGATCTGGGCCAGTACCCGCACGCCAACGGCCAGCGGTACGGGGGCGGCGAGTTGACCGAGGAGAACCAGATGCCCGTCGAGGAAACCGGCAACTTGCTGCTGCTGATGGCCGCCATCGCCCAGATGGAGGGCAACGCCGATTTCGCAGCCCTGTATTGGGTGCAGATCGAGCAGTGGGCCGAGTACCTCAAGGCCAAGGGCTTTGACCCGGAGAACCAACTGTGTACCGACGACTTCGCCGGTCACCTGGCCCACAACGTCAACTTGAGCGCCAAGGCGATCTGCGCCCTGGGCGCGTTCGCCAGGCTGTGCGATCTGCGCGGCGAAAAAGCCCAGGCGGCCGAGTACGCCAAGCTGGCCAAGGAGTTCGCCGCGCGCTGGGTCAAGGAAGCCGACGATGGCGACCACTTCCGCCTGGCCTTCGATCGGCCCGGTACTTGGAGCCAGAAATACAACCTGGTCTGGGACCGCATTCTTGGCCTGAACCTGTTTCCCGCCGAGGTGCTGACGAAGGAGATGGCTCACTACCACCGGGTGCAGAACGCCTACGGTGTGCCCTTGGACAACCGCCAGACTTATACCAAGCTGGATTGGATTCTGTGGACCGCCACGCTGACGCAGGATCGCCGGGACTTCGAATCCCTGGTGAACCCTGTCCTCCGCTTCCTGAACGAGACTCCGGACCGCTCGCCGATGAGCGACTGGTACTTTACGACCGATGCCCGCAAGCGGGGTTTCACGGCCCGTCCGGTCGTGGGCGGCGTGTTCCTGCGAATGTTGTACGACCGCGAGGTCTGGTCGAAGTATGCCGGGCGGGACAAGACGAAGGCCGCCGGCTGGGCCCCCATGCCGAAGCCGCCCCGCACGGTCACGCTGCTGCCGACCAGCCAGCTCGAGCCGGCTGTGTGGCGGTACACGACCGAGCGCCCCGCGGGCAATTGGCGGGCGGCGGATTTCGACGACAGCGCGTGGCAGGAAGGACCGGCCGGGTTCGGGACGCCGAAAACGCCGGGCGCCGTGGCCCGCACACAGTGGAACACCGGCGAGATTTGGCTTCGTCGCACGATCGAACTGGCGGTGCCGCTGCCGCCGCGCGCCGCGCTGCGACTGCACCACGACGAAGATGCGCAAGTGTACCTGAACGGCGATCTCGTGCTGTCGCGCAGCGGATACACGACCGATTACGAAACCGAGGAGATCGACGTCCGTGCCCTGCGGCCGGGGCGCAACGTCTTGGCGATCCACTGCCGGCAGACAATCGGCGGCCAGTACATCGACGCCGGAATCGACGCCATCCTGCCGGAACCCAAATAGACATGACCCTGCAAGAAGCCCAAGACCGCGTCGATCAGTGGATCCAGACGATCGGCGTGCGATATTTTTCCGAACTCACCAATCTCGCGCAACTCGTCGAGGAAGTCGGCGAATTGGCGCGGATCATGTCCCGCACGTACGGCGATCAGAGCTTCAAGAAATCGGACGAGAGCTATCATCTGGCGGACGAGTTGGCGGACGTCCTGTTTGTGCTGATTTGCATCGCCAACCAGACCGGCGTCGATCTGACCGAGGCGCTGGAGCGGAACCTGCAGAAAAAGACGGCTCGCGACCGGGACCGCCACCGAGAGAATCCTAAGTTGACGGGAGAAACCAAGTCATGATGCTGACGATCATGCGGCGCATCACGTTCTGTGCCGGCCATCGCCTGCACCGGCACGAAGGCAAATGCCAGTTCTTTCACGGCCACAACTATACCGCGGAGTTCTACGTCAGCGGCGCCGAGACGGACGACGTGGGGCGGGTCATCGACTTTGCCGTGCTCAAGGCCCTTTTCAAGGGCTGGATTGACGAGCACTGGGATCACGGTTTCCTGCTGTCCGGCGAGGACGAAAACGGAATTGCCGCCGCCCGGATGGTGCAGCCCAGCAGGGTCTACCTGCTGCCCTTCAATCCCACGGCCGAAAACATGGCCCGTTACCTGTTGGAGACGATTTGCCCATCCTTGTTGGAGGGGACGGGCGTGCGGGCGACCAAAGTGGTGATTTGGGAGACGCCGGAGGCGTGCGCCGAAGCTTCTGTCGATGGACCTCCCAGGATGGTAGTTTACGGCGCGGAAAGCTGTACAATAAGCAACAACCGTACTTAGAACCGCTAACAAAACCGAAATCGGAGACCTTCGGTCGGCGGTTTCGGCGGGGTCAGAGACCCGCGCCGAACGGTTTTGTTAGCGGTTCTTAGCCTCGACACCCACGTTAAGGAGCAAAACATGTCGCGCATCAACTACCTGACCGCAGCCCTGTTGACCCTGGCTCTGCTCGGTGTGAGCATGTCGGCCGTCCTCGCGGCACAGCCCGCCGCCCCTGCCGCGTTGGACAAAGCCTTCGAGACTTTGAAGACGTACGACTGGGGGCAAGACCGCAGTTCGCTGAAGGCGTTGGACGACGCGGTAGCCGCCGCGCACGGCGACGCGGCCGCCAAGAAGGCGTTGGAAGCGCGATTGGTGACCGCGCTCAAGAGCGACGCACCTCGCGCGGCCAAGGACGCGGTCTGCCGCCAATTGAGTCTGATCGGCTCGGCCGACGCAGTGCCGGCGCTGGCGGAATTGCTGACCAACCAGGAACTGTCGCAAATGGGCCGGTACGCCCTGGAACGTATTCCCGATGCCGCGGCGGTAGCCGCGTTGCGCGATGCGTTGCCGAAGACGGAAGGCTTGTTGAAGGTCGGAGTGATCAACTCGCTGGGCGTCCGCCGCGACGCCGAGAGCGCGACGGCACTGGCGGCCCTGCTGGAGAACCAGGACCAGCAAGTTTCGGCCGCGGCCGCAGCGGCGCTGGGGGCCATCGCCAGTCCCGACGCGGCTAAGGCGCTGGACGAGTTCCAGAAGAAAGCGCCGGACAAGCTCAAGCTGGCCGTGGCCGACGCCCGCCTGTGCTGCGCGGAACACCTGCTGGCCGCGGGCAAGAAGCTGGAGGCGATGGCGATCTACAAATCGCTCAGCGGCGAGGATCAACCGAAACACGTTCGTCTGGCCGCCGTGCGTGGGCTGGTGGCGGTGACGGGGCAGAAATGAGTCGCTGTGAAGAAGCTCGGCTTTTCGAAAAAGCCGGGCCAAAGTAGAACGGATTTCAATCCGTTCGGAACGGAATGAATTTCGTTCTACGAAACGGCGCCTGGAGCAAACCATGAAAGCCAATGTCGAAAGGCCCGCAATTCCGTTTTGCGGGACGGGCGTGCAAATGGGTTTTTGGGTTCTGGGGATCGTCCTGCTGGCTGTCCTCGCGGGCTGTAGCGGGAGTTCACCGCCGTCCGCCACTTCGGGCATGCCTTCGCCGCCGCCCGCAGCTGCCGAGAAGAAACCCAAGATCGCCCTGATCATGAAGTCGCTGGCCAACGAGTTCTTCTCGACGATGGCCGACGGCGCCAAGAAGC
>CAYPGE010000464.1:0-6839 GCA_964409865.1 uncultured Pirellulaceae bacterium
CGGTCAAGGGTGACGGCGGCGGGTCCGTCGTTGTCATCCCCGAACGCAAAGTGCCCGTACTGGCCGAGGTTGACGTGCTGGTCTGCGGCGGCGGTACGGCCGGCATCACCGCGGCCTGCAGCGCGGCCCGGCATGGGGCCAAGGTGGTCCTGATCGAGCGGTGGCCGTGTGTGGGCGGCATGGCCACGGCCGCATTGGTGAACGGCTGGCACCGCAGCGACCGGGAGAAAGTGGTGATCAACGGGCTGGTCGAGGAAGCCGCCGAGCGTGCGCGAAAACGGGGCTGGATCCAGCAGGTGGCAAACTTCCCCAAGGCATTCGAGACGCACTGGTTCGACCCCGAGGGGATGAAGGTCGTGTACCAGGACATGCTCGACGAGTCCGGCGTGAGGACATTTTGCTACACGGTGGCCGGTGAGCCGATCGTCGAAGCGGGGCAGGTCCGCGGGGTGGTCGTGGACGCCAAGGAGGGCCAACGGGCCTTCCTGGCCCGGATCGTGATCGACGCCACCGGCGACGGCGATGTCGCGGCCAAGGCCGGACTGCCCTTCGAGTACGGACGTGCCGAAGACGGCTTGGTGCAGGGAATGACGATGATGTTCCGCTTGCACGGCGTGGAGCCCGCGGCCGTCCGCGCTCATCCAGAAGAGGCCGAACGCGTGTTCGGGCGGATGAAGAAGCTGCGCGACGAAGGCCAGTTTCCGCAGTTCCTCGAAGCTGCTGCCCGCCATTACCTGCGCAGTCCGCAACCGCCGGACGTGTCGTACAACATGTGTCCGGCGGCCGGCAATCCGCTGCACGAGGAGGAACTGACGCGGCTGACCGCGCAGGCCCGCCGGCAGGTCCACCAGTATGTGGAACTGTGGCGCAAAGAAATGCCCGGCTTCAGCCAGGCCACTGTCGCGCAGACCGGATTCAGCTTGGGGATCCGCGAGTCGCGCCGGATTCGCGGCCTGAAGACGCTGGACGGACAGATGGTCGTCCAGGCCGTCAAGCAGCCCGACGCCATCGGTCACGGCGTGTGGATGATCGACATCCACGATCCCAAGGGAAGCGGCCACACGACCTGGGCCGACCATAAGCCGGAGACGATGGTGCCGGTGGGCCAAAGTTACCACATCCCGCTGGGCATGTGCCTGAACGCGACCATGCCCAACCTGGCTGTCGTGGGCCGCTGTGCCTCGTCGACGCACGAAGGCCATTCGTCGGTTCGGGTCCAGACCCACTGCATGGTCATGGGCCAAGGCGTCGGCACGTGCGCCGCCCTGGCGCTCGCCGACGGCGTGAGCATGGCGCAGGTGGAGATCGGCGAATTGCAGTCCACGCTGCGCCAGGATGGCGTCTATCTGGAGGATGTACCATGAATCGGTCTCGATCGGGAGAAGCTCTATGACGACTTTCGCTGTTGCTGTTCTGGCTGGGATGCTGGCGGGGACTCCGCCAGCCGTCGCTTCGGGGACGCTGATCGAAGCGGAGACGTTCCAGGCGACCGCGGACTGGGAGGTGCAAGCGAAACTGCCGGGCTTCAGCGGCGAGGGCTATCTCGGCAATCGCCGGCGGATGTTGATCGCCCCGACGCATCCCAGCCTCAAGCTCATCCTGGACCGCGCGGGCACGTACGACGTGTGGGTCCGCGCACTGATCGGCGGCTCGGCCGAGTCGGGGTTTCACGATCGCGAGTTCAGCGTCGAAGTCAACGGAACCCGCCTCCCGCCCACACACTTGGGCACCGAGGGTTACGGCTTCGTATGGGAACTGGCCGGCCAGGTCACGGTCGGCGAGGACCGGGCGGTCGAATTGCGGCTGTGCGACGTGGGGCGGGCCGAGGCGGCCGTGGATTGCCTGCGGTTGAGTGACGATCCTCAGTTCCGGCCGGCCGGTTGGACGGGCAACAGCACGCGGCCGGGCCAGGGCCCGTACTTCCGCTTGCCCCAGGTTGCCGCGACGGCCGCCCAACCGTTCGCCCTGCCGCCGGCCGAACGGCAGCACGTCGAGACGGTCGGCGCCGCGCCCCACACCTTTGCGGTGACGATGGGCGGTACGTTGGACGAGTTCAACACGGCCCGGTACCCCGACACCTACGGAGGCAGCAAGCGTCTGGATTGGGGCTTCCAGCCCAACGAGTACCTGGTGCTGGAGAACGTGGGGACCAGCGACGTCGTGGACCCGCGGATCGTGATCGACGGCCGGCGCGACTGGTTCTCCGCCGAAACCATCCTGGCCGGCATTCTCAAACCGGGCATGAGCGACGCGGAAAAAGCCCTGGCGATCTGGGCCTTTACAGCCAGCATCGAAGTGCAAGGGCACGAGAACAACCGTCGCGTGGGCATTCTGCTGCCCGACGTCCGCTCGCATCCCTCGCGGAACAGCTTCCATGAACGGGGCGATCCGGTCAAGGCGGCCAACTGCTATTACTGCAGCGGCTGTCAGTATGGAGCCACCACCTGCGCCGTCTTGGCCCGGTGCGCGGGCTTGCCGGCGCGGTGCGTGTGGATGTGTCCGTTCGACCAGTACGAAAACCACTGTGTGGCCGAGGTCTTCTACGACGGCCGCTGGCACCTGTTGGATCCCGAAGCCCGCGCGTTCTACCTGGAGGCCGACAACCGCACGCTCGCCGGCTACGAGTCGCTCCACCGGCAACCGGAACTGGCCGCGCGGACGCACGAAGGCGGCTTCGCCGCCAAACCGATGGCCAAGTCGCACACCAGTTTGTACGAGCGCTACTACCCCTCGGCCGGCATGCCCATTGATCGCTGGACGAGCACCATGACCCTCACCTTGCGCCCCGGCGAGAAGATCGTCTGGCGCTGGGGCCACGAGGGCAAGTTCCGCTGCGGCCAGAACATGCGGAACAGCAACTTGCTGCCTTATCATCTGGCCACCGGCAAGCTGATCTACAAGCCCGACCTGCGCTCGGCCGCATCGCTCGGCGGCGTGCTGGCCGAACGCAACGTAAAAAGGGTCGTCGAGGACGGCGCGACGCTGCCGGTCCACGCCGACACGCCGGGTCTGGCCAGCTCGGTGACCTACAAGATGCAGTCGCCCTATCCAATCGTCGGCGGGGTGATCGGCGGCCGGTTCGTGCGCAAGGATCGCCAAGCGCCGTTGCGGATCTTGCTCTCGATCGACGACAGCGACTGGACCGAAATCTGGTCGGCCAAGGACGACGAGACGGGATCGTTCGAGCGGTACCTGGCCATCGACGCGGTGCTGGGCGGCAAGTTCGCGCCGGAGCGTTGTGCGTGTTATGTGAAGTACGAATTCACTGCGCCGCAATCGCCGGACGATGTGGGGCTGGAGAGCGTGTACCTGGAGTTGGATTTGCAGATGGCAGCCACGTCGCTGCCGTCGCTGGCCGTCGGCGGCAACGAGGTGGTGTATCGCGATCGGACGGACGGCGAGCGTCAGGTGCGGATCACGCACGGCTGGCGCGAGAATTCGGCCACGCGCCCGCCCCAGGCCCCGGCACAGCCCACGGCGCCCAGCGACCGCTCGACGGTGGGCGCGGACGCGCTGCCGAAGCTTGCCTGGTCCCCGGCCGAAGACCCCGATGGCGACGCCGTGACCGGGTACCACGTGCAAGTCAGTCCGCGCGAGGACTTCATCTATCCGGTGTCGCCGAACTTCGACCAGCTGACGTTCTCGGACCGGTCCGAGTGGCCCCTGCCCGTGGACTGGCTGGTGGCGGGGCAGACGTACTACTGGCGAGTCCGCGCCTGCGACGCCCAAGGGGCCTGGAGCCCGTGGAGCGACGCCTGGCGATTCACCGTCGGCGAGCCGTCCGGAGCGTCGGCCGGGCCGGGAAGTGATGGCGGGCGCGGCGAGTGAGCTACGGCCGTGACGGGGAAAATCGCCGGGTTAGCGCACCGTCTCGCCCACGGACGTTTCCGCTTGATCGCCGAAAACGTTGCCGCCCTTGATCGCGGCATTCCACACCCCGGCCGCCCCTTCGCCGACAGGCGTGGTGCATTGATCGAACACGTTGTCCCGGCAGAGGAAACGCGGCACTTTCCCGAACGGGTCAGGCTGCAGCAGCAGGGCGACGGACTTGGGCCCGTCAAAACCTGTGAAACGGTTGGCCGAAATGCTGAACAGGCCCCGGATCGACACGGCGACATCCACATTCGCGACTTCGCCGCGCGCCAGCAGGTTGTCGCCAAATACCGCGGTCGGCCCGCCAAACACGTCCAGGTCAACCAGCCGGTCACAGTTGTTGATCACGTTGTGATGCAGACTCCAGTTCAAACCCTGCCGTCCGTAAACTGCAAACACCGCCCCCGGCTTGAGTTCGCTGTCCTGGGACAGCCGGAACAGGCCTTCCTCCACATCGAAGACCTCGATTTCGGGACCGGGCACGGCATCGCCGCCGGGGAGCCAGGCGATCCGGCAACCGCGATACTCGTGGGTGCGGCGCCGCGGCCAAGGCAGCGGGCCGCTCGACTTAAACGTCCGCGAGTCGATCACCTCGGCGATGCGCCCGGTCAGCTTCCCGCCCTGCAGCCCGACCGCGCAGCCGCGGATGATGTTGTCATGGACGATGAGGTTGCGGGCCGGTTCCATCAGGACAATGCCCTTGACCAAAGGATCGACCGAACCGCGGACGTAGATCTGGTTGTCGCTCACGATCGTATCGTCCGCCGACACGCCGATGCCGACCCGGGCTCGGGAATCGTCCCGCACACAGGTCAGATCGATGACGTTCCCGCTGATGATCGTGTTGGCCGACGGCAGATGGCGGGCCTCGCCGGACCCGTTGGCCTCGATCGCCGACGTGTTGAAATTGACGAAGATGTTGTCCTTGATGATGACGGGCGTGGAGCCGTGGCACGTGCGGATGGCACAGCCGCCGTAGACCATCTCCTGTTCGAACGTGTTGTGGGCCACAATGTGCTGGCCGGTGGGGAGAACGTCGTAATTCGCATCGCGGGAACCGATGTTGCCCATCGCCACGGTGCCCGCATTGCGGACGTAGTTGCCCACGAACTTCACGAACCGGGAGGCCCCCTCCCAGGTGCAGCCGCCCACGTCCTGGATCCGGCAGTAGAGCACCGCCGTGTTCTCCGCCATGTCGTTGTTGTTGAAGGCGTTCCGGGCGCAGTCGGTCACCGTACAGTTGCGGTAGACGATCGACTTGGTGTACCGGGCCGGGTCCAAGTTGCCCGAGCGACTGCTGCTGGCGGAATAGAAGCATTCGGCGGACATGCCGGTCGCGTGACAGTTCTCGACAAGCACTCGCTCGGGACTCTGAATCCCCACGGCATTGCAGTGCTTGATGTAGAAGCCCCACATCTGCGCGTAACCGGGCAGGGGCCGCGAGCCCATCTGCTTGCGCTCGGCAAAGCCGCTGAATCCGTGGAACCGCAGATTGCGGAGCGTCACCGAAGTGCCGCCCCGGACCGTGATGCACGCGCCCGTGCCGTTGCGGATGTCCAGGATCGTGCGTTCCTCGTTCTCGCCCGCCACCGTGATTCCGTCGGCATACCGCAGGCTCAGGCCGGAGGTCAAGCGATAGCGGCCGATCGGGATGAAGACGTTTCGGCCTTCGGCCACGGCGCGATCCAGCGCCGCTTGCAGCGGGCCACTGTCGGTGTGCTGCATCACGCAATCCTTGGCCCCGACCGGTGCTTCGTCAGTCAGCGTTACCTTGTTGCCCTCGATCTTCAGGATCGTGCTGATCAGTTGGTCGCGGCCACTGAAGGTGACCAGGCAGGGCGTCGTCCAGTCGCGGCTGCCGAATTTCACTTCGACGCCGCCGCTCAGTTTCTGCCAATCGCCCGTGACCGGCACCTTGCTCTCTTTCCAGGTCAAGGCCAAGTCGTCACTCCAGCGGAAGGTGGGCGGCGCGGTGCCGGCGAAGTCCAGCATGTACACGGTCCAATTGCCGAGGCTGCCGTCGTAGCCCCGCACCTCGACCTGTTGTGCTTCCGGCGACGTGTCCCCGCCCCAGGGTTTTCCCATTTCCCAGATGTGCAGATCGCACACGTGGGGGTTACACTTGGACACCGCCACCTGCTGCCCAACTTGGAAATCGCCGACCTCTTCGAGCACGACCACGTTCGATCCGGCGACGGTTTCCGCCGCGGTTTCGAACGCCGAGCCGCTGGCGCCGAAGGCCCCGACGTCGACCGGCGTCTCTGGCCTGACGAACCGCTCGACGCGCACGTCGTCCAGATCCGCTTCGCTGCGGCCGGGCACACACACGACCAAGGTGGTTTTGGCGATGCCTTCGGGCAGAGCGTACACGCCTTCGAGCGTGGCCCAGGCGCCGTTGCGCACGGGGGTTGCCAGGCCCTCGGCAAACGGCCGGTCGGTCTTCAGTTTGTTCTGCGTGTCATACTCATAGACCTTCAACTCGACCGGGCCGCCGCGGTAGCGGAGCGTGACCTTGTACGTGAGGCCGGGCCGCAGTTGAGGACAACTCTGGATCAGGTGCGCGGCCCGATTGGCGCCGGCCGCCAGACGCAGAAATCGCTGGCCGTCGGCGGCCCCGCCTTCGGCCATCTCCAGCGTGCCTGGGAACGCGGCGTTCAACATCCACGCCGCCGGGGCCTGCAGGTCGCTCTTCAGGACCCAGCTCCCGAAGTCGTTCCCCTTCGGCGGCGCGGCCAGGCGTTGGATCGACTCGAAGCTCCCGTTCTCGAGGAAGCCCTTGTTGCCTTCCGGTTTCCCTTCATCAGCCGCCGAGGTGACGAGACACATAGAAAACCACGCCAGGCACAGGCATGCAGAGCCCCGCCATCCAAGACAGCTTGTTGCGTGGCGACAGGGATTTTTCCAGTGATTACCAGTCATTGTCTTTCTCCTGGGTGTTGTCTGCCGTATCCTAAACCCGCCGCCAC
>CAYPGE010000465.1:0-6836 GCA_964409865.1 uncultured Pirellulaceae bacterium
TGACGATCTCGTCGTCCTTGACAAGGGTCTCCGCGTCTACCACCTCCCCGACCACCTGCCTGACGGCGGCGCGGAAGGCATCTTTCAGAGCTTCTTCGGACGTCAGACCGACACCTTCGACGACTACCGTCCGTGTCGCATCGTCGCCGGACGGTGTGGCTCGTCCGGGAAGATTTACCGACGCCTCGGCGCTGGGACCGTCGGACGGTGATTGATCAGCATCGGTGATCTCACACTGGGTGCTGAACAGCCAGATCTCCTGATCGTCTTCAGTGCGAACCAAGAGTCGTGTGTGACCGTCAGCGTTCTCGCGTCTTACGACGTAGCCCGTGACACTCTGCCCAGTCCGCTTGTCGGTGAACAGCTTGAGGCGTGCCGGCTTTGTGGCCGCGGTGGCCTGTTGAACGTAATCACGATCGGCCTGAATCAGACGGTCGGGCGGAAGGTCCCAGATCTTGCCGTCGCTGGTCCTGAGTCGGATTTTGCCGTCGTTCAGGCCCAAGAATTCGGCCTCAATCGTCCGGCCGCTCGCCGCGTCGGTCCAACGTCTGGCAGGCGGCGTCTCGGCGGCCGATTCGCTGACACGAGCCACAACCATGCACGCGAAGAGAGTCACGGCAAACGCGGCCCGACGCTTCACGGAGACAGTCGTTGCGAACAACATGGTTGCGTCCTCGTTTTCTGCAGCACGCGAAACGACTCATTCCGGCTGGATCTTCCCGCTCGGCCCCGGCTTCACGTCCTTGCCGGGACGCTTGACCGTGGACGGGGCATTTTCGTCCGTGAAGCCGCTCCCAGGAGCGGTACTCGATCGGCCGCTGTCATCGACGGGCTGCAGAATAACGGATTCCTGCATCTCGCGTCCAGAGGCGGCCGCCGCGTTGGTCACGCTTGGCACGTAGACGGACATGGCGTAGGCCCAGGCGTTGTCGCTGTCGAACCACGTCTTGGTGTTGATCCCCGGTGGCAGGACGCCTCGCCGAGCGCTGAGGTACGTGTCGCTGGTTTCCATGCGTGCCACGAAGGCCTGCCGAGCCTGGTCGAACTTGCGCACCGCAGCCGGGTCCTTGCGGGCCAATGGATCGTTCGGGTCTAGGGACTCGAACTCCTCCACCTGATCCTTCATGGATTCGGCGACGCCGCCCTCCCACGAGGTCTTGTCCCCGATGATCAGGCCGCAGAGCGCGTCCTTGGACCGCATTGAGGCGATCCGCTGGGCCGCCAGATTCTGCTTGAGCTGCACCGCGTTGTTCGAGCTACTGCCGACGACCGCGCTGCCGAAGCCGACGAAAGCGGTCTCGCCGGTGGAACGCATCGTGATGATCCGGCCGCCCACCGGCGGCACCAGGCCGCTGCGGACCTCGGCGATGACCTGATTCAAGCCATCACGCAGATTGTTGGCGTCTAAAGCGTTAGGGGCCGGGCGGGCGAACTTGCCGCGCGTCTTGGGCGTCGTCACGATGCTGACCCAGACGGAGTTTTGGCTAACGTCGTCCCTGACCTCGTAGATCACGAATCCGCGCAGCAGCATGTTCACGGCTTGCCGCAACGACTCCTCGCTCTCGGTCGAGATGTTGGTCATCTCCTCCTTGGGCAGGTTGATGTTGACCAACGCCTCGCGGATCGACTCCTTGCCCTCGCTGCTGAGCCCGCCAAGGATCTCAGCCAAATTCTTCTTGGCCATCACGAATGCGATCACGTAGGCTTTCCGTTTGGCCAAACGTGTCGCCGTGGGGTTCTCCATCGTGCGGTAGGTCGCCACGCCGGTGGCCACGAAACCCAGGCCGCTGGGGTACTTCACCATTTTGGCCCCCACCTCAGCCGTGTCGCCGTCAGCCATCTCTTCCACGTTTTTCTTAACGGCGGCGTTCATGGCATCTTGCGCAGTGGCGGCCTTCACGACATCTTCCGCCATAGCCACCTGGTCCGGCTGTTTCACGTCCGTCGGGCCGCCAGAGACCGGCGGGAGGAAATCGTCAGCCGACGGAACTTGACCAAACACAATGGTCGGCACCAGGCAGCACACCAAGCCCGCCAGGGCCAGCGTTACGAGTCTCGAAGCGTTCATGTGGCGATTCTCCTTTGTCAGACGTGGAATTGATCTACGAGTTGTCAGAAATTCTTGTTGCCGGCGTCCTTGTGACCACTGACATCGGGTCCAGAAACCGTGTCCCTCAGTATGTCGATGGCCTTTTGATAGGCGCGTTCCGCCAGTGTTTCCGCTGGCTCGGTCTGGATCTCCAACGCCATGTCGCCCGCTTGTTCAAAGAATTCTGCAGTGCCAGATTCTGCGAACGTCTCGATGGCCTCAGTCAGCACGCGATGGGCGTCCGGTGCCTGCCCAAGGCGCTGGAAGCAACGCGCCGCGTCCAAGTAGAGTTGCTGCGATACGAGCTTGCGCTGGTGCAGGTGTTGCCATAGCAGTAGTGCATCAGCCCACGAGGAGCGAGCCATCAGGTCCCGTGCTTGACGGTGCATGACGTCGCGGTAGGCCGCCCGCACCTTTTCGAGTTCCGCCGGCTGCAACAAGTAGGCGGACAGATCCGATTGCTCGGCGATGATGTAGGCTGCGGCAAAACCATTTCGCACGGCCGCCCGGTGAACGACGCCTTTCGCCCTACCTGTCACCTGCAGTTGGCCTGCCGCCGCTTCCACGGCTTGACGCAGGGTGGTCGCGTCCGTCAGCCCCGCAGCCGCGTACCGATCCAAGAGCGACTTGGCCTTGAGCACCTCGTGGACAGCCAGCATTTGCACCAGTTCCAGCATGGCTGGTACGGCTCGCGAACGCGATTCAGTTTGCGGCATGCGTTTGACGGCCACGCCGAACAGGGTGTTGCCGTCGCGTCCCGACCAACGGGTCTCGGTTGGATGCTGACGCAACACGGTCAGCATCGCCTGCTGGGTCGAGGCGGGGAAATCACCCTGTGACACAAAGGTTGACGCCGCCTCGGCACGGGCCGAATCTTGAATGGCTTGAGTCGGGTCAGGCGTCCCCGACGGGGCATTTTCTGGGGTGGGGCCCTGGCCGGCGTCTGGCTGGGGTATCGGGCGAGCATTGACCTGGGCCTGTTTCTGCAACTCGACACGGACCCTCGCGATTCGGCCTTCGTGAATCTCGATTTCGCGGGTCTCCGGGGCGTATCCGTCCAACTCGACGGTAATCTTGTGGCCGCCGGGAAGCACCTGGAAGATGTCGTCGGACTTGCCAACTGCCTTGCCGTCCACCGTCACTGTGGCACCGCGGGGCACGGTTCGGACGAACAGTCGCGTGGTTGGGGTGGCCGACGTGTCCAACCAGGCGGGATCAGCGGCAAGTGCCAGAATGGCCATGAATACGATGTTCATCGGACTTGCACTCCCCTTTTAACGTAGCCGCCGCACCCTACAATGCAAGGCGTCCAATTTCTGCCTCCAAAGATAATTGCGGGGTGACTGCCGAAATCTGTCACGGTTTTTTCAGATTTTTTCGGTCCTGGGTCGCGGACGGGGGGATGAGTAGTCAAACGCACACAACGCTGCTGGATCGCATCCGCGACGGAGCCGACGCCGTGGCGTGGGATGAGTTCTGGACTCGCTATTGGCGGGCGGTGTTCAACTTCGCCAAATGCCGTGGCTGTTCCGAACACACGGCCGAAGAAGTCGTCCAGGACGTCATGCTGACCGTGTTTCAGAACCGGCAGGTTTTTCGCTACGACTCGGCCAAGGGGCGTTTTCGGGACTGGCTGGGGGGCATCGTCAGTAACCTCGTGAACCAGCGGCGGGCCAAGCCGGCGGAGCGCGTTCGTGCGGCGGGCGGTGACGGTCAGAACGTACTCGAATCGGCCCAAGATTCGCATGCGTCGGCCGACGATGCGTGGGAAGAGGCGTTTGAGGCATCCCTGCTGAACGTCTTGCTGGATCTCGTGCGCCGCGAGGTTGCGCCCGAAACGTACCAAGCGTTCGAGCTTGTCGCCCTGCAGGGTGTCCCGGCCGGCGAGGCCGCGCAGCTTACCGGACTGACCCGCAATGCCGTGTACCTGGCCCGCAAACGCATCCTCCAACGTCTGCGGGAATTGGGCCAGTCCTACCGGAGCGAAGGCCGACTCCTCGATCGCGTCAAGCGGGCATTGGCGTCTGCGCCGTCCGCTGACGTTGAATGCTCGCTGACGAGTTGGATGGCACAATCCGTGCCGGCACGAGGGAGGGCCTGCCCATGAACGATCCCCTGGGCAACGGCGAATCGGCGATCGTGTGCCCCGGCTCGCCACCCGCAATTCCGGACATGGAACTCTTGCGGCAGATCGGCAAGGGCGGCTTCGGCGAAGTCTGGCTGGCCCGCAACCAGACCACAGGCGGGCTGCGTGCCGTGAAGATCGTACCGCTCCGCGGCACGGGGGCGGTCGATCCGGCAGGCCGCGAGATCGTGTCGCTGAGTTGCCTGGAACAAACGGCTCGTGTCCGCGACCCCAACTTGGTGACCATTCACCACGTTGGCAGAACGGCCGATTTTCTCTTCTACATCATGGACACGGCCGACGACGTATCGGGCGGTCCCGTATCGCCCGGCGCGGAATACGCGCCGGCGACCCTGGCGGTTCGATTGCGCTGCGGTCCCGTGGCCGGCGACGACTGCGTGCGGTGGTCGAACCAGTTGCTCTCGGCTCTCGCGTGCCTGCACGGGGAGGGTCTGGTGCATCGGGACGTAAAGCCATCGAACTGCCTCTTCATCGACGGTCAACTGAAGCTGGCGGACTTCGGCTTGTTGGCCCAAGTGGATCGCAGCGTCTCGCGGGTGGGCACGTTGGAGTACATGCCGCCCGACGGGATCATGGACACTTGCGCGGACGTATATGCCGCGGGCCTCGTGATCTACCAGATGATCACCGGATTGCCGGCGCACCGTTTCCCCGCGATCCAGACGCGGGCTAGGGCAATGCTGGCGGACCCAAGGCTGATGGCGCTCAATCGCCTGGTGCTCAAGGCGTGCCAGTCCGATCGGAATGGACGGTTTGCAGACGCGATCGCCATGCTGGAGACGTTCCAACAAGAGGTCGTGGACCGAAATGGGACCGACCGGGTAGAGGGGATGAAGGCAGCGCCGGGTAGGATCCGCCGGCTTTTCAGCGGTGCGATCGTGGCCATCTGTCTGGCCGTTGCCCTGCTTGGCGGTTGGCTGGTCTGGCGCGGTCTAAACTCCGTCCCGAACGTCGATGTGAATTTCATCACCGATCAGTTCGATGCCGAAATTTGGCTGGACGGGCGCCGCTTGTGCCAACCAGACGGCCAGCCGTGGCTGACCCCGTGTACGGTGACGGGTGTGTCTGCCGAGACGCACCTGGTCGTGCTGAAGCGTCAGGGTCTGGAAGATCTGGACTTGGGGCGAATCGACTTTGCCAAAACGCGCGAAGTCGTTGCCCACTGGGGGATTGATAACGGGGATCCTGATGCACGCCCGTAAACTCGTCACTTAACCCGCCCGCCGCAGCACCCGCAGAACCTGCATGGGGTTCCAGGGTCTGCCTCGTCGGGTCGTGTGGCCCTCCGCGTTCAACCGCTCGGCGATCACGGCCAGCGACTGGCCCGTCTCGTGCCACTCCCTTACCACGGGGTACAAGTCGACGTAGGCTCCGTCCGCCAGCTGGCGTCGGGACTCGGCCGCCGCCTGTTGGGCCTTCGCCAAGCCGGCCGCCCGCTTGTCCTCGCGCCCCATCCAGTGATCCTTCCGCGCGCTGCCCAATTTGACTCCGCGTGCCTTGGCAGCCGCCAGAGCCGCTTTGGTGCGTTCGGAAATTCGCCGCGCCTCGTCCTGGGCCACAACCGCCATGATGCCGACCGTCAACTCGTTCATCTCGGGCATGTCGCATGCCACAATCCGCGCCCCGGAATCCCGCAACGTCAGGAGAAAAGCCGCATTCCTGCTCAGACGGTCCAGTTTGGCCACGACCAGCCGCGCCTGGCTGCGTTTGGCGTGTGCCAGCGCCCGGGCCAATTCAGGACGGTGGTTGTTCTTGCCGGTCTCGACCTCCACGTACTCGCAAACCACCGAACCGGCGTTCCGGGCAGCGAACTCGGCGACGGCCGCCCGCTGACCTTCGAGCCCCAGACCGCTCCGGCCTTGACGTTTTGTGGACACTCGCAGATAGGACACGATTCGGTCGTTGCTGGCTGGCGTCATGGCTCTTGCTCCCCATTTTCCGTTCTCGGCTCCCTACACGGGGATTATATCGTTATTGTTGACGTTCGACAACAAAATCGTTACAGAATTCTTGGAGTGCCTGCGGCCGCCGTTGAGCGGTTGGACGGTCAGTCTTGTCCGACGCCTTGCCGCCCGCCAGCATCGCGAGAGTCTCCGTCGTGCGCCCACACACCTATTCGAGCTACACCGGGAGCTTCTTCCTCACCTCATCGTAGTTGCCCTGCACGATCTTGGTCTGCGGATGGTCTGGACCCAAGGCACTCCGAAATGCCTCCAGGGCCTGCCGGACCAGCGGTTCGGCTTGCTCATAGCGGCCCGTCGAGTGGTACAGCAGCGCCAGGCTGTTGAGGCTGATGGCGAAATCCGGGTGCTGCTCCCCCAGCACCTGGCGATTTATCTCCAGGGCCTGCCGGAACAGCGGTTCGGCTTGCTCATAGCGGCCCGTCGAGCTGTACAGTGCCGCCAGGTTGTTGAGGCTCTGGGCGAAATCCGGGTGCTGCTCCCCCAGCACCTGGCGACGAATCTCCAGGGCCTGCCGGAACAGCGGTTCGGCTTGCTCATAGCGGCCCGTCGCGCGGTACAGTTCCGCCAGATTGTTGAGGCTGGTGGCGAAATCCGGGTGCTGCTCCCCCAGCACCTGGCGACGAATCTCCAGGGCCTG
>CAYPGE010000466.1:0-6786 GCA_964409865.1 uncultured Pirellulaceae bacterium
CCGGCGAACTGCTTCAGCAAATGGCAGACCGGGAACCGCTAACGCTGGATTCGCTTCGGACCGCCCTGCAAGCGGGGCGCGTGGGGCTGGTCGGGGGCGAGTACGGCGAGCGGAACCTGTCGCTGCTGTCTTGCGAGACGCTGCTGAATCAGCTCCAGCAGGGGCTCGACCAGTTCCAGGCTGTCCTGGGATGCCGGCCGAAAGTGTACGGTCGCCGCCGCTTTGGGCTGACTCCCTTTCTGCCGCAGATCTTGACGAAGCTTGGATTCGACGCCGCCGTCCACGCCTCCCTGGAGGACGGCGTCGTGCCGGAAGGCTCCCAAGTCAAGGTGCGTTGGGAAGGCTGCGACGGCACGCCCATCACCGCCCTGACTCGGCTGCCCCTGGATGCGGCCAAGCCGCAGACGTTTCTCAACCTGGGAGTCAAGCTGGGCGAGTCGATGGACATGGATCACATCGCGACGGTCTGTCTGGCCCACTGGCCCGGTACGCCCAGCCCCTGGTACGACGATTTGCGGCGGATCGCGAGTTACTGCTCTGCGCTCGGCAAGTTCATCGCGATGGATGAGTACTTTCGCACGACCGATTATCCCGTGCACCAGGACCGCTTTGGTTACGATCAGTATCGCTCGCCGTACTTGAAGCAGGCGGTCGCCAGGAATCAGCCCGATCCTATTTCTGCGGTCGTCCGTTACTGGCGGCGCCGCTGCGAAGCGGAAGCGGCCCAGTCCCTGAGCACCTTGGCCGCGTTGGTGGCGGGGAAGGAATTCGGCGCCGAGCCTCCGGGATCCGCTGCCGCTGTGGGCCGGCCGGAAGACTTGCTCCGATCCATCGACATTCACGAAGACGACACGGCGGCGGAAACGGACGCCGCCGCGGAGCGGACGCAGCAGCAAGCCCTGCAGTCGTTCGCCGCTTCGCTGCCGCGTGCCGGGGGCGCCGCGGAAACCGGATGCCTGGTCGTCAATCCGCATTCTTTCGTCCGCCGTGTGGGGATCGAAACCGGAGAATTGACCGGATTGCCGGAGGTGGCACGGCCGGTCTACGCGGCCTCGGCCACCAAGGCCGCAGCGCAGATCGTCGTCGACGTTCCGCCCCTGGGGTTCGCGTGGATTGCGCCAGGCTCTGCCCGCAGCAAGGCCAAGAAGGCCGCCGCCACACTGGCGGACGAATGCCTGCTGCGCAATGAGTTCTTCGAGGCAAAGATCGATCCTGCGTCGGGCGGGTTGCGGTCCATTCACGAATACAACGCCCGTCACAACCGGCTCTCCCAACAACTGGTCTTCGGCGGCGACGCGGCGAACGTCTCGGCGCACAGCGACGAAGTGGGCGAGACAGCCGCGAGCGGCCCGGCCTCCATCATGGCCGCCGATTCCGTGGAAACGGTCGTCTCGACCGAGACGCTCGGCGAGATCGTGGCTCGCGGACGGCTGCTGGATGGGCGCGGCCACAAGTTGGCCGACTACCGGCAAACCTACCGGCTGTGGCGGGGCAGCCGCGTTTTGCTGCTGGACATCGAACTGCAGCCTCACGCCGAATGTTCCCGAGATCCGTGGAACTCGTACTACGCAACGCGATTCGCGTGGGCGAACGAAGCCGCCGACTTGTACCGCAGCGCCAATCTGACGCGGCAGCCGGCCAAGAGCAAGCGGTTTGAAGCGCCCCTGTACGTCGAGATCGACGATGTGGGGCTCCACACCACGATCCTCACGGGCGGCCTGCCGTTTCATCGGCGCTACGGGCGGCGCATGCTGGACACGTTGCTCGTCGTGGCGGGCGAGCGCTGCCGCCGGTTTCAGATCGGCATCGGCGTGGAAGTCAAGAATCCGCTTCACGAGTCGCTGAACCTCGTCACGCCCGTGCCGTGGCTCGTGCAGACGGCCGCGGCGCCGTCGCCAGTCGCATCCGGGTGGCTGTTCCACGTCGACGCGCGAAATGTGACGGCCACGCATTGGGAGCCGTGGTTCGAGTCCGGAGTGAACGTAGGTTTCCGCGTCCGCCTGCTGGAGACCCAGGGCCGCCAGGCCGCCGTGGGCCTGCAGTGCTTCCGCGCGGTTCGCTCCGCCCGCAAGTTGAATTTCCAGGGTGACCAGATCACCGAGTGCCCGATCGAGAAGGATGCGATTCGCGTGCAGCTGACCGCTCACGAATGGGCGCAGATCGAGGCTCGCTGGTGAGCGAGGGATTCGCAATATCACCTTCGGTGAAATCAGCTGCACTTTGGGGGCATTCTACTTTGCCGAGCACACGGCCTGGCGGCCCAGCGGGGAGTCGGCTCCACGCGCCGCAGCTGGCAGCTTTGGTCCCGTACACCGCTCAGGCCTTCCATCAGCGCGCTGCTCCAGTTTGCCATGCCCCAGGAGGCGCGGGGGACTTCATTGGGCGTGCGGTGCCCTGGCTCGCCGTTGGGCCAGTACCAGACCTCGGCCACGCCCGTGCGCCGCAGGCCGATGTAGGCGGGGTTCGCCAGCACTTTTCACGGCGGAAACGCCCCACAATCCACCTTTGCAGGAGGGTACGCCTTCTTCGTTCAATCGCCGGGCTATGACTCGGCAGGAAGCGCCGGTCATTTTGTGCGAAGCACCCTCCGGGCCGTTCCGGCAAAAGGGTCCTGTCCCCTTTTTCGCGTACGAGAACGGCACGGCGGTGTACAATCCACTGGGCAACCGTGCGGTGTTGGTACGATTCTCAGACCGACGTCGCAGCGTGGCGACCGGGAAGGTGGATGAGGAACACGCACTCGGGTGCCCCGATGGCGACATCTTCCTGAAGCTGAAGTAGCGGGAATCGCCGTCAAGAACGGAGCGACGCGATACCAGTGTATGCCCAGGAACCGGCAATCATTGAAGCAGCCTGAGATGGACCAGACGCCCAAGTCCAGACCGCCGGATGCGACCGACCAGGCAACCGCCCGCACCGGCGAGCCCATCAAACGGCACCGAAAGCCACGTTTGCGTTGGCTCATCCTGGCCCACGTTGCGATCAGCTTGTCCATGGGGATGTTGGTGGCCTGGATTCACTCCCCCTCCCAACCCCACCGTGCTGCAGCCGGCCTTATATCGGCCTGCCCCGTGCTAGGAACGAGGCGGCCGATTCTGCCCAGCATCATTGCGGTGGCCGTTGCGGTGGGCCTCGGATTCTGTCTTGTGACGTGGTTCCCTCCATTTGCCGGGACCGTGGTGGCTTACTGGATGACCGTCACCTCCGTGGAGGTACTGTCGCTCGTGGCCTCGCGGCTGGGTCTTATCATCCAACCAGCGATACCAGCAATAGCGTCTCATTCCTGGATTGCCTTCAGCAGTGCCTCGCGGGCATCGGAGAAGAACTGAATATCGACTCGGGTGGCCATGTCGTCGGACAGATCGAAGAGCTGGCGACGACAGGCGACGGGCATGAGCAGGGCGGTTGCGCCCTTCTCGACGGCGATTTCGGCGACGGTGACGGCGTTGTGAACGGGTTCGATCGAGCCGCCCAGGTTGATCTCGCCGACGATGATCAAGCCGCCGCGGGTGGTCTTCTTCAGCAGGGCCGTACACATCGCGACCAGCAGGGCGACTCCGACCTTGGCGCCGGACTTGGAGGCGTCGAACGCCCGGAGTTGAACGCTGAACTCATGCTGTCTCGGATCCTTGTCGCCGACCAACTGGGCGGCGCGAGCGTACAGGTTCTGCTCGGCATAACCAACGGATTCGCGAAAGGCGGATGGCACGGGCTTGTTCAACACTCGGACGTCCGAGCCGGGGCCCTCGTTGACTTCGATGCGGTACAGGCCGGGGTGCTCGTCCATGCCGCCCGGCGTGATCGTCCAGACCTGGCCGGGCTCCAGAGGATCGGAACCGATTCCGCCTTCGCTCTGCAGTTCCGGCGTCGAAACGAACCGTTCGACGCCGTCGTTTCCCCTGACGTAGCTGAAGTGCGTGTTGCGGAATTCGGCGGCCCCGATTCGCTTCTGCTGCTCCTTGACCCGGCGTCTGGATTCGAGCGCTAAGCGGACGGCCCATTCCAAGTCGGCATCGGGCACTTCCGCTGTGCTGCCGAGGTACAGCAGCTTGAGCAGGCCGCTGACCGTCTTGTTTACGGCGTTGGTATCCCGGCCGCTGAGCGCCCCGCCGTAATGGACACGGCCCTGCAGGACCATAACCCGGCTTTGGTTCCGCAGGTGGCTCCAGCACTCGGAGAGGAAGTCACTGACCAGGCCGAAGTGGTTGGTGAGCAGTTCCTTGTGTACCTTGGGCACGTCCCAGCCAGGCAAATAGGCATGGATGCGGTCCATGAAAGCCGTGTCGTCTCGCATTTCGGGCGGCAGAGGCCCCAGCAGATGCCCGATGCGCTGCTGGTGCTCGACATCCACCTCAAAATTGCCAACCAGCACAATCGAGCCATCTGCCCGAATGCTCTCCTTGCCCCGGCTGAACTCGCCTGATTCCATGTAGCCCTTCATGATGTTGACGCCGTCCTTCTGATCGAAAGACACGCCGGACACCTCGTCGAAACAGACCACGTCATACTGGCAGACGAGTCCGCGCTGGCCGGTGGCATTGTTGACGAACATCCGGGCCACTGTTGCTTTACCGCCCGAGATCAGATGGGCATAGGGCGAGATCTGTTGGAACAGGTGGCTCTTGCCGGTGCCTCGCGGCCCCAATTCGACCATGTTGTAGTGTCGCTCGACAAACGGGACCATCCGCACCAGAAAGGCGTCTTTGGCCCGCTCGCTCAGTCCCTCCGGTTCAATCCCGATACTGCGAAGTAGCAGGGTTTTCCAGGCCTCGGTGCCGAACTGGCTGCGGGCGCGATCGAGCGTTTCCAGCACGTCGCGCTTGGAGAGCTGGATCTCTCGCAAGCTGTCGATGCCAAATGGCCGGCCGTTCTTTTCCTGGGCGATCGCAGCGTCGTAAGCCAGGCTGATTTCCGCATAGAAACCGCCCGTCAGCATACGTTCATGCTGGCGAACCATGTCCGGACTGATGCGTGCATCGTTCAATCGCAAACTGGGCAACGTGGCCAGGTACGAATCTGTCTTGGCATCCAGGCGGGCGCTCAACAGGTCGATGATTTTCACCTCCCCCTTCTCGCGTGCCCGCGACTTGAAGAGTTCCTCGTCGCCCGCCTTGACCGTGCGGTCGGTCAACTGCCGCTGGACGATTTCGAGCCCTTCTTCGATCTCTTCGGGGTCGGTGCTGGCGCAGTAACGCCCCAGCAGGAACTCGACCACATAGGTCGGCACGGGAAACTGGCGGCTGAAGGTCCGGACCAGGTCCTTGCGGACCAGGTAGCCTTCCAGCGTTGCCGCAGCCAGTCTGTCGATTGCGTCCAATTCCGGGGTGGTGGCTTTCATGGGTCGGGCGATTGGTGATGGGATGAATGGGAATGAGGGGACATATGGGACTCATGGGAGCCCCGATCCCGTCGCGCGGATTGACCGGCCATTTTCACTCTCCGATTTTCGTGGCGGCCTGCGCCAGCAGGTTTCCGGTGTCGTCCACGATCACGATCGTTGCCTCCTGTCCGGCCATGTCCTCGTCGTCCACCACCACCGATGTGGAACCGTCCGGCTTGAACGGCCGGACGGCCCGTACGACGCTGGTGGACGGGTTGCCCGCGTGGGTGCGGAGGTCCAGCCGTAGTCCTGCCAGGGTGCCTTCCATGGCTACTTTGCAGCGCATCCCTTGCCAGACGACATCCCGGATCTGGATCGTCCCCGCCCCCGCTTTCGCTGCTGTCGTTGCGATCGTGAGCGACAGCAGCAGACACTCCTGGAGGCTGAGTCCGCCGTGCGCGTACTCCAGTCCTGCCCGGTAACAACTGATACCCTGCGCCAGGGCGAACTGCTGACCCGGATTCCAGTACCACGGGTACGTTGTCTCTTCCGTGGCTGCGCCCGGCTTGATCGCCACACACCGTCCCCAGGTGTTCTCCGCAAGGGCTGAAGGCAGTTCCGTCTTGGGAAGACCGCCCGGCAGCAGCAGCCAGCCGTGATCGGTGACGATCTGGACGGTTTTCCAGCCCGCTTCCAAGAACTGCAAGACCCGATCACGCACGTCGGACAGGATCCTGTCCACGTGTTTGGTCAGTTGCCAACCTCGGTCATGTCCTTCTTGGTCGATGTCGCCCGCTTCGGTCCAAGCCTTGCCGCTTGCGTCGCCGCATTCCGTCCGGCCGAGGACCTGCCAGCCTTGGTCACCAAGGAGTTTGTGCAGGTGGTATCCACCCTTGAGCGACTGGCCGGTTGCGGCCACGGAAGGCTCGAAATCGGCATTGGCATCCTGTCCCGCGATCAGGTTCCCGACCGGCGAGACGGCCGGCTTGCCGGTACTGGTGACACTCGGCAATGCCGCCCACGCGACCTGCGATTCGACCGAGCAGCCCTTCTCGCACAGCATCGCTTCCAAGGACTTCGCCAAATCGAGCCGCAGGCCATCGACGAACAAGATGCATTGGGCGAAAAAGGTGTCAGGAACCGTTTTCAGGGGACCGGCCCTCCGGGTGCTTTGCATAAACGGTTCCTGACACCTTTTTCCCGGACAGCTGTGAATCCTCGACAACGGAAGGACTCCGCGACGGCCCACGCGCGGCAGGCCGGCAAAACGGCTCCAATTCCGCGATCACCTCGGCCATCGTCTGGTAGCGATCCAGCGGCGTCTTGGCGACAATCCGGTGGAAGACCGCATCCATCGCCGGGGTCACTTCCGGACACGCCTCGCGCAAGGACGGAATCGCTTTCGTCTGGTGAGCCATGAGTTTCTCCACAGTCGTTTCGCCGGCGTACAGCGGCCGGCCGGTCAG
>CAYPGE010000467.1:0-6785 GCA_964409865.1 uncultured Pirellulaceae bacterium
CAACATCGGAAGCGGCCCCTAGCCGAGCACCTGGCGGACTTCCGGCGGGCGATGGCAGCGAAAGACGGCAGCCCCAAGCACGTAGAAATGACCTACGTTCGGTTGCAGACCATTTTCGACGGTTGCGGTTTTCGCAAACTGCCGGACTTGGACGCGAACCGGGTAGCCGACTGGTTGAAAGACGCGCGGGAGAATAGCAGGGCGGCGCCGATCCCCAGCGACGGGCAAGGCGTGGCGTCAAGTTATGCCGACATCGCGCGGCATTTTGGCGTAGGCGTTGGGACGATAACCTACTGGCGAAAGCGCGGCGCCCCGATCAAACCGCGCGGCCGAAACGATCTGTTGCGGATCGCGCGTTGGCGGCGGGACTTCTTGAAAGGGGATGGCATTTCGGTTGCGACAAGCAACCACTATCTAACCGCGGTCAAGTCTTTCGGTAACTGGCTGGTCAAATCGCGGCGGTCTCCCGATAACCCGTTTCGTCACTTGTCCGCATTGAACGCAAAAACCGACGTCCGCAGAGAGCGGCGCGTCTTGTCCGATGCGGAGTTTTGCGCGCTGGTCAGCGCGGCCCGCGGAAGTGGGCAGGCCGTTTTTGGTTTGTCCGGACCCGATAGGGCCATGCTGTACATAACCGCAGCCTATACGGGACTGAGGGCGGGCGAACTGGCGAGCCTTTCCGAGGCTTCCCTAGAGTTGGAAAGCAAAGTTCCCACGGCAGCGGTTGCGGCTGCTTACTCCAAGCGGCGCCGGCGGGATGAACAACCTTTGCGGCCGGACTTGGCAGCGCTGTTGCGGGAGTGGTTGCAGGGCAAGGCGAGCAAGGCCCCCAGGCCCCGCGCCGTTGTGCCGATGCGTGAAACGGGGCAGACATCCCCAGGGCGGGAGAAAGCCCCGCCGCGGGGCAAGCTGTGGCCGGGGAAGTGGCATGATGACGCGGCCGAAATGTTGCGGTACGACTTGGACGCGGCCGGGATACCTTACGAGGATCCCGAGGGGCGGGTTTTCGACTTCCATGCTTTGCGGCATCAATTCATTTCGAACCTGGCAGCGGCGGGAGTGCATCCCAAGATGGCGCAGACGTTGGCGCGTCATTCAAGCATCGGCTTAACGATGGATCGTTATACCCATTTGGCGGTTGCCGATGCGGCCGGCGCTTTGGACAAGCTACCCGCCTTGCCGGCGGAACTAACGGCCGGGGAACTGCGGGCGACGGGCACGGCCGGCGCGGCGGGAACGGCCGGCGCAAGGGGCGAACCTACAACCAGCGGACTTTTCGACAGGGGGGACCCATCAAGAACCCTGGAAAACACGGCACCAAGCCTTCCCGGGGTTGTGCGCCGTTTTGGAAAAAATCCCGAGGCGACGGAAACCGGCGGCGCGGCCGATGTGGCTTCAAACCCCGTGTTTTCCGGGGCGGGCGACGATCCGACAAGGGGCGCGGAAGTGTCGAAAACGGGCGGCGTGTTTATGCGCAGGGTTGCGCCTAATCCTGACTTTTCATGTCCGGGAGTGTCCGCTAGTGTCCGGACGGTCGAACCGGTCGAGAGCAAAAAAAAACGCCTAACCCCCAGAGAATCCAAGGAGTTAGGCAAACTTGACCGCTCTTGTCTGCCAATGCCCGAAACACGCCCAGTAGGATTCGAACCTACGACCTGCGGATTAGAAGTCCGCTGCTCTATCCAGCTGAGCTATGGGCGCAGCGTGCGGTGTTTTACCGTGTTTTCTTGGTCCTTCCCTCTTGGTGTCTTGGGGCTAATACCCGTTTTGACACCCCGGAAGCTATCCCGTGAAGACAGACAAGCATCAGGGCCAAGTCTAGCAAAAAATCAGGCCGGCAAAAGCCGCCCAACGACTTCCCGTCGCAGATTTGCAGGGTGACTGGGCCTGGCCTCACTGGGTGATTCCCAACGGGCCACGCTTGAACGCTTCAGAATCGGCAGGTGAATGCGTGTGTATGTAGACGCGTGCGGTGGGTTATAATCACGGCTTGCCAGTGCGGGAAACCGCCGAGCAGGATTCAGAGGTAGCCCCCGTATCTGTGAGATGTGGGCCAAGACAAGGGCAAAATACTGGAGAGGTGTTCCCATGCGCATTGCCATCTGCCTGTTCGTGCTGTTGTCTGTTGTGACTCCCACCTTCGGGGCCGACGAGGTTGTCGGCAAGCGGCCCTACGAAATGGACTGGGCAAACCGGTTCCAGGACGATCACCCGCCGCTGGTGGATTTCGAGAACCTGGACGGGTGGGCGGTGAAAGCCGAAGACGCGGCGGCCAGCATCATCCGCACTCGCGAGCAACAACTGTGGGACAAACACGTCGCCAAGTTCACTTATCGAGCGACCGGCACGGCGCCGAAATACCTGATCTCGCCGCGGGAGCCGGTGCAGATCCCGCAGCCGTTCGACGCGGTGAGCCTGTGGGTGTACGGCAACAACTGGTCGTACGCCCGCGACCCCAGCACGCCGATGGTCTCGATCACGGCAAGATTTCTCGACTCGCAGGGACGCGCCGTGAACGTGCCGCTGACCACCGTGACGTGGAAGGAGTGGCACCTGTGCAGCCGCCGGCTGGCCCCCGATCAAATCGCGATGGTCAAGGACGGCGCGAGCTTCGTGGGGCTGGACATCGGCAACGGGCGGAACAAGGAAGACCGCGTGCTGTTCTTTGACAACCTGGCGGTCTTCACCGAGCAGTTCCCCCCGCTGACCTTCGCGCCGCGGCCGGAGCGCGGGATCCCGATGTTTCCCGGCCAAGGCAGCGGGACCAACACCGGGCCCGGCAAGCTGCCGTTCCCGAACCGGCCGGAGACGATTTTGCCCGACAATCTTGTCCAAGACTTTCAGACGAGCGTCAAGCAGGAGCACGGCCAACAAGTAGGCCGTGCCACCGACCCCGCCCAAGACTCCAAGACCACCGGGACGAGCTTCGTCTTCAAATACGCCGGCAGCGACGGGACGCTCACGTACACGCTGACGCCCAGCACGGGAACGTGGTCGGACGTAACGGCGCGTTGGGGCCAAGGCCCGGCGATCCGGCCGCTGGTGGACGGCGGGGTGCGGCTCGCTATCGACGGCCAAGCAGTCGCGCCGGAGAAGTTCGAACCGCTGGGGACGAAGTTGGAGAGTCAGGCGGTCGTTTGGAAGTGGAAGGCGACCGCGGCGGGCGTCTCGGCCGAGGTCACGTACAGCTTCCGCCTGTGGAACAAGTCGCTGGTGATCGACACAATCGCGCTGGGAGGGAATGTGGCGGAGGTGCGCTACGGACATGCCGAAGGACTCGACAACCCGCGCCTGGTGACCAACCCCTTCTATCACTACGGCTATCAGGCGGCGGACCGTCCGGCGGTCGCGGTCAGCGGCCCGGCGGAGCAGCCGTTGTTCCTCACGGGCAACACCGACTGGTACCTCTCGAATGCCTCCGTTCCCTTCTCGGCGAATGCGATCAACGAAGGTCGCACGAGCTACCAGGGCGGCGTGCGGTACACGCACAAGACCGACGGGAAGCGCAACGACTGCTTCGAGCGGTTCTTCGTTACGCTTTCGCCGCGGTACGAGGAAGTGCTGCCCACGCTGCCCAACCCCAAGTCGCCTTACATGCACGTCGCCGGGACGCACGTCTGGCGGGCGCACGGAGCGAGCAACCGCGAGAGCGACGCAGCGCACTGGACCAACATCTGGCGCCACGGGATGCGCCAATGCGTGATCACTGACCACGAAACGGGCTGGCGCGACGGCGGCGAAAGCTTCACCTTCCGCACCAGACCCGCGCCGGGCAAGGGCGGCGATCAGGGGCAATACGACTATGCCCGGCTGATGCAGGACAAGCTCGGTTTCGTCTACGGCCCGTACAACAATTTCACCGACTTTGCGCCGGTCAACGAGTTCTGGAGCTTCGACATGATCAGCCGCACGCCCGACAACCAGTTGCAGGGCGCGTGGATGCGGTGTTATGCCCCCAAGCCCGCGCGGGCCGTGGAGTACTGCGCCAAGCTGGCGCCGATCATCGAGGACAAGTTCCACTTCAGCACCGCCTACTGCGACGTCCATACCGCCGTCGCCCCGTGGGACCGGGTGGACTACGACCGCCGCGTGCCGGGAGCGGGGACGTTTGCCGCCACGTTCTACAGCTACGGCGAGATCATGCTGCACCAAAAAAACGCCTGGAAAGGACCGGTGTATTCGGAGGGCAACCATCACTTCTACTACAGCGGCCTGACGGACGGCAACTACGCCCAGGACCGCGGCTACGACATCCCCAACCGCCCCTGGCTGGTGGACCTCGACCTGCGGAAGATGCACGACCTGAACTGCAACTTTGGGATGGGCGCCGAGAGCATGTTCTACGGCGAGAACAACCCGGCGGCGGGACCGGAGGACAAGGATGCCTACACCGACCGCTTCCTGGCGGCCACGGTCGCCTTTGGGCATCCCGGGTTCCTGTGCAGCGGCGGCATGGACAAAGCGCTGCGCGGATACTACATGATCCAACAACTGGCGGCCAATTACACGCTGTCGCCGGTCAAGAGCATCGGCTACCTGGACGAGACGGGAAAGCTGCTGGACACCTCGGCGGCGGTCGCCTCGGGAGCCTACCAGCGCAACCAGATCGTCACCGAGTACGCCAACGGCACGCTGACGATGGTCAATGGCAACAAGACCGAGCGAATGAAGTGGGCGGGCTGCGACCTTCCGCCCAATGGCTATCTCGGCTGGACGCAGGACAATCGCTCGGCGCGGGTCTCTGACCCTGCCGGAACGGCCGACCGTAGGTCTCCCGGAAATCAGGAGACCAGTGGTCGGCCCGGTGGCTCGGTCGGGAGACCGGCCACAGCGCCGGTCTTCGTCGCCAGCACGGACTCCGGTCCCGGCACGCCCCGCTACGACTACTGTGTCTCGCCCGATTACACCTACATCGACGGCCGAGGGACCTTCACGCGGCTGGACCACGCCGCCTCGGCTGGCATCGGCATCTGCCGCACCGCCGGCCCTGGGCAGTGGGAGATCATTCCTTATCAGGGCGCAGAGTGCGGGTTCAAGCTGCCCCCGGCCACCGCCGTGGCCCTGAACAAGGACGGCAAAGAGATGGGACCGGCGGAGTTGCGCGTGTCGCGGGGACTAACCTACGTCGTGCCGGTGAAGGACGCCTTCAGCTACCTGCTGACCGCCGCGACGGAGGGGGCACAGGTCCCCGCCCCACAGCCGGAGCTGCGCGACCGAGTCATCGCGGGAGAGACGATCCCAGTGAAACTGGGGCAAGAGCACGCGGTCGAGATTCCGGCGGACGCCAAGCCGGGGCAGCGGATCTGGCAGCAACTGGAAGGGCAATGGTTCGATTTCACTGTCGTGCCGCTGGCGGAGGTCGAGCCGGCGCTGGTGGGCGACATCCTGAAACTCCGCCTGCGCAGCCATCTCGCGCAGAAGGAGTCGTACCGGGTCGAGGTGCTGGGCGAGAGCAAAGCGGCGGAACTGAGTCCCGAGCGGCCCGCCGAGGTGGCGTTCGATCTCGGCCCGCCGACGGAGGAGGGCGCCGAATCGTTGGCGATCACGCTCACCGCCGGCAAGCTCACGCAGCAGATCGAACGGGGGCTGCGTACCGTGCGCGCGCCGCTGATCGTCGTGCCGCTGCCGGCGCATTATGACACGGGCATGTGTCTGCGCGGCGGCCGAGAGACCAACGACTTCGGCACCACGCTCGGTCACGTCGTTCCCCGGTCCACCACGTGCGGTGAGGCGTCGAAGGAGGCCCTCTTCATGCACCCGCCGTACGAGGGCGCCGTGGGCTACAGCTTTGCGATGTACAACCCGGTGAGCTTGCCAAAGGATCAACCCGCCGCGTTCCGCGCCGTCGTGGGCAAGGCCGACGGCAGCGACCTTGGCGACGGAATCCTGTATCAGCTGGCCGTGGTGGACGCCTCCGGGGCCAAGACCATCGTCGCCCAGAAGACCTTAATGCGGCACGAGTGGCTGCCGATCGAGGCCGACCTGTCGAAGTGGGCCGGGCAGCGGGTGCGGCTGCAACTGATCTCCGATGTGGGCACGCAGGACAATTCCTCGGGCGACTGGGCTTGCTGGGCCGAGATGCGGATCGAGAGCCTGCAGCCGGTGCTGCAACGGACGCTGGAGCCCAGCGGACCGGCGTACCGGCGCGAACCACCGCCGCTGCCCTTGGCGGGAGTGACCGTGGCCGAACTGCGCAAGGCCAAAAGCGGCCGGCTGCACTACGACGGCAACGGGTTTTCCGGCAGCGGCCAGTACGGCTGCCACGCGCTGCTCAACGGAGTGAACATGGGCTTCATGACCCCGGCGGGCGGCGACGAGGTGAAGGGAATCTGGGCCACCGATGTGACGATGCCGCTGACGCCCCAGGCCATTGCGACCCTTTCGCGGCACAACACGCTGGCCGTGGCCAACCCGAACCTGGATTATTTCAAGATCCGGCGGTTCTGGATCGAACTGGAACTGGCCGATGGCCGGAGCATCTCCAGCGACATCGCCGCCGCGACCTTTACGCAGCCCCCGAGCTGGCCCCATGCGGAGGGTGTGCTCGTGCCGCACGGGCGGGACATTACGGTGGACCTGTGGTTCAAGGCGAGCCCGTAGGCGCTTGGGGCGCCCGATGAAGCGAGGGCTTGGCTGACCATTATTGGGTGGGCAGTGGAAGGCTCTGCCGCGTCAAGGGCCGTTCACGGGCAGTTGGCCCCCCTCCGATGAACTGTTTTTTGCACCATGAGCCTTAGAACCGCTAACAAAACCGAAATCGGAGACCTTCGGTCGGCGGTTTCGGC
>CAYPGE010000468.1:0-6783 GCA_964409865.1 uncultured Pirellulaceae bacterium
AGCAAGCGGGAGCAAAGCGTGTGAGAACGGTGCTGCTGACACGCCGGCGACGTAGTCTGAAAAGCGATCGGCGGACTCGCCCCAGGAAAACGAAGGACCTGCAATGTTTCCTCGACTGCTGCTTCCTTTGGCGCTCACCGCGGTTGCGGCCGCAACGGCCCCGGCGATCGAACTGCCAGGCGTCGCGTCCGGCCGTCTGGACCGCCTAGCAACGCTCACGAAATAACTCCCTCGCCCCGGTACTCCGGGGAGAGGGCTGGGGTCAGGGGCGAAACGGTAAGCGGGGAAGTTTTTTCGTGACCGTTCCTACAACCGCGCATGGGGTGCTCCCCGCGCCAGCCCAGGCGCATCATCCCAATATGTTCTGGCTACCGGACGTGCTTGTTCATTCTTGCCTTTGTTCAGCGTGGATGTCTGGTTTGCTGGTTCTCTCCCAGATGCGCGTCTTGGTGCCCCGGTTGTCCAGCGAGTAAAGGCCAGGGCTGTCCTTGCGGCCTCCCGTCTGCCATGATACTTGCTCGGCTGTGGTGGCCCCGAAAAATGGCCTCCTTCTTGACGTCTGACACCTGAAGTTCCGCCGACAAGGGCCGTTGCGGCTTTGCGGGAAGAAGGTTCGGCGCGGTTGGCTGGAAGCATTGGCGGCCGCCACGTCGGCTGCGGCGGATCGTTGGGGCCGCCGCTGGGCGACTGGCCGACGTTGCGATTTCCAGGGGTTTCCCCCACTTGCAAGTGGACCGCCGCCGCGATACCTTGTCGGCAAGTGCTCCACCTTCCGCCAGACATGCGGCAGGGCCGGGGCATATCACAAAGCCACAGGGGGCCGGCATGTACGCGAGGATCAAACAAGAGATAGGCCAGGAGTACTACGTTCAGAACTTTCCCAACGATGGACAGCGTTTCGTTGCGTGGTATCTGCGCAACATCCACCTGCGGGACATGATCGAAGCCAAGGAAGACGTGACGGACGGGCCGGACGACAAGCAAATTGATGCCATCGTGGTGGACGATGGCAACAGCACGGTCTACATCATTCAGGGCAAGTTCATCGGTCAAGGCAGCGTTGACGCGGAGCCGTTGCGCGAGGTGCTGGCCTCCTGGATTCAGTTGAAAGACTTGGCGCGGCTTCAAGAGACCGGCAACCAGAAATTGAAACGCCGACTGTCGGAAGTCGCCATCGCGCTTGACGACGAATACAACGTCTCGTTTGAGTTGATCGTAACGGGACCGCTCACAAGTTCGGCCCGAGACGATTTGGCGACTTTCCAAGCGCGCCTTGCCGATTCAGATGGCTTCCCGGCCGCGATTCATCTGGTTGACGCGGAGGAGTTGCAGCGGCGCTATGAAATGGCGTTGGAAAGGGAGAATCCCCTGCTGTCCCACACGCTTCAGCTTCAGCCCGACAAGTACATGACGATGGATCTTGGCGGTACGAACGTCTTACTTGCAGCCATTCCCCTCAAGGATTGCTTGGCGTTTCCTGGAATCAGGGACGGCACCTTGTTTCAGAAGAACGTGCGCCAGTCGCTCGGATTGAATAACCGGGTCAACAAGGGAATCAAGGGTACGATCTACGGCAACAGCAAAGACTTCTTCTTCCAGCACAACGGCATCACGGCCATCTGCAATAAGCTCGAATTGAAGGATGGGGGCTGCCTCACGGTTCGGGGCGTCAGTGTGGTCAACGGTTGCCAGTCGTTGAATACAATTCTCTCTTGTAGCGAGCAAGTCAAGAAGCTTGACGATGCGTACATCATGTTTCGCTTCTACGAGATACCCCAGCGAAAGAGGGCTGATGAAATCAGCATTTCCACCAATTCGCAGAGCGCGGTCAAGCCTCGGGACTTGCGCAGTAACGACAAGAAGGTGCTCGCACTCAAGAAGGCATACGAGCAGCGCTATCCCACTGGATTCCTTGTCAGGCAGCGTGGGGAAGGTGCGCCGGCCGATAAGGACAAGGGCCTCGTAGTGGACTTGCTGGAACTTGGCAAGTACATGATTTCGTGGCACTCCCAACGCCCGAACATTGCCTACAGCGAGAACAGGATTTTCGACAGGCACTTTGAGCAACTGTTTAAGAGAAGCTACAAACCTGAAAATGTCCACGCTCTGGCACACTGGATGCGCGAAGTGTGGAAGCGATGGACGAAGGATAATCCACTCGGCCTGAATGAATCGCTCTTGGCGATGCGGGCGTACGCGCCATACCACCACCTCTATGCCGTGTCTCTTTGCTTCTGTGTGAGCAACAAGCTACCGGAAGGTGTGCCGGACCCTGTTGTCACATTTGAGAAGGCGGCAGGGGCAGCGAAGGTGGATCAAATCGTTGACATGGCCGGAAGTTGCCTAAACACGGCCCTGGAGGCGGCCGCGAACGAACCTCAGCAGGGGAACCGGGTTTTCAGCCCACAGAACTGGATAAAGACTAAGACCTGCCTGGCCGGGATACGTGCCGCAATCCAAGCGTACTTCAGCATGTTGCCCTCTCTTCCCGGCGGGAAAGAGCTAAGCCAGCAGTTGAGAACCGCGTTGGTCATGGAGACAGACGAGTTTGAATCGCGGTGGGCGGCCGATTGACCTTGGCAACCGCGCAAGGGAAAACCGTGTGGTTCTCTGACCGTTGAGCGTGTCACGACTCATTGGCCTTGGGCAAGTTCAAGCCGGGCGTAACAAGAACCAGACACCCACAATCTCGGGAAACGAAAGCGGATGAAGAAGTCCGAAATCGAGAATTGACATGCTGGCTGCGGCCCACGCGAGGTTTTCTGGTAATGGCCCGGTGGCGTTTGGAACTAGGTCGGGCGGCGAGACGGGACAGCACGGATGGCATCTTGTTTGGTCGCGGCTTTGCCGACTGCTCTCGCCTCCAACGCAGCGACGCGTCTGCGTCACGGGCTTCGTGGGTAACGCAGGGAACCGCGTCCGAAAACAGGACGCCGCGGGCCGGCGCGATGCAGGACGGCAGCGGTCACTCGGCGATCACGACAGGGGCGTCGTGCGCCAGGTGGTTGCTGCTGTAGATCGTCAGGCTCATCGGCGCAGGGCGGTCCTGGAAGCTGGCGGTGCCCGGCGAGACCGAAAACTCGGTGCCCGGTTCGATCCCCAAGTCAACGCGGTCGAGTTCGCGCTGGCTCACACTGTAACGCCACTGCCTCGCCGCGTCGCAGAGACCACTTGACTCGAACTACATTTCGAACTTCCCGATGAGTTGCTGTTCCAGGACTTCGGACGGGGACATCTCGTCCGCATGGAAGTAGCACTCGATCGCGGGACGCCCAGCCAGCTTTGCCGCCCGCCAACGCCTCGCTGCAAGTGGCGACGGCGCTACGGCCGGTCTCTGACCGAGCCACCGGGTCCGACCGTAGGTCTCCTGAGTCGCGGGAGACGTGCGGCCGGCGGTTTCGGAGGCCCCCGCCGAGCGTCAACAGCGAATGGAAGAGCCGTCCTTGATGGTCGTCCACGGCCGCGTGATCGGCCAGTTCAGACCAGAACGTAATGCGAGCCGACCTGGGGCCACCGACGGATGGAATCGCAGCGATAGCCCCCGCCGGAAAGCATGGCTTACCGCCGGTCGATCGCGTCGCGGAACTCCTCCAGATCGCGGCAGGAAGCTGCCGTTCGCACCAGTTTCTGGAGTTGGTCGTCGTCGGCCACAGACTCGATTTCGTCGGCCAGTTCTTGAGAAACGGCCCCAAAGCGGGTCGCCAGAAACGTGATGATGTTCCGGTGAGCCGTCTCGCAAGCTGTCTCGCGAGCCGCTTGGCGAGCCGCCTCGCGAGCCGCCTCGCGCGCGGCCTCGCGCGTCTTCTCGGTCAGCAGGTCCCCGTACTTCTCCATGACGAGTTCATCAATCAACGGCGATTCGAGCATGACTTTTCTACCTCCCAGAATCGTAAGCAGTCCCAGATCATTATACCGCAAATAGGCAAGCACTTGGGTGACGGCCAGCAAGTTCGCCTTTTCGCCGGGTGGGGCGTTCTGTTCGATCACATCCCGGCAACGTTCCATCAGCCTTTCGGGCGGGTCGGCGAAATCGGTCAGCGGCACCCACGGGATCAGGCCCACGTCTCCGGCGTCGAGCAGTTCCGACGCTGGGATCGTCCACAACTCCACGACCTTCCACTTCAAGTGGCAGGATGATAACCCGTGGCGGCTGTGCAGGTTGCGGCTCCTCGGAATTCGGTACTTGCCTTTGGGCCGCAGCACGAAGGTGACAGCCTCCGGCAACTCGCCGCGATCCAGATACACCATCATCAGATCGCCTGTCAGCTGCTGTCCCACGCGACGTTCCGGGTAGGTGGCCACTTCGATCAGGAACAGGTCGTCGCGGGGCTCGCCTTCCAGGCGGACCTCCAGCAGCCCGTCCGGCAATTGGCGTGGTTGGACGACCTCGGCCTGCGCGGGCCGCCACTTCTCGATTCTCCCCACCTTGGCCAGCCATAGCATGGAGTCGCCGTGGTGCTGGATCAGCCATTTGCTGCTCTTGTCATAGGGGTGGTGTTCGTCCTGGATCATCAGCCCGGTCCTTTGTCGTTGAACGTGGTTTCGTCCCGCCCCGTCGGACGCCGAATATCATAGCACCGGCTGGCCGTTCGCCGCCAGTTGGCCGGAGTCCGGGAATCCGGTGACGGGCGACTGGACCGTGTTGCCCAGCACGGATCGCAGGGCAGCGACCTGTTGGGCGATGCTCTCGTTCCACTGGCCGACGGTACGGGGGAGGGCGCGGACATCCCGCTTCTCCCAGTAGTCCCCTTCGTCGATGACTTCGTCCAGGATTCGCAGTGCCTGGGCTTGGTGGCCCGGTGGCGTTTGGAGTTCGGTCGGGCGGCGAGACGGGACAGCACGGATTGCATCTTGTTGGGTCGCGGCTTTCCCGATTGCTCTCGCCTTGACGGCAGCCACGTGTCTGCGTCACGGGCTTCGTGGGTAACGCAGGAAACAGCGTCCGAGACCAGAACGCCGCGGGCCGGCGCGGCGATGCAGGAAGGCAGCGGTCACTCGGCGATCACTCCAGGGGCGTCGTGCGCCAGGTGGTAGCTGCTGTCGATCGTCAGGCTCATCCGCAGGGCGGTCCTGAAAGCTGGCGGTGGCTGGGGAGACCGAAAACTCGGCGCCCGGGTTCGATCCGTGAGTCGGCGCGGTCGCGTTCGCGCTGGCTCACACTGTAACGCCACAGCCTCGCCGCGTCGCAGAGACCACGTAACTCGGACTGCACTTCGAACTTCCCGATCAGTTGCTGTTCCAGGACTTCGGACGGGGACATCTCGTCCGCATGGAAGTAGCACTCGATCGCTGTCACCTTCCGTTATACCTCGTCGAGTTGGCGGGTCCTTAGAACCGTTGATTGTTAGCCCGGAAAACGCCAGCGTGCGTCCTGGAAGGCGGCGTGCCGCTGTGCTACCATGCGGTCAGGACGGAAGACTGTGCGAGCCGACATGAAGGACCAAGCGATGAAGAACCGACTGACCTGTGTGGCAACGGCGGCGGCGCTCGCGGTGGCGATCAGTTGCCATCCGCCGATCGCCGCCTTGTTGAGTAACCCCACTTGGGCCGCAGACGCGGGCAAGCCTGTCGCAGACGGGGCCGGCACGCTGGTGGACAAGGCCCTGCAGGCGATGGGCGGCGCAGAGGAGATCGTGTTCGTCGTCCGAGATTTGTCTTCGGCCTACCAATGGTACGCTACCTTTGGCGAATATGCCGACGAAGCGAAGTACATCCATCCCCCCGACGGGTCGCAACTCTGCAAGCTCAACCTGCGGACCCGGCAGGTGACCGTGCTGGTGGACGATCCCCAGGGCGGATTCCGCGACCCGCGCGTCCATTACGATGGCGGGAAGATTCTCTTCGCGTATCGTCCAGGCGGCACGCATCATTATCATCTGTGTGAGATCAACGTCGATGGAACCGGGTTTCGGCAACTGACCTCCGGGGACTGTGACGACGTCGATCCGGCCTATCTGCCTGACGGCGGCATCGTTTTCGCCTCGAGCCGGTGCAACCGTTTCGTGGCATGCAATCGCGTGCCGACGGCCGTCATCTACCGGATGGATGCGGATGGCGGCAACATCCGCTGTCTCTCGGCCAACACGATTTCGGAAGACCGGCCGGCCGTTCTGCCGGACGGACGCATCGTCTACACCCGGTGGGATTACACGGACCGCGACCCGGAGAAGTTTCGCGACCTGTGGGTCATGAACCCTGACGGCACCGGACAGATGGTGCTGTTCGGCGGCGTGGGGCGGCCGTACCCGGCGTTTTTCGCCAAGTGTGATCCGCTGCCCGTCCCCGGCACGGACGGCAAGATCGTGTCCGTCTTTTCGCCGGCGTTCGGGCGTCGCGAAAATGCCGGAAACGTGATGCTGGTCGATGTCAAGGCCGGACCGGGCGAGTGGTCCGCGGCCCGACAGATCAGCCCCGAGGCAAAGGGTTTGGGATGGAGTATCGGCTCGGGACAAGGGCGCGAGGGATTTCGCGATCCCTATCCGTTGTCCGCAGATTGTTTTCTCGTGGCGCGGGACAAGAGCCTGCTGGTTCTCGACGGCACCGGCAAGACCGAGGAGTTCTACCGGGCGGAGAAGATGGTTCACGATCCGCGAGTGATTCGGCCGCGGAATCGCGAACCGGTGCTTCCCACTCGTGCCGATCTACAGAAGACCACGGGGCAACTGGTGCTGACCGACGTCTACCGCGGCCGCAACATGGCCGGGGTCAAGCCGGGCACGATCAAGCAACTGCTGGTGCTGGAAGACCTGCCCAAGCCGGGCAGCAAACACGGACTGCCCGGTT
>CAYPGE010000469.1:0-6760 GCA_964409865.1 uncultured Pirellulaceae bacterium
CAGCGCGGCGGTATCGATCAGTTGCCCGCGGCTGACGTTGACGAGAATCGCGCCGGGCTTCATCAACTCGATGGTTTCCCGGCGCACCAGGTGTTTTGTTTCGGGAGTGAGCGGCAGGTGCAGCGACACCACGTCGCTTTCCTGCATCAGCGTCCGTTGATCCGTATAGACGATGCCGTGCTGGGTCGCCCAATCCGTCGCCGGATACGGGTCGTAGGCCAGCACGCGCATCCCGAATCCCTTCAGGATTTCCGCCACGATGCGCCCGATTTTGCCGGTGCCGAAGAGGCCCGCAGTCTTGCCGTGCAGATCGAAGCCTTCGAGTCCCGCCAGCGAGAAGTTGAGTTCCCGGATCCGGTTAAAGGCCCGGTGCAGCTTGCGGTTCAAGGCCAGGATGAGCGCCATCGTGTGCTCGGCCACCGAGTAGGGCGAGTAATTCGGCACGCGCGTCACCGGCAGCCCCAACTCTTTGGCGGCCGGCAAGTCCACGTTGTTGAAGCCCGTGCAACGCAGGGCCAGCAGGCGCACTCCGAGCCCCGCGAGCTTCTCCAGCACCGGCCGGCCGGCATCGTCACTGACGAACACGCACACCGCCTGAGCGCCGGCGGCGGCCTGCACGCTGTCCGGGCCAAGACGAAAATCGAGGAACCGCCAGTCAATGGTTTCCGCGCCTTCGACACGCGCCAGCGATTCCCGGTCGTAAGGCTTGGTGTCATAGACCGCAACGGTCGTGTTCATCTTTCCTCATCTTTTCGTCAGGGGTCTTCTTCTGTGTTTGTCGGCCTCGACAGCATTTCGGCCCCGACCGGGCCGCCGTCGGATCGCAGCTTGCGTGCCGGGCTGTTGGGGCCGAGCCGGTAGTCGCCTTGTGCCGCATCGGCGAATTTCGGATCGGCGAATTGCGAGTTCGCATCCAGTCCGGTCTTTTCGCGGTACTCGTCGAACCCGGCGATCTTGTCGCGGAACCAGTAAGCCATGACGCCGCTCTGGCTGAACCAGAGGTTGTAGTCCATGTCGGGCAGCACCTGCCAGCCGCTGGAATAGCGGCTGCCCCAGTCGCTGTGGTCGTAGAAGATGTTGTACTTCACCTCGACGCCCTTGGTGGCCGCCGTGTTGGTGTAGAACATCAGGTGACTGCCGTTGCGATCCGGACGCTGTTGGTGTGCCCATCCCCGGCCGGCCTTGACGCAAGTATTGTTGACAAACCGGATGTTCTCCGTGACGGCCGTCTCCGGATTGTTCCAGTACTCGAACGAATACTCGGAATTCCAAATCAAGTTGTTGCGGTAGGTGATGTTGATCTGCTTCGAATCGGGGCCTCGTCCCTGGTTCGTCAAGGCCGCGTCGTAGACTTCCCAGATCCGGCAGCCTTCGACGAGGTTGTCGTGGGCGGCGCCCCAGAACTCGATGGCGTTGCCGAACCGCACGGGCTTGCCGTCCGGCCGGGTGAACTGGTGGGCCCCGCCGATGTAACCCAGGTCGCCATTCCGGATCACCAGGTGATGTGTCCCGCCGCCGCCGAAGCCGTGGGCCGCGCCGTACATCACGGCCAGGCCGTCGTAGACCACATGGTGCTTGCCGCCCTGGTTGACGACGTGCCGGGCCAGGGCCAGTTCGATACTCTTGTGCCGCGAGGTCGGGGAGGCCTCGCAGTTCAGAAAGACACGTTGCGAGGAACCTTCGTAGTAGTAGTCGTAAGGCTGGGAGAGGTCGTCGAGCGACCATTTCTTCCACCCGCAGACGGCGCCGCCGTCGAAGATGATGTTGCCCACGTCGACACTCAGCGGATCGGCGACGTTCGGCGTAACGGCGTGCAGGGTTTGCGGCTGAAAATCGACGACGGCGCCGGCCGGCAGCAGGCCGCCCAGGCTGATGTGCAGCCGCCCCTCGTCCGATGACTCCGAGACCTCAAACACCGCTTGATACATCTCCCAATCCGCGCCCAGCGGGCGGCTCGCCGGGGCCGATCTCGCAAACCGCGACCAGGGGGAGTTTCCGCGGAGGACGCCGATGCCGGGAAACCGGAACGGCTTGCTACTGCGAGCGCGGAACGTCAGCAGCAGGCACGCGCCCTTCTCGACGGGCAACCGGGGCCCCCAGAGCTGCACGTGGTTGGATGCCGATCCGCTGTCCGTGCAGACGAGGTGAACGATCGTGCCCGCAGCGTCCTCGACGTGCGTCAGTTCGACGCTGGCCCCTGCCTCTTGGTGACGGCTCCAGCCGCCGCCGCGCAGATCCAGAAGCTGCTTGTCCAACTGGTACTCCATCGGCAGAGTGGCCCAGATGTTCTCTTTGACCTGCACCCAATCTTCCGGGCGATTGCGCGGCAGCGAACCGAGAATCGTGGGCTTGGGCCCTTCTCCGAACGACGTATAGGTGACCGGCGCGCCCTCGTTGCCGCTGGCCGGCACGAGGGAGCCGCGCCAGGTGCCGCCACATTTGAACCGCACCGTGTCGCCCGGCTTCAATTCGGCCGTGTTGACCCGTTCCAGACTGCGCCAAGCGTGCTGCGGCGACAGCCCGTCGTTGCCGTCCTGGCCCGTTTCCGAATCGACATAGAAGGTCCGCGGGCCGTCGCTGCTTTGTGCAGCTTCTTGCGCGATCGGACATTCTTCCCCTCCGGCGAGCAAGACCAACAGGCATCCGGCGATCAGACACAATCGTGTCGGCTGGGTACAGTTCATCGTTGAAGTCCTTCCGTTGTTGGGAATCTCCCTAGAATCTAGGTGCCCGCCGATGGTACGTCAACGGCGACCCTGTCATGGCCCCAGCGAACACTGCGGTTCTGGCAGTCACGCCGCCGCCCGAAGGCCCCGGTCCGATCTTCGGCGCCGTGGTGTTAAAGTCCCAGGCTGTAAGACGAGCGCGTGGTGGGTGCGTCGTCGTAGCATGGCTCTCCGAGCCGTGCTGAATACTCTGCACGGCTCGGAAAGCCATGCGACTTTGGTTGCGGCCCCAAGGCCGCGTTAGAGTCTTCGTTGGTTACGATGCGCGCGTCACGCGCGCATCTTGGCGTGGCGAGCGGGGTGGCGTTAGCCCCCCGGTTCCGGGCAAGTTGTCCGAGTCAGAACCGGGGGGCTGACGCCGCCCCGCTCGCCACTTGGGTTGCGGCCGCAGGCCGCGTTAGGTCTCATTCCAGGCATAGGCGAAGTATTGCGTCCGCGCTCGTTCGCCCGCTACAATAAGAGTCGTTGATCCGAAACGGCAGTCACCCGATCTTGAGACAGGCCCCTCCACGGTGTTTGACATTCGCTTCACCGAGTCGGCTTTGGGCGACATCGCGTGGTTTCGTGCGCGTCATCGCCAAGTCGTCTTCGATGGAATTCAGCAGCAGTTGGCCGAAGAGCCCACCGTAGAAACACGAGATCGGAAGAAACTGCGTCCGAACAGAACCGCCGAATGGGAAGTGCGAATTGAAGGATTCCGTGTCTTTTACGATGCGGACGCAAACAAGGAAACTGTCGAGGTCAAGGTGGTCGGCCAGAAAGTGAGAAACAGGGTGTTCGTTCGGGGAAAGGAGTTCAAACGATGAAGACGGTGGAGGTGAATTCCCGGTCCCAGGTTCTTAACGGCCTGCTCCGACAGGCCCGTAAGCAAGACTTGGTGCTTCGCGCGCCGGACGGGCGTGAATTCGTATTGGCCGAGATTGACGACTTCTGTCGTGAGATCGAACTGACGCGCGAGAACAAGAAACTCATGGCGTTTTTGGACCGGCGAGGGCGCGAGAAGGCGACCATCTCTTTCGCTGAGGCGAAGCGCCGACTTGGCTGCGGCTAGCTGACGCGGGCACGCTTTTGCCTGCGCATCTGGCCGGCACTGACGGCAAGGTCGTGCGACTTGGAAAACGGCGAACGCCGCCCGCCTTGATGCGGGCCGTAGGCGCGGCGGGGCCAGGTACGGGCCGAGTCGCTGCTGGTCGGAAATCTCGCCCTGCGGCTGCAAAAACGGATCGAATGGGATAGCGCCGCGATGCGGGCCACCAACGCACCCGAAGCGGAACCGCTGATCCGCAAAAAGTACCGCGCGGGATTCGGGATCTGAGCGTTGCCCTCACCAAGCTCGCGTTTCGCCCGGCACGGCGGCGGCGTAGGAGCCGGTGGCGTCGGCTTTGGTGGGCGGGTCGGCGTCCCAGGTGTAACGGTCGGGGCCGAGCCGCAGATCCGATTTTGCAGCCTCGTCCCAGGTGACCAACTGGCCCGAGTAGGTGGCCATGCGGCCCATCACGGCCGTCATGCTGCTGGTCGCCCCGTACTCGGCGTCCAACCGGTACGGGCCCGTGCCGCGGATGCTGGCCATCAGGTCCTCGTGCTCGCGCTGGTAGGGGTTTTCGGCCACGCGTTTCCGGTCCCGCAAGTCGCGGGGCGTCAGGGCGCCGAATCCCCAGGCGCCGGTGCCCAGCGTCAGCACACCCTTGCTCCCGTGGACGTTCTCCGAGACGTGGTCCCACGTCCCGGCTTGCTGCCGAGCCTGGCAAAAGTAGCGCACGCCGCCCCCGTATTCAAACTCGACATAGTGGTGGTCCCAGATGTCGCCGTTGCCGGGACCGAAGCGTTTTTCCCGGCCGCCCATGCCGCTGGCGCGGACCGGGTGCGCGTCCATTACCCAGTTCGCGACGTCGATCTCGTGGGTCGACTGTTCGACCAGGTGATCGCCGCACAGCCACAGAAACATGGCCCAATGGCGGATCTGGTACTCGAACTCGCTCATCCCCTCCGGCCGCAGCCACCCGGACCGGCCGCCGCCCTGGACATTGTAGTAGGTGCGGATAAACCGCACGTCGCCGATGGCCCCGTCGCGGATCTGCTGGATGCCGTCCAGGTAGTTGCGCTGATGCCGCCGCTGCAGGCCGACGACAACGGACAGCTTCTTCCGTCGCGCTTCCTCGTTCGCGGCAACCAGCATTCGATATCCCGGCGCGTCGATACAGCAGGGCTTTTCCAGGAAGGCGTGCTTACCGGCGCGAACCGCCGCCGCATAATGGATCGGCCGGAAGTGCGGAGGCGTGGTCAACAGCACCAGGTCGACGCCGGCGTCGATCACCTGCTGGTAAGCGTCAAAGCCGACGAACCGCCGTTCGGCCGGGACGTCGATTTTGGGCGCCAAGTCCGCATACTTCGTCAGGTTCTTCAGACTGATCTCGATGCGTTCCGGGAACAAATCGCCGATGGCCACCAGCTTCACCGGCCCCTGGGCCAACAGCGCTTCGCGGCAAGCGCCCGTGCCGCGGTTGCCACAGCCGACCATGCCGATGCGAATGACGTCACTGCCGGCCGCGTGCGCAGACCGGGCAATGTCCAGGCCCATCGCCAGCGAACCAGCGGCGGCAAGAGCGGCCAACGGAGAAGAAGACGGCTGAGTGGTGCTGTCAGACTGCATCTGAATACTCCCAATGCCCCAGGGCTGCCACGGGGATCGTTACTGTACAGCGTTCAAGAAAGAACTGTCCACTGTTTCTTGCCGATCATCACACGGAGTGTGATGGCTACGTTGAGGGCGCGACCCTTCTTTCTCGAACGAGGCTAACTCACTTTGCCGTATCGCTGGGTATAACCGGCGTCCTCGCCGGGTTGATCGCTGTAGCGGTCGTAGATGCCGACGATCACGGCGTCGGTCGGCTTGATGCCTTGGAACGTCTCGCGAAACGCCCGCTCGACGGTCTCCTTGCGGTCGCACAGTCGCCCGGCGGCCAGGATTTTGAAAGCCAGGCACGGCCGCGGCGCGTTGCGGACCGCCTGGAACATCCGCGGCGGGTCCTCTTCCAAGTACACTTCGCGCGGCGGGATGGGGACATAACCCAGCAGTTTCTTCAGCTCCTCGTTGCTGCGGTTCCGCTCGTACACGCAGGTCATATAGTAGTCCGGCTCCCAACCCTTGGACTCGATCGCATCGACCACTGCCGGCATGTGCGTGGAAACGCCGGCCAGCATGCCCGCGTCGCGGACGCGTTTG
Organism: uncultured Pirellulaceae bacterium; assembly: GCA_964409865.1. Lineage (GTDB taxonomy): Bacteria > Planctomycetota > Planctomycetia > Pirellulales > Pirellulaceae > Anammoximicrobium. Next base: position 5,950 of record CAYPGE010000469.1, read on the forward strand.
AGGAAATCACGGATCTCGTCCAGCTTGCCGGCCTTGAACAGATTGTCGGTCACCTCGCCGTGATGGGCCACGCCCAGGCAGCCGCCTTTGGCCAGGGCAGGAAAGTCGGCCGGGTCGCGGCCCAGCGAGATGGCGTGCATCCGGCTGCCTTCGTCCACCAACCGCCGGTACAGATCCAGGTTGTTCAGTCCGGAAATCTGCCAGCAGTTGACCCCCGCTTCCTCGCATCGCCGCAGGGTCTTCAGGATCTGTTCGGGCGTGTAGTAGCTCCGCATCTCGTGATTCACGAAGCTCGACAAGTGCGAGCCCGCATTGAACGTATTGGAGCCGCAGATCAGCCGCGACAATTTCACCTTGCCGAACGGAACTTGCGGCACCTCCGGCTCCTCGGCCGCTGCCGAGTCCGTGCCGATGTGCGCCATCGTCAAACCCACGGAAATCGTTCCCAGGGTCTTGAGGAATTCTCGCCGGTCGCCGAGCGCCCGTTGCGGCGGCTCGGCCGCTTCGAGCTGCCCGCGCTGCCAGACTTCTGATTCGTTCGTGCGGCGATGGGTCATGACTCTCTTTCTCCTGCCTGGGACGAGAAGGGCAAGCATCGTTCGAGAAATAACTGTCCAGTGTTTATTGGTGATCATCCCACGGAGTGTGATGGCTACTTTTACGAGGCGACAGTTATTTCTCGAACGATGCAAAAACGCCAACCCCACAGCGGCGACAGCCGCCGTCGTGGGAACATACCACCACGCGTGCTCGACTGCTTAGGATCGGCGAATCAATAACTGTCGCGATTTCAAAGTAGCCATCACGCTCC
>CAYPGE010000470.1:0-6724 GCA_964409865.1 uncultured Pirellulaceae bacterium
GAAGGCGACCTTGAGCTTGCTGCCGACGCCGTCCGTGCAGGCGACCAGGACCGGGTCGTCGTAGTTGCGGGCGAACAGACGATTGGAGAAATCGAGTTGAAACAGGCCGGCGAACCCGCCGTCCAACTTCAGCACTCGCGGGGAGAAGGTACGGTGCATCAGACGCGGCAGGCGCGTCATGGCCTCGTCGTACACGTCCAGGTCGACACCGGCGTCCTTGTAGGTGACTTTGCTCATAGAATGTCAGATCACGTCAATCGCGTACGCGGCCTGGTTCAGAAATGGTTGCCAGACCTGGTAACGCGGGTTACCGAGTTTGAGTTTCAGCATGGGGTTGTGTTTGGGCTTGGCCGGACGCACCTGGAGCCGCATGCCGGCTTCCTGGGGCGTGCGGTCGCCTTTCTGCGAGTTGCAATTCAAGCAGCAGGTAACCACGTTCTCCCAACAGGTCTTGCCGCCGCGGCTGCGGGGCGTCACGTGGTCGAGGCTCAGCTGGCTGTGAGGATAGGCTTCCCCGCAGTATTGACAGCGGTTGCCGTCGCGCGCAAAGAGCGTCTTGCGGTTCAACCGGACCGTGTGCCGCGGCGTCTGATCGAACCGCAACAAGCGGATGATGCGCGGCGCCTGGATGCAGTAGCGAACCGCGCGAACCCAGTCGCCATGATCCGAGCCGGCAAACATGGGGGGCTCCTCAAACCAACACTGACTCAATTCGCACCACGTCCGGAAATCGTAATTGGCATAAGCCCCATCCTCGACGTGGATCACCTCGGCCGAATCTCGATACAGCATCACGAAGGCCCGGCGGACGTTGACCACGCGCACGGCGACGTACATGCGGTTCAGCACCAGCACGCTGGCCCCCAACACCGAACTGCCATCCGAGGTTTTCACAAAAAACCTCCCCCTGCCCGTCTCGAAATCATCCCACGGCGCTGGCCGCCAAACCGATCATCAACACCACCATGAGAATGACCACAACGACAATCCAAAGCAAGCTGTAAATCATCCCCAAGACGTATCCGGCCTGAGTCAGTCCCTTGCCCGCCGGGTCCATTCGCCCACAGCGCATCTCTCGCAGGTCCGAGGAGCCCATCATCCAGGCCGCCACGCTGAAAATGGGGCAGCCGACAATCCAGCCCAGGATCCCCAGGACCAGGATCAGCCCGCCGCGATGCGGAGTGGCATGGCGAGTTGGGGACACGGCCACCGGCGGCAGTGTGCTGCGGCCCCCGTCTCCCGCACCCTCAGTTCGGTCGCCGAACGGATTCTCACCCGTTGTGCGCGGCGGTTCCCCCGGACCCAGGCCGCCCGGCACGAGGTAAATCGTGCTGCAAGCCGGACAGCGGGCATGCAGCCCAGCATGTTCGTCGCCGACGCGCAACAAACGCCCGCAACCGGGACACTTGGTGTCGATGGGCATGCCACAGTTCTCCGCCGCACCACACGATGCCATCGAGCCGCAGACGTGGAAGTTTACCAAGCGCGTGGCGACAAGTCTTCCGCTTGTCGAAACCGCAAACAACGATGCTTGCGGCCACTGGGCAGTTTCCCGCCGTTGGCCCCAAAATCCCCCGAAGTTTACAGAACCCGCCGCTGGACTTCAACGCGCAGGAGCCACCAAAGGCCAGACAATGCAAGCCGCGTGGGGTGTACCGCCGCTGGGTTGTCCCGAATAAGTGCTCGCCCAAAAGTCTGCTTGAAGTGCCGGCTTCAGCCGGTTTGGCGAAGACCGGCCAAAGCCGGCACAACAAACGCGATGCAACTTCCTCACAGGCACTTAAGCCTCCACCGTGAGAATCTGGGCAAATTGGATAAGATAGTCCGGTCTAGTGAAAGTGATTTACTTTTGCGGCTTCTGACGGTCGATCCTGTTATACAGCCTTCACTTCCAGGGGGATCGCTCCGTGCTTTGGTTCATCAAGCCCTTTCGATATCTGGCCGGCGCGTTGCGGGGCCTGAATTCGCCGCGACGCATCGCTTGGGGTGTTGCTCTGGGAATGGTCGTAGGGCTGGTTCCGAAGGACAATCTGACAGCTGCCGCACTGGGGATGCTGCTGCTGACCCTTCGGATCAATTTGGCGGCCGGGACTTGCACGGCGCTGGTATGCGCTTGTCTGGCCGCGTTTTGCGACCCGTTCACGGATCGTTTTGGGTACGCGTTGCTCACATCGCCCTCGCTGACGCCGTTCTGGAACTGGCTCTTGCAGTGTCCGGCGATGGCTTGGACCGGCCTGAACAACACGGTGGTGGTCGGCAGCTTGGCGTTGGGGCTGTGGCTGTTCTACCCCGTGTATTTCCTGACCAGCCGCAGCGTGATGCGTCTCCAAAAGCGTTACGGGGCGAGGCTGTCTGGCCGTCTCAAGAAGTATCGACTGTATCAGGTGCTCTTGGGTGCCGACCTATCGACCGGTTGGAGTTGGCAGCGATGATTCGTTGGGGCTACCTGATTCCGCGTCTGCTCCTGGTCGCAGCGGTGGCGGCTTTCCTGGGCTTAGGACTCGCCCCCCTGCTGCGTTGGGGGCTCGTGACGTACGGCTCCCAGGCACTGGGTGCCCGCATCGACGTCGAGACGCTGGACTTGTCCCTCGCCCGCGTCGATTTGGAACTGGGCGGCGTCCAGGTCGCCAATCCGGCGTCGCCGGCGAAAAACCTGTTCCGCGCCACTCAAGTCCAACTGGACCTGGATCGCGACGCCTTGTTGCAGAAGAGGCTGGTCGTGCGTGACGGGCGGATCAGCGGATTGCGGTTGGACGACATGAGAGCCACCTCCGGAGCGCTAGATGCCGACAGCTCCGCTGATCTTCTGGGCGGTTTTGACGAAGTGGCGTTTCGAGAACAGTGGCTGATGCCGATCGCCGGACGACTGCGGGAGGATCTGGAAAGCGACTTGCTGACTCCGAGGTTGTGCCGGGAATTGATGGACCGTTGGCCCAACGAGTACCGCCGCATGGAAGCGGAAATCGACGCCTTGAAGGACCGCGTGGCCAGGATCAAGGAACTGGTCCGCGAGATCCGCGGATCCAAAGCGATCCCGAATCCGCAACAGATGGAACAGGCGGCGGGCGACATCGCGCAAACCCGCGGTGACTTGGAACAGCTGCCGAGCGAGGTGCGCCGCATGGGCGAGCAGGTCCAGCGGGATGCGAAAGCCCTGCAGGAAGCCAAAGAACACGATGTGGCTTATCTGCGCAGCAAACTGAACTTGCAGTCGCTCAACGGGGAGACCCTCACGCACTACTTGCTCGGTCGCGAGCAGGCCGCACGCCTGCAACAACTGCTGGCGTGGGTCGAATGGAGCCGGAAGTGCATTCCCCATCGCCGCGAGTTCACGCCTCCCCAACGACTCCGCGGACGCACGGTCCAATTCGGCGACTTGCGGCCATCGCCGCTGGTCTTATTCGAGCATCTGGCGGTGGACGGCGATTTCCGTCACGGCGGTCGGTATGTGCCCTTCACGGGGACCCTCACCGACGTCACGACGCAACCGGCGATCCACGGACGGCCCGCCACGGTGGCGATCGAGACCCGCGGCACCGCCCCCCTGCGGATTCACGCCGTCCTGGACCGTACCGGCCCCAGCGCGCACGATCATCTGGTGGTGGACTTGCCGAGCGTGGACTTGCCCGCACGCAAGTTGGGCCGCGAGGAGGAACTTGCTCTTTCCGTGGCTGCTGGGCGGGCAGCCATCCGGCTGGAAATCGACTTGCGCGACGACTCGCTCGCCGGGCAGCTTGTCTATGCCCAACAAGACGTCCGCCTGCAGACGGCGCTGGCCGCCTCGTACGGCGGCGATGCGGTGCGGACGCGCGTCAATCAAGCGCTGCGGGGAATCCAGCAGCTGACGGTGAGCGTGGATCTGTCCGGCACGCTGCGGCGTCCCAGTGCTCGGCTGCATTCGGATTTGGGTCCGCAGTTGGCCGACGGCCTGAACACGGCCGTCCGCCAGGAACTACAGGCGCGCGTCGACCAGTTGGCTGGCCGGGTCAGCGGCCAGGTCAGCGAGCATCTAGACAAGCTCGACCAGTTGGCCCGCATCAAGGGCGACGAGATGCTCGCTCGCGTGAACGTCCGTCGCGCGGATCTGGAGAAGCTCACGGCTCCCATCGCGGGCCAATGGAACCTGGATCAACTCTCGAAACTGCCCGCTTCGGTCCGCACCGGCCAACTGCCCAAGCTGCCGTCGTTGCCCGTTGGCGAACGTTTGGCGCGGTGACCAGGGCGTACACCGGATTGCGGCCGTTCGGGATCTGTCTCGACGCGGTCGGGACGGAGTCCCAACCTACTCGGCGCGGCGTTCTTTTTTTCCCTCCGCTTGCCTTACCGCCCTCCGCGCCGGTTTGCTACGATAGGGGCATGAGCCGTGAGCCGACCGAATTTCAGCATCCGGAAGAGTTGCAACGGGCCCGCCAGCTGAGCTTGCAGAGCACGCAACCGCCGGGCGAAGCGCCGGGGTACGAAGTCCAGCGCTGCCTGGGCACGGGCGCCTACGGGGAAGTCTGGGTGGCCACCGACCGCAACACCGGCCGGCGGGTGGCGATCAAGTTCTACCTGCACCGGGGCGGACTGGACTGGACGCTGCTCTCGCGGGAGGTGGAGAAGCTGGTCTTTCTGTCCGCCGATCGCTATGTCGTCCAACTGCTGGACGTGGGCTGGCACGCCGAGCCGCCGTATTACGTGATGGAATACGTCGAGAACGGCTCGCTGGATGATCTGTTGAACCGGCGGGGCACGTTGACGCCGCAGGAAGCGGTCGGCATGTTCCGCGAGATCGCCGTCGGCCTGACGCACGCGCACGGCAAAGGCGTGCTGCACTGCGACTTGAAGCCCGCCAACATCCTTCTGGACCAGGACGGGCGGCCGCGGCTGGCGGACTTCGGCCAGTCGCGGCTGTCTCACGAGCAAACGCCGGCGTTGGGGACGTTGTTCTACATGGCGCCCGAGCAGGCGGATCTGAACGCTCTGCCCGACGCCCGCTGGGATGTGTACGCACTGGGCGCCATCCTGTACTGTCTGCTGACCGGCTCGCCGCCGCACCGGGATGACGAGTCGTTGCGGCGGTTGGACGGCACGGGCGACATCGCCGAACGCTTGGCGTGCTATCGCCGCTGGCTGGCCGAAACGCCGCCGCCGGATGTGCACCGTTACGTTCCCGGCGTCGACCGGGCGCTGGCGGACATCGTCGACCGCTGTCTGGCCGTGAATCCGGCTCGCCGGTATGCCAACGCGCAGCTGGTCCTGGACGCGCTGGAAGCCCGGGACCGGGCTCGCCGCCGGCGTCCCTTGCTGATCCTGGGCCTGGTCGGGCCGCTGCTACTGCTGGCGATCATGATCCTCTTCTCCTGGCGGGCGTTTACGGCAGCGGTGGGCCGTTCGGAGCAGATGGTCAAGGAGCAGGCGTATCGCGCGAACGAGTTTGCCGCCAAGTTCGTCGCCAAGAGTTTCGAGGCCGAACTTGCCGACTACTTCGCCGTGTTGGAGCAGGAAGCGAGTTCGCCCGAGTTTCTGGCCGAGTTTCGCCGCGCGTTGGACAGCGAAAACCTGCGCGCAATCAACGATCCGGCCACGCCGGCCGAGCGTCTGAAGGAGCTGCGTGCGCAGTTCTTGGACGAACCGGTGCGGCGAGGTTTCAAAGCCAGCTTGGAGCGGCGTTTGGCTCGCGTCAGCGAAAGCTCGCCTGCTTCGACGTCCAAGTTTGCCAGTATTTTCGTTACCGACAGCCTGGGAACGTGGGTCGCCGGTGTTTATGTCGAGGAAGCGGTCGCGGGGCCGATCGGAGAGAACTTCAGCTGGCGGACCTACTTTCGCGGCGGGCAGGAAGACGCGCCGGCCCAGCGTTCGACGACGGCGCCGCCGCAGCATATCGAGGCCACGCACTTGTCGGCCGCGTTCAAGAGCGGCACGACGAAGAAATGGAAAGTGGCCCTGTCCACCCCCGTCTACGATCGGACGGAGGCGGAGCCAGAGTTTCTGGGGATTCTGGCGGTCACTTTCAACGTCGGGGATTTTGCCGTCTTTCGGACTCGCCAGGCGCCGTCGGACTACTTCGCCGTTTTGGTCGACAACCGGCCGGGCGACCGCCGGGGCACGGTCCTGCAGCATCCCTTGTTCCAGGAGCAGCCGCCTGCACAGGACTTCAAAGTCCCGTTGCCGCTGCTGCACAGGATGGGAACCGAACCCGTGTATGATTATTTTGACCCGCTGGCCGAGGCACCGGGCGGCGAGGCTTACCGAGGCGACTGGATCGCCGCCACCCAGCCGGTCGGACTGCCGGGGCGGACGCAGAACCACAACGGCCGGCGGCACGAAACGGACCTGCTCGTGCTGGTACAAATCAGCGTCCAGGCCGCCACTTCGCCGGTCCATCAACTGGAGCGTCGGCTGGCACTGGATGCAGCGGCAGCATTGGGCGTCGTCGTCCTGGTGGTGATAGCACTGTGGGGCGTCGTCTTCCGCATTTCTGGAGACCGCGCGGGACGGGGGGGACGCAAGTCGCACGCCCCGCCCGAGCCGACGCCCTGGCGCGTGTTGACGACCCTGCCTGCCACCCCTCGCCAGCCGGGAGCAGGTCCGCAGCCCTAGTGCGTCGTCCAGACTAAGAAGTGGGGTAAGCTTCCAGCTTGCCATCAACAAATCGCCGCAAGCTGGAAGCTTACGCCACTTCCGCTACCCCAACATTTAGCCTGGACGCAGCCCTAGTGCGTCGTCCAGACTAAAAAGTGGG
>CAYPGE010000471.1:0-6711 GCA_964409865.1 uncultured Pirellulaceae bacterium
TATGGGATGATGGAGGTGCATCGCTACAGCGGATTCATGCTGACCGGGATGCACAGGCCATCATCAGGGATGACGCTGAACATGATCCGCGTCCTGGTGTTCCTGATTCCGCTGTCGTGGCTAGGCGCTCACTTCTTCGGCGTACGGGGCATGTTTTCCGGCCGCCTGATCACCGATCTTACGGTCGGCAGCCTGGGGCTCGTGTGGGTATCGCTCCACCTGCGGTCCATGACGTCGCAGGACGCGCCTCCGCAGTTGCCGGCCGCCGCTGCGGTCAGCGAAGCGGGATTCAGCAGGAAACCGACTTAGCAGCGTTCGCGAAATGATGGTCCGATTTGTGCGTGTCCCGTGTTTTTAGCCGGTCATCACTCGGAGTGTGATGGCTACTTTGACGAGGCGACAGTGATTTCTTGAACGCGGCTTAGCGTGACCACCGCCCGCCGTCTCGATTCCGTCCGGATTCAACCGTCCCGTTTCCGGGGCGGGAGGCCGGGAACGAAGCCGGGAAAGGAGCGCACGCACCGTGGTGACCGAGAATCCGGGCCGCGGCTCAGTTGTGGCTCGTCCCGTCGGTCGTGGAACCACCCCTCAGGTGCCGGCGCAGGTAATTGGCGCGTTCGATGTCGCGGCCGGTGGGGTCCAGTTCCATGCCCCGCAGTTTCTGCAGATGCGCCCGCTGGGTGTGGATGAACAGCTGGTTGACGGTGGGAATGGCCACGTCACGAATCAGGCCCAGGTTGACGCCCATCCGCACGCTGGACAGCAACTGCATCGTCTCTTCGCTGCTGATCGTCTGGGCCGTACACAGCAGGCCGTACGCGCGGCTCACGCGGTCGTGCAGTTCCCGGCGGCTCTCGTCGACCAGGTACTGGCGCGCCTTGCGCTCGTACTCGATCAACGCGGGCGCCACGTCGCTGACCTGCTGGATCAACTCGGCTTCCGTCTTGCCCAGCGTGATCTGATTGCTGAACTGGTAAAAGTCCCCCATCGCCTGGGAGCCTTCGCCGTACAGTCCCCGCACGGCCAGGCTGATTTTCTGCAGGCTGCGAAAGACCTTTTCGATCTGGCGGGTCAGGACCAGTGCCGGCAGGTGCAGCATCACGCTCACACGCATGCCGGTGCCCACGTTGGTCGGGCAGGCTGTCAAATAGCCCAAACGTTCGTGGAAGGCGTAATTCACGTGCTCTTCCAGGGCATCGTCGATCCGATTGATCTGCTCCCAGGCGCCCTGCAGATCCAAGCCGCTGTGCATCACCTGGATCCGCAGATGGTCCTCTTCATTGACCATCAGGCTGAACTGTTCGTTGGGGTCGATCATCACGCCTCGGGCACCGTCCGAGTCGGCGTGCTCGCGGCTGATCAACTGCCGTTCGACCAGAAACTGCCGGTCGACGTCCGGCAACCCGTTGACATCCCAATAGGCCACGTCCCGCAAGCCGGGGATCTGCGCGAACTTGTCCCGCAGCGTCTTTTCGATCGCCGCACGGTCCAGTCCGGTACATTTGCGTATAAACGGATAGTCCGCCAAGTTTCGTGCCAAGCGGATGCGGCTGCTGACGACAATATCCGACTCCGGCCCGGAGCCGCGCAACCACTCGCCACACTTCCCAGCGAGTTCTTCAAGTTTCACGCCTTAGGCGCCTTCGTCTTCGAGTTCCCGAATCTGATCCCGCAGCACCGAGGCACGCTCGTAGTCCTCGGCATGTACGGCATCCCGCAGTTCGCGGCGTAAACGAATCAAACGAGTCTGATTATCCAGAGTGCGGCCTGATGCCTTGGGACGCTTTCCCGTATGGGTCGTGGCCCCGTGAATGTTTGCCACCAGGTGCTCCAATTGCTCCTCGAAACAAATGTAGTCGTTCGGACAGCCCAATCGACCGTGTTGCCGAAATTCCTTAAAGGTGATTCCGCACACGGGACAAGCCTGTTTGTCCAACTCGGCCAATTCCGCGGCCGTTTCCCCGATCTTCAAATGCTGCAACAAGGCGCTGGCCAGCGATTCCGACTCCTGAACCTCGTTGGGGCGACTCAGGTATTCGCGAGCGCACTCCTCGCACAGGTGCAATTCTTCCCATTGCTCCTTGTCCCCGACGCGTTCCGTGATGTGGAACGTCGCAGGTTTCTCACACTTGTTGCATTTCATATTGGAGCAAGTTCTTATATGACAAGGACTAAGTTAAATGTCAGGATTCTAGCAGCCGTGCGCAGCGTGTCAAGGTTGCTCGCCTCGGAGACGTTCGCTGGCTTCCAGGCGAAAGTCAGCGGTTACAATTCGCCTGCCATGCCGAATCCAGAAACGGGGCCTGTCAACCGTGGCGAGGCATCTGGAATCCGCGGGACACGTGAGGTAAAACAAATCGAGTCCCGTTTCGTCCTTTTCACCAGCGAGGATCTCATGAAGGCCGCTTACCTCGAACGCACCGGTCCTCCGGAATGCATCCTGTACGGAGAATTGCCGAAACCATCGCTCAAGGGCGCGGAAGTCCTGGTCCGCGTTGCGGCCGCGGCGGTCAATCCCATCGACACCTACATCCGCAGCGGGGCCATCGCAGCCTGGCCGTTGCCCCAACCGTTCGTCGTCGGCTGCGACGTGGCGGGCGTCGTCGAAGAACTCGGTCCGGGGGCATCTCGCTTTCAAGTCGGCGATCGCGTGTGGGGCACGAATCAGGGGCTGCTGGGCCGGCAAGGCACCTTTGCCGAATACTGCGCCATCGACGAGTGCTGGTTGTATCCCACGCCGGACGGCGTCCCCGACGAGACCGTGGCCGCCTCCGCGCTGGTCGGCGTCACCGCTCACCTGGGACTGTTTCGCGAGGCGAGAATCAAGCCCGGCGAGACGGTCTTTGTGCCGGGCGGTACGGGGGGCGTCGGCTCGATGGTGGTCCAGATGGCCAAGGCGGCCGGGGCTCGGGTGCTGACCAGCGGCGGTTCCGACGAAAAGGTGAAACGTTGCCTGGAATTGGGAGCCGACGCGGCGTTCAACTACAAGACGCAGGATGTGGACGCGGCGATCAGGGAGTTGGCTCCTGCCGGCGTCAATGTCTTCTGGGAAACGCGCCGAGAGCCCGACTTTGACAAGATCGTTGTTTACGTGGCCGAGCGAGGCCGGATTGTCCTGATGGCCGGACGCGATGCGCGGCCGGCCTTTCCGGTCGGACCGTTCTACGTGAAGGGATGTTCGCTGCACGGTTTCGTCATGTTCAAGGCCAGTCCGGAAGAGTTGAACGCCTCCGCCGGCGACATGAACCGCTGGTTCGCCGAGGGCCGCTTGAAGCCCCAGATTGGCTGCGTCCTGCCGCTGTCGCAGACCGCCGAAGCACACCGCTTGCAGGAACAACACACGTTGCATCAGGCCGGCACGTTGGCGGGCAAAATCGTGCTGAAGCCGGACGGCCGATCGTAGCACGAAGATCAAGGCGTGGCCCCCACCCCGCCGCGTCATTGTCGCGAGGTCCGTTTATGGAAACGATCCACGACCTTCCCGAGATCTCGAATCTGGACGCGCGACGGCAATTGGTGCGGATTCCCGACCAACTGGATGTGCCGTTGACCAAGCGCGTGCAGCGGGTGATCGACACGGCCGAGTTCCGCCGCTTGGCGAAGATTAGTCAACTGGGCCTGGTTTCGTTGGTCTATCCCGCGGCCCATCACACGCGGTTCGAGCACTCGTTGGGTGTATACCGGATCGCGCTGCTGTACCTGAAACAGCTGGCCCAAGATCCGCGTTTCGCGGCGGCGGTCACGGGGCGCGACGCCGAGTTGATGATCGTCGCCGCGCTGCTGCACGACTTGGGACACTGGCCGTTCTGTCACGCCATCGAGGACATCGATCTGCCGGGGGTCCCGGAGCACGAACTGTTTGCCAACAGTTTTCTGCTGGAAGGCGACTTGGCCGATGCTCTCCGCGACAGCTGGGGCACGCAACCTCGCGAGGTGGTCGCGTTGCTGTCCGAGCCGCCGCGCGATCCGGCTGCCAAGATCCTGCACAGCCTGCTGTCGGGGCCGATCGACGTCGACAAAATGGACTACCTGGTCCGCGACAGCTTGCACGCCGGCGTGCCGTACGGACGCAATTTCGACCAGCAGCGGCTGATTGGCAGCCTGTGCCTGAATCAAGCCGGCGACGCCCTGGCGATCTCGGACAAGGGACGCACGGCGGCCGAGATGATGGTTTTCTCCCGGTACGTGATGTTCAGCGAAGTGTATTGGCACCACGCGGTCCGCTCGGCCACGGCCATGTTCCAGCGTGCCTTCTATCTGCTGCACCACCGGCTGAACCTGGACTCGCTGTTCCGCCAAACCGAGGCGGAGATGATCGGCAGCCTGCTGCAGGCGGCGGGCGAGGGTCCGGCCAAGGAACTGCTGGACGGACTGTTCGGGCCGGTCCGCCGGCTGTACAAGCGGGTGGCCCAGTTCAGCTACTTCGAGCAGCGGGAGTTGTACCAGCGACTGGCCCGCCGGCCGTATCCTTGGCTGGTGAGCTGTGCGGAGGAGTTCGCGTCGGTGCTCAGCCGCCACATCGGCCGGCGCGTGGCCCCCACGGAGATCCTGTTCGACGCGCCGCCCATGAAGTTGGAGGTGGAATTCCAGATCGAGATCTTCTTCCGCAAGGAAGGGGTCTATCGGCCGCTGGGCGAGGTCTCTCCGGTCGTCCAATCGCTGGCCAGGCAGCAGTTCGACGACTATGTCAAACGCGTGCGCGTGTTCGGCCACCCGCGCGTGGCCGCCGAAGTGAAGGACTTCGCCAATTTGAGTGCCGCGCTCTTGGAGACGTTAGAGCGGATGGGCTGAACGATATCTGGGAAGCGGCTTGCATCCATCAGGGGACGTTCGGCGGTTTGCTGTCCTGGGCGTAGAACTTGGTGATATCGAGGCCCTCCCTCGCTTCCTCTTCCAGCATTTTGATCCGCAATTCGAGCCGCTCCAGGCGGCGGAGGATGAGGGGGATTTGTTCGCGGGTTTCATCCGGACGCTTGAGACGCGGGGCGAAGGGGTAGCCCAAGTGCCGTTGCAGGGCGGCGAACAGGTACATCGGGTCCTTTTGGCGGTTGGCCCAGGCGATCTTGCCCTCCTTTTCGCCGAACAGCAGCGGCTTCTCCGGCGCCGGGGGTGGCGAGCCGGGGTGCGTCCGGCGGCGGAGGTACTCGGCGCTGCGGACGTAGATCATGTCCGCGAAATCGACGATGCCGACCTGCCGCCGCACGGTCTGGATCCACTCCCGCCAGTCGTCGTTGTACATCGGATCGGCGGCCATGGCTTCCAGACCGCGGTCATAGCGCAGCCGGTTGCGGCTGAGCGTCTCGAATTGGTACATGAACAGGCCTTGAGGGGTCGGCCGTTCCGCCAGGTATGCGGCTTCGTACCGCAGGATCTCGATGGCCACCCGCGAATCAAAACGGCTGCGATCGTCCTCGGCCGCTTCGATGATATACGTCTGATAGGCCGTAAAATAGTGGGCTAGCCGGCGCATGGCGGACGACATCACGCCGCGGTGCCGCAATTCGGCCAGCATAAAGTCAACCGCCATTGGCAGCTTGGTCGTCGCCAGCAGTTCATGGCGGATCTGCTCCAATAACTCCTGCAGGGGATAGTTCTCCGGCAGTCGCTCGCTCAGCATGCGGAACAAGTAGGCTTGTTCGACGTATTCTTCGCGTTCGAGCATCGCGCCGTCCATGCTGCAAGAGGGACCTAGCGGAAATCCGACGAGACCTTATAATACCCGTTGGTTCCATTCCTTGACAGCCTACCCACCATGAATCCAGAGCACTCCCCCGTGACCGACTTGTTTTCCAGCGTTCCGGCCGCCGTCGATGCGATCGCCCGCGGCGGCGTGGTGATTGTCGTCGACGCCGAAGACCGCGAGAACGAAGGTGACTTTATTTGTGCCGCCGAGCAGGCCACGCCCGAGACGGTGAACTTCATTCTCCGCGGACGCGGACAGTTCTGCGTGCCGGTGTTGCCGGACGTTTGCGAACGACTCGATCTGGCACCCGTCGTCGCGGCCAATACCTCGCCCCTGACAACCGGGTTCATGACGCCCATCGATCACCGCTCGGCGAAAACCGGCATCACGGCTCGCGAGCGCGCTCACACGGTCCGCGCCATGGTGGATCCTAACAGCCGGGCCGCCGACTTTGTGCGGCCCGGGCACGTCCACCCGTTGTTAGCCAAAGAAGGCGGCGTCCTGCGCCGGGCCGGGCATACCGAGGCGGCGGTGGACCTGGCCCGCATGGCCGGCCTGACGCCGGCCGGCGTGCTGTGCGAGATCCTTGACGATTGCGGCGAACGCGCCTCGCGGAGCCGGTTGTTGGAGGTGGCCCGCGAAAACCATCTGGAGATTATTTCCATCGAACAGCTGATCGCGCATCGCCGCGTCACGGAGAAACTGGTGAGCCGCTGCGCCGAAGCCAATCTGCCGACGCGGTTCGGACACTTTCGCGTCATCGTGTACGACATCAAGTACGAGCGGCAGCAGTCCGTCGTGCTGCTGATGGGCCAGCCGGAGCGGCTGGCGGCGCCGCTGGTGCGAATCCACTCCAGCTGTTTCACCGGCGACCTGCTGTGCTCGCTGCGCTGCGACTGCGGCGAGCAGTTGCACATGGCGTTGGACATGATCAGCCGGGAAGGGGCGGGCGTGCTCGTCTACCTGCCGCAGGAGGGACGCGGGATCGGGTTGACCGACAAGATCAAAGCGTATGCCTTGCAGGAACA
>CAYPGE010000472.1:0-6707 GCA_964409865.1 uncultured Pirellulaceae bacterium
TGACACCAACCAGACCCGAACGAAGCATTCCTGGCAAGACTGGTGGTTCTTGGCGGCCCAGCCGCTGGTGCTCGCCGCGCTGGCCGCGGCGGCGGTCTCGGCTTCGCGCGAGTTGGACCGCGAGTGGCGGGTGCCGCCGCTTCGCGAACAGCCGCTCCGCATCCGGCCGTTGTACGACTGCCCGGATGTGGTGTCCGATGAGCAACTGCGCCGGGCGTTGCTCAAGCTGCGTCCGCGGCTCTCCGGTCCGAAGACGCTGTTGGCGGACGTCGATCACGCGCTGCGTTGCTGGGGTCCGCAGGCCACGTTTGACGATCCGCAGTTTGTTTCCGGTGCGGACCTGTTGGCTCTGCTGACGGATCACCGCCGGTTCGCCGAACTGTACGGCTCCCAGGAACGGCCCGCGTTCTATGACACGCCTTTCGGCGTCTGCTGCCGCGTCAAGGAAGGCATCGCCTCCACGTCGCATCCGGACCACACCTTGGCCTGCCTGAGCGAGGTCGGTACGCCGCTGTCTTGCCCGGTGGTCACGCCCAACCGCCAAACGACGCTGCGGGCGATGGTCGAACAAACGCTGCACGACTTCAATCCCACGCAAGAAGAATACGAGTGGTCGGCCAAGGTCTTCGCCTTGTTCTTGCCGCCCACCAAGCGCTGGCAGAGCGCCGAGGGCCAGACGCTGTCATTCGACCTGCTGGCCGACCGCATCATGCGCGAGGATCTCCCGCGCGGCGTGTGCTCCGGTACGCATCGCTTATTCACGTTGATGGCCTACCTTCGACTGGATGAACAGCAGCAGATCTTGTCGCCGGGCATGCGCAGTCGGATCGAGCAGTTCCTCAAGAACGCGAACAAGCGACTGGTGGCCCACCAGCACCAGGACGGCTTCTGGAACGCGGATTGGTACTTTGCGCCGCCGACGAGTTCCGAGCCGACTCAAGACAGCGGAGATGAACTGCACTGGCGCATCATCGTCACCGGACATGCCTTGGAATACTGGGCCCTGGCACCGAAACCGCTCCAGCCACCTCGAAAGGTCCTCGTCGCAGGCGCGAATTGGATCGTGCGGACGATCGAAACGCTGCCCGACGACGAACTGCGGAGGAATTTCTCGTTTCTGTCCCACGCCGTTCGGGCCCTATCGCTGTGGCGCGGCCAAGAGCCGTTTGAGGCCCTGCAAGCGCTGTCTCACGCCGCCGGGACAGACGCTTCGCAAGCGTCGGCCTGGTAACGGTCCGGCGCCGGGTGTCGGCCGGAACAAGTCCGCGCTGTTCCGGCCCTTCGAACTGTCCGGGAACCACATGAGCCCTCGCCGGAACGGCGCGGACTTGTTCCGGCCTACGACTACTCCCCCTAGCGCCGCTCCATCGGCACGTAGTCGGTGACGTCGTTGCCGGTGTAGACCTGGCGCGGCCGCGTGATGCGGGTGGTTGGGTCGTCGTGCTGTTCTCTCCACTGGGCGATCCAGCCGGGCAGCCGGCCGATGGCGAAACAGACCGTGAACATGTTCGTGGGCAGGCCCATCGCGCGCAGCAGAATGCCGCTGTAGAAGTCCACGTTGGGATACAGCTTGCGGTCGACGAAGTACGGATCCTCCAGCGCCAATTCTTCCAGCTTCCGGGCGATGTCCAACAACGGGTCCTGGCGGTTCAGCTTGGCGAACACGCGGTCGCAGCACTCGTGCAGGATCTTGGCCCGCGGGTCGTAATTCTTGTACACGCGGTGACCGAATCCAAACAGGCGGAACGGGTTCGTCTTGTCCTTGGCCGCTTCGATACATTCCTTCGGCGAGAGGCCGCCCGCGTGAATTCGTTCCAGCATCTGGACCACCTCGACGTTGGCACCCCCGTGCAGCGGTCCCCACAACGCACAGACTCCGGCCGCGCAGGAGGCGAACAGATTGGCTTTCGCCGAGCCGACCGTGCGGACCGTCGAGGTGCTGCAGTTCTGTTCGTGGTCGGCGTGCAGGATGAAGATCAAGTTCAAGGCGTCCTCGACCTCCGGAGTCACGATGTACTGCTGGTAGGGAATGGAAAACATCATGTGCAGAAAGTTGGCGCAGTAACGCATCTTCGGGTCGGGGTAGATGAACGGCAAGCCGCGCGACCGGCGGTAGGAAAACGCCGCGATCGTGCGGACCTTGCTAATCAGCCGTGCGGCGGCCGCCGTCAGGGCTTCCGTGTCCTCCAAGGCGAAGAATCCCTGATGGTAACACGCCAGGTTGCTCAATGTCGCCGACAGAATCGCCATCGGCGGAGCGTCGACGGGAATGTGATCGAAGTGGTGCTTCAAGCCTTCGTGCAACAACTCGTTCTCCGTCAGCTGTTCGCTGAAGGCCTGTAGTTCCTCGTGCTTCGGCAGGCGGCCGAAAATCAGCAGCCAGGCGACTTCGACAAAGTTGGGATGGTCCGTGAACTGCTCGATCGGAATGCCCCGATACCGCAAGATGCCTTTGTCCCCGTCGATGTACGTGATCGAACTCTGGCAGGTTGCCGTGTTGCCCAGAGCCGGATCGAAGGTGATCATGCCGGTTTGGTCTCGCAGCTTGGTAATATCGACCGCCGCCTCGCCATCCGTTCCCACGAGGACGGGTAGTTCGATCTTCTTGTCACGAAATGTCAGAATGGCTTTTTCGGACATGGATATCCTCCTTTAAGGGTGTGTTCTGACAGCGTCTCTCCGGGAGAGGTGGATGCTGGGCACAGTGTAGCGGGCGGTGATAGGATTGCTCAAGCGGCAGGGGGGCGAATTGCCTTGGATTGTGGTAGACTTCCAGGGCGGCCAGCGCGGCGGAGCTTTCCGCACGGTTTAACATGGCTGCGCGGCACGTTCCTGGGGGAGGCCTGTGGGCTATGAAACGCTGGGAGTCGCTGGAAGGTTCGCCGATCCCTTTGGGGGCCTCGTGGGTCGAAGCCGAGAGTGCCTACAACTTCGCCATCTACTCCAAACACGCCGAAAAGGTGACCCTGGTCTTCTTCGGCGACGATTTGGTCAAACCGATCTATCGGTACGAATTTGAGCACCTGCGGAACAAGACGGGCCCCATCTGGCACTGCCGGATTCCGCAGGCCCTGCTGGTGGGAGCGCAGTTCTACGCCTATCAGATCGACGGGCCGAAACCCGGGGCGGGATTCGAGTGGCACACGTTCGATCCGGAGAAGTTGCTGCTGGACCCCTATGCCCGCGACGTTTATTTCTCGCCGGAGTTCGACCGCGAGGCCGCTCGGCGCCCGGGCTCCAACTGGGGCCGTGCCCCGTTGTCTGTCCTGGATTCGCGCGAACCACCGTTTTGTTGGGAGCACGAGCCGCCGCTGCGCCATCAATCCGATCTGGTCATCTATGAAATGCACGTCCGCGGCTTCACGCACCGCGAGAACTCGAACGTCGCGTCCCAGCGACGGGGCACGTTTGCGGGCGTTATTGACAAGATCCCGTACTTGCAGCAGTTGGGCGTCACCGCCGTCGAGTTGATGCCGGTGTTCCAATTCGATCCCCAGGAGGACAACTATTGGGGCTACATGCCGCTCAGTTTTTTTGCTCCCCACGACGCGTATTGCGTCGATTCGGAAAGCCGTCACCAGCACCTGGAGTTCTGCGAAATGGTCCAGGCGTTGCACCGCGCCGGGATCGAAATCATCTTGGACGTGGTCTACAACCACACCTGCGAGGGCGACCAGCGCGGTCCGACGTACAGCTTCAAGGGGATCGACAGCACGACGTATTACTTGCTGACCGGCGATCCGAAGGCTCCCTTCGCCAATTACTCGGGCACGGGGAATACGCTGCACACGTCCAACCGGGCCGTGCGGCAATTGATCCTGGACAGCTTGCGGTATTGGACCAAGGACCTGCACGTCGACGGATTCCGCTTCGATCTGGCCAGCATTTTCCTGCGGAATGCCGACGGCTCGATCAACACCGAAGATCCCGCCTTGTTCGGTCAAATCGCCGCCGATCCTGATTTTGCCGACGTGCGGCTGATCGCCGAACCGTGGGACGCGGCCGGCGCGTACCAATTGGGCCGCCTGTTCCCCGGTTTCCGCTGGATGCAGTGGAACGGCGCCTACCGGGACGCCCTGCAGAAATTCGTCAAGAGCGACCCCGGCATGGTGGCGGACCTGATGACCCGGCTCTACGGCAGCAACGATTTGTTTACGGACGAGCGGAGGTACGCCTTGCGTCCCTTCCAGAGCATCAACTACATCACCTCGCACGACGGCTTCACCTTGTACGACCTGGTCTCCTACGGCCACAAACAGAACTGGGCGAACGGGCAAGACAATCTGGACGGTCACGATGACTTCAGCTGGAATTGCGGCTGGGAAGGCGATCACGACGCGCCCGAGGCGGTGCTCAAGCTGCGGCGGCGCCAGGTGCGGAACTTCTTCGCCCTGCTGATGCTGTCGGCGGGCGTCCCGATGTTCCGGATGGGCGATGAGTTCCTGCAGACGCAGGGCGGCAACAGCAATCCCTACAATCAAGACAACGAAACGTCGTGGCTTGATTGGAGCCGCCTGGATCAGAACCCGGATATCTTCCGGTTCTTTCAAAGGATGATCGCATTTCGCAAAGCGCATCCCTCGCTGGCTCGCTCCCGCTTCTGGCGCAACGACGTCCGCTGGTACGGCGTCGGTCGCCCCCCGGACCTGTCCTGGAACTCGCGCTCGCTGGCCTTCTGCTTGCACGGAGCCGCCGTCGACGACGCCGACATCTATGTGATGATCAACGCCTACTGGGAGCCACTGGAATTCGGCATCCACGAAGGCTTGCCCGGCAACTGGCGGCGGGTGGTGGACACGTCGTTGCCCAGTCCCGAAGACATCGTGCCCGAGGACCAGGCGCCCGCCGTCCGCTCCCGCTCCTACCGCGTTCCGGGCCGGTCTGTGGCAGTGCTGGTGCGGCAGTAGCCGGGCTGGACCGAGCAGCCGGACTTCTTTGCGGCTTGGATCGCGAACGTTGCGAAATGTAGTGCTGTCGGTCCAATGTTGAACCACCGCACCGGGGCACTTGCATTGATGGCAGACGCAGAGCACAATACCTTGTTTTGGCTTGGAGGCCATTTGGGCTTCCGGAACGACCAACACAACTGGAGAAGCCGGTGTCGCTAGATTCGAGTTCCGAGCCGAGCCGGACCCCGTACCTGGATCGGTGGCAGATTCCCTTCCTTGACGTAACAGGTGAGTGCAGCATGGCCGAGAAAGCCCCTTGGATTACGTATCGTCCGCAGTTGAAAGTCCTGGATTGCACCCTCCGCGACGGGGGACTGGCCAACAAGCACCAGTTCTCGGACGAATTCGCACGGGCGGTGTACGAGACCTGCCTGGCCGCCGGCATCGACTACATGGAAGTCGGCTACAAGAACACGCCGCGACTGTTTCCCAAGGGGGAATTTGGGCCTTGGAAGCACTGCGACGAGGAAGACCTGGCGCGCGTGTTCGGCAAACACGACGAACAGAAAACGGGCTTGAAGCTGGCGGCGATGGCGGACGCCACCAAGAGCGATTGGAGAGAGCAACTGGTGCCTCGCGAGCAAAGCGTGCTGGACATGATCCGCGTGGCCTTTTACGCGCATCAGGTGTCCGAGGCCGTGCAGATGCTCCAGCATGCCCACGAACTGGGATACGAGACCAGCGCCAACTTGATGGCCGTGTCGAACATCAGCGAAATCGAAATCGACACGGTGCTGGAGGCCATCGGGCCCACGCCGGCGCAGGTGTTGGTGATTGTGGATAGCTTTGGGCATCTGTACCGCGAGCAGATCGACATGCTGTACAAGAAGTACTCGCAGGCGATGAGCGGCACGGGCAAGGAAATTGGCATCCATGCGCACAACAACCTGCAGTTGGCGTTCGCCAATACGATCGAAGCCATCATCATGGGCGCCAACCGCATCGATGCCACGATGGGCGGACTGGGACGCGGGGCGGGCAACTGCCCGATGGAGCTGCTGCTGGGCTTTCTGCGGAACCCGAAATTCAAGCTGCGGCCGGTGGTCAAGCTGCTGCAGGATCACATCGAGCCGCTGCGGGAGAAGATTCTGTGGGGGCCGCTGGTGCCTTACAACATCACCGGTCACATGAATCGGCATCCCAACCAGGCGATCAAGTTCCTGGACGCGGAGGGCAACCGTAATTTCCTCAAGTTTTTCGACGAGATCATCACCGACGTATGAGCCCGGTAATCGCATGACAGCCTCGGCCCGCCGGCATACCATCGGGGTGATTGCGTTGGCGATGCTCGTCGCGGCGGCCGTCCTGCTGCTGCTGTGCGACGGCAATCTGGCGGACATGTATGGCAGCATCTGCTTGCGCGTCGGCATGGCGTTCGGTGCGGGCTGGCTGGCGTACCCGCAGATTCTGGCCTTGACGAGATTCTGCACGCCGAAGCTCCTGCTGGCTTTCGCCGTTGGTGCCATGGTTTTGATTGCTCGGCCCAAGGCTTTCCCGATTGTCGCGCTGATGATCGGCGCCGTCGTCGTCCTGGAGATTGCCGGTTGGCTGCTGAAGCCGTTTCGCCCGCCAGACAAACCGAACCAGGAAAAAGGACACGGTTCCAAGGGGTGACTGGTCACTTGGAGCAACGCCGACGGAATGACTTCCTCGCTTGGGACCGGCGAGGGAATCGCTGCTACCCGGAATATTCTCCAAGAATACTCTGCAATTCAGACGTAAGCGGCCCTGCGGCGCCGGCTGCGTAGGACGGCGCCA